>DATNBW010000231.1:0-4846 GCA_035607275.1 Verrucomicrobiia bacterium | reverse complement strand
TCGGCGAACGCGATTGCTCGCTCCAGCGCCGCCACCAGAAGCTCGTCGAGGAGGCGCCGGCGCCGTTCCTCTCCGAGGACGAACGGCGCACGCTGCACGAGACTGCGGTCCGGGCGGCGCGGGCGGTCGGCCTGACGAACGCCGCGACAGCCGAGTTCCTCTTCGACGAGGACCGCCGGTTCTGGTTCCTGGAGATCAACACCCGCCTCCAGGTCGAGCACGGGGTGACCGAGCTCGCCGCCGGCATCGACATGGTTCGCGAGCAGCTCTGGCTCGCCGCGGGCTACCCGTTGTCGGAGCGGATCGAGGAGGCAGCCAGGCAGGCGTCTCGCCCGACCCGCCACGCGATCGAGATTCGCCTGTCCGCCGAGGATCCAGCCCGAGCCTTCGCGCCGGCTCCGGGCACGATCGGGCGCTGGGCCATGCCGTCCGGGCCCGGGATCCGGATCGACACCGCGGTCGGGTCCGGATCGCGGGTCCCGCCCGACTACGACCCGCTGATCGCCAAGCTGATGGTCGTGGACGAGACCCGCGACGCGGCCATCGACCGGCTCGCCCGAGCGCTGGACGAGGTGACGGTCAGCGGCGTCCAGACGACCCTGCCGTTCCACCGGTACATCGTGGGCGACGCTCGGTTCCGGGCCGGCGACCTGTCGATCGACTGGGTCGACGAGCATTGGGTCGCGATCGCCGACGCTCGCCGGCGGGATGCGCTGGCGGTCGCCTCCGAGATGGCGGCCGCGGCGGTGGGCGGCGGACCCGGGGCCGCGCCACTGGAGTCGGGTTCGGATTCCGGGGGCTCGGCCCGCCCGGCGCCGAGTCTCGAGGGCGGTGGGAGCTCCGCCTGGGCTCGCGCGGGTCGCGCCCGGGCCACCGATCGGTGGCCCCGTTGACCGGGCGTTACCGCGTCGCTCCGAGCGCCGCCAGCGTGCTGCCCGGCGACGAGGCACGGGAGATCGACCTCGCAGCACTCGCGCTCGCCGGGGAGGCTGCCCGTGGGATGCCGCCGGGCGCGACGGTGGGCGAGCTCAGGCGGTCGGCGAGCGGCGCGACCCTCGTCGAGGTCGTCGTCGACGGCTGGCGCTTCGAGCTCGAGGTCGAGGACGCGGGCCGGTCGCAGCTTCGCCGGCGCGCGACCCGGGAGCGCGATGCGACCTCGGCAAGCGGGCCGACCGAGATCCGGGCGATCATTCCGGGACGGATCGCCGCGGTCCACGTGGGAGCAGGCGACGTCGTCGAGGCCGGCCAGGGCCTCCTCGTCGTGGAGGCGATGAAGATGCAGAACGAGCTCCGGGCCTCGCGCGACGGCACGGTCGAGCGGGTCGCCGTGGGGGAGGGCGACACGATCGACAACGGCGACCTGCTGGTGATCATCCGATGACGGATCGGCGGCCGGAGGCCGACCCCGACGAGCCTGTCGCGCGCTGGCGGGCCACCACCCGGGCCAGGGCCGTCGCCGCGGCGCCCGAACGCCGGGAGCGCTTCGCGACCAGCTCCGATCTCGAGATCGCGGACCTCTACACCGCCGAGGGCCTCGCCGCCGATGGGTTCGATGCTGAGCGCGACCTCGGGCTGCCCGGCGAGCCGCCGTTCACCCGCGGCGTCCAGGCGACGATGTACCGGAGCCGGTTCTGGACGATGCGCCAGTACGCCGGCTTCGCGACCGCCGAGGAGACGAACGAGCGGTTCCGCTACCTCCTCGAGCAGGGCCAGACCGGGCTGTCGGTGGCGTTCGACCTGCCGACCCAGATGGGCTACGACTCCGACGCCCCGGAAGCCGACGGCGAGGTCGGCCGGGTCGGCGTCCCGATCTCGAGCCTGGCCGACATGGAGGTCCTCGTCGACGGCCTGCCCCTCGGCGACGTCAGCACGTCGATGACGATCAACGCCACTGCGCCGATCCTCCTCGCCCTGTACGTCGCCGCGGCCGAGAAGCAGGGAGTCGCCCGGAGCCGGATCGCGGGCACGACCCAGAACGACATCCTCAAGGAGTACATCGCCCGCGGCACGTGGATCTACCCGCCGGCGAGCTCGATGCGGCTCGTGACCGACATCTTCGAGTTCTGCGCGGCCGAGCTCCCGCGCTGGAACACGGTCTCGATCTCGGGTTACCACATGCGCGAAGCCGGAGCGACGGCGGCCCAGGAGCTGGCATTCACGCTCGCCGACGCGATCGCCTACTGCGAGGCGGCGGTCGCCCGAGGGCTCGCGATCGACGACTTCGCGCCGCGGCTCAGCTTCTTCTTCGCGGCCTGGTCGGAGCTGTTCGAGGAGGTCGCCAAGTTCCGGGCCGCCCGGCGGATGTGGGCCCGGATCGTGCGTGATCGGTTCGGCTCATCGAACGCCCGTTCGATGGCCTGCCGGTTCCACGTCCAGACGGCGGGCTCGTCGCTGACGGCCCAGTCGATCGACAACAACGTCGTCCGGACGACCGTCCAGGCGCTCGCGGCCGTGCTCGGCGGGGCGCAGAGCCTGCACACGAATGCCAAGGACGAGGCCCTCGCCCTGCCGACCGAGGCGTCCGCCCGGCTCGCCCTCCGCACGCAGCAGATCCTCGCCCACGAGAGCGGCGTGACCGAGACGCCCGATCCGCTCGCCGGCTCGTACTTCGTCGAGAGCCTGACGAACGAGCTCGAGCGAGCCGCCGAGGCCTACCTCGACGAGATCGACGCGATGGGCGGCACGCTGGCCGCGATCGAAGGCGGCTTCCAGCAGCGCCAGATCCAGGAGTCGGCGTATCGCGTCCAGCAGGCGATCGAGCGGGGCGATCTGGTCGTGGTCGGGGTCAATCAGTTCCGCGACGACGGGGCAGGGGAGGTCAAGGCCGCGCTCCAGCGGATCGATCCGGAGGGGGAGCGGCGCCAGATCGAGCGGGTCCGGCGGGTCCGGGCGGAGCGTGATCCCGCGGCCTGGACGGCCGCCCTGGCGCGTCTCGAGGACGCCGCGCGGGGCACCGACAACCTCCTTCCGCCGATCATCGAGGCCGTCGACGCCTACGCGACCGTCGGCGAGATCAGCGACCGGCTGCGGACCGCGTTCGGCGTTCACCGCGAGCTCATCACGATCTGAGGGAGCCCATCGATGACGCCTCGAGTCGATCGCCTTCCGCCGGCCATCCGTCGCGTCGGCAAGATCCACCACGTCGCCCTGGTCGTCGCCTCGATCGAAGGCGCGCTGGGGATCTGGCGCGACCTCCTCGGCCTCGAGCTCGAGACGATCATGGACATCCCGTCGGATCGCGTGCGGATCGCGTTCCTGGCGGTCGGTGAGTCGAAGATCGAGCTCGTCCAGCCGACGGATGACTCGACGGGCGTCGCCCGCTTCCTCGCGAGCAAGGGCGAGGGCTTCCACCATGTCTGTTTCGAGGTCGCGAACCTCGCCGAGACGCTCCTCCGGCTCGGCTTCGACGGGTTGGAGCTCATCGACTCGGCGCCGCGCCGGGGCGCGGAGGGACCGGTCGCGTTCATCCACCCCCGGTCGTGCCATGGCGTCCTGGTCGAGCTGATCGAGGCGCCCGGCGGCCCCTCGTGGGCAACGCTCGGGTTCTAGCCGGGCTTGGTGGCCAGGATCGAGAAGAAGAGCGGGAGCTCGCCGGCGGCGCCCGGTGGCAGGCGCCACGTCCCGTCCTCGGCCTCGGCCAGGAACCCGACAGGCCAGTCGACGAACGGGTACTCCCGCAAGGACCGGATCTCGAGGCCGGCCTCGATCAACGCAGTCACGATCTCGCCGAGGCCGTGGTCCCAGCCGTGCTCGACGGTGGCGTGGACCTCGGCGGTCGGATCGGCATACGAGCCCTGGACCGGGAACGACAACGGGTCGTGATGCTCCCAGTAGGGGTAGCGCAGCCGGAGCTCGCCCGGCTCCACGCCCTCGTCCTCGAAGACGTTCGCCACCGGGTGGACCTCGGTGATGTAGAACCGCCCGCCGGGCTTGACGAAGTGGGCGGCCACCTGGGCCCAGCGACGGATGTCCGGCAGCCACCCGAGGACGCCGCGTGACGTGTAGACGATGTCGAACCGGTCCTCGAGCACGTCCGGCAGGGCATCGATCGTCGATCGGACGAACCGGGCCTCGGGGAAGCCGAGCTCGACGGCGAGGCTCGTCGCGAGCTCGATCGCCGCCGGGCTGAAGTCGGCGCCGGTCACCCGCGCCCCGAGCCGTGCCCACGACAGCGTGTCGATCCCGAAGTGGCACTGGAGATGGAGCAGGCTCCGGTCCATGACCGGCCCGATCTCCTCGAGCTCGTAGGGCCGGAGCCGGATCCCGCCGGCCCGGAACTCGTCGAGGTCGTAGAACGCGGAGGTCTCGTGGATCGCCGTCCACTCGTCCCAGAGTGCCTGGTTCTCGGCGATGGCTCGGGCGGTGTCGGTGCCGTCGCGCGCGCCCGTGCTCACAGGGACCACGCGAACAGCACGTCGGTCGAGCGGTCGGCGGCCCGGGCGAACGCGACGATGTCGCCGGCCAGCTGGCGGATCCATGGCTTCTCCTCGCGGGGCAGGAAGCCGAGCTCCTCCTCCACGAGATCGATCCAGCGCCCGGCGACCGCGTCGACGTCGCGATCGGGCAGCCGGGCGATCAAGCTGATCCAGGTCGGGTCGACGCGCTCGACGACCCGATCGCTCTCGTCGGCCGGCCCGTCGAGCTCGCGGCGCGAGTCGATGAAGTCGGCCGGTCCGTCGCCGCCGGTGATCACGCGGACCGCCTCGGAGAAGAGGTCGAGCCACGTCGGATCGAGGCCTCCGCCGAGCGCGAGATGCGCGTCGAACCGGGTGCGATCGTCGAATCCGGCCCAGTCCTCGACGGAGATCGCGAGCAGGATCTCGCGCTCGTTCCCGGCAACGAGGTC
>DATNBW010000230.1:0-3354 GCA_035607275.1 Verrucomicrobiia bacterium | reverse complement strand
GAGGCGTCCTGCCCGAGGGCGCCCTCGTCGTGTCGGTCCTCTCGAACGGGGGTCTCCAGTCGGCCGTCGAGGCCGCCGGCGGCCAGATCATCCGGACCCCGGTCGGCGACAAGTACATCCTCGAGGGGATGCAGGTGTCGGGTGCCGGGCTCGGCGGTGAGAAGAGCGGCCACGTGATCGTTCTCGAGCACACCACGTCCGGGGACGGGATCGTGACGGCCCTCGAGGTCCTCCGGGTGATGACCCGGGCCGGCCGGCCCCTCGCCGAGCTTGCCTCCCGGATCCCGATGCTTCCCCAGCAGCAGCGCGCGGTGAAGGCCCGTCACAAGGACCAGTGGGAGGGCGATCGGGCGATCCTGCGCGCCATCCGGGACGCCGAGGCCCGCCTCGGGGCGGGCGGCCGCGTGCTCGTCCGGCCGTCCGGCACCGAGCCTGCGCTGAGGGTCATGATCGAGGGTCCTGACGCCGATCTCGTCGCCGAGCTGGCCGACGCGATCGCGACCCTCGCGGGCGAGCGGCTAAACTGAATCCTCGGGCCGATGGCGTCGCGGAGCTCCGCCGCGGACCTCGGAGAGCACCGTGCCGGCCCAGCGATCCTCCGGCAGTTGAAACGCGCCGAAGGGGAGATTGACCAGAATGTGCGGAATCGTCGGGTACACGGGCCCGCGGGAGGCTGGACCGATCCTGATCGAGGGTCTCCGGCGGCTCGAGTATCGGGGCTACGACTCGGCCGGGATCGCGCTCGTCGACGAGGACGGCGACCTGTTCGTCGAGAAGAAGGCGGGCAAGCTCGCCAACCTCCAGACCGCGATCGCGGATCGCACGCCGCACGCCGCGATCGGCCTCGCCCACACGCGCTGGGCGACCCACGGCCGGCCGAACGACCTGAACGCCCATCCCCACCAGGACTGCACGGGCGACATCACGGTCATCCACAACGGGATCATCGAGAACTTCAGCGAGCTCCGCGACGGGCTCGAGGCCCGCGGCCACACTCTCACCTCGGAGACCGACACCGAGGCGATCGCCCATCTCGTCGAGGAGGCATATCAGGGCGACCTCGCCGACGCCGTCCGGGCGACCCTTCGCCAGCTCGACGGCGCCTACGCCCTCGTCGTCATGCACAAGAAGGAGATCAGCCGGCTCGTCGGCGCTCGCCAGGACGTGCCCCTCGTCGTCGGGCGCCACGGCGAGGAGAGCTTCATCGCGAGCGACGTCGCAGCGATCCTCGCCCACACGAACCGGATCATCTTCCTCGAGGAGGGCGATGTCGCCGACGTCCTCCCGGGCGGGGTCGTGATCACGAACGTCGACGGCGTCGAGCAGGAGCGGGCGGAGACGCTGATCGACTGGACGCCCGAAGCTGCCGAGAAGAGCGGCTTCGACCATTTCATGCTCAAGGAGATCCACGAGCAGCCCGAGGCGATCCGCCAGTGCATCGCCGGCCGGGTGACCCGCGACGGCCATGTCCGCCTGATGGAGATCGACGGCCTCGCGGAGCAGCTCCGAGCGGCGACCCGGGTCGAGCTCGTCGCCTGCGGCAGCGCGTACTACGCCGCGCTCGTCGGCGCGGCCGCGATCGAGGAATGGACCGGGCTCCCGGCCCGTGCGACCGTCGGTTCCGAATTCCGCTACAGCCCCCCGCCGCTCGACGCGAAGACCCTCGTCATCGCCGTCACCCAGTCCGGCGAGACCGCCGACACGATCGCCCCGACCCGCCACGCACGGGAGCAGGGCTGTCCGATCGTGGCCGTGACCAACACGGTCGGCTCGGCCATCACCCGCGAGGCGGATGCGGTCGTCTTCCTCCAGGCCGGTCCCGAGATCGCGGTCGCCGCCTCGAAGACGTTCACGACCCAGGTGACGACGCTCGTGATCCTCGCGGCGGCGATCGCCAGGACCCGCGGAACGATGGACGATGCGACCGAGCGGGAGCTCGCCGACGCCCTCCACGCGCTGCCGGGCGCGGCCCAGCGCACGATCGAGGAGACCGCCCCTGGCGCGCCCGCGATCGCCCGCCGCTACGTCAACTCGCGCGGCTTCATGTTCGTCGGCCGCGGGTACGGGATGCCGACCGCGCTCGAGGGCGCCCTCAAGCTCAAGGAGGTCAGCTACGTCCACGCCGAGGGCTATGCGGCCGGCGAGCTGAAGCACGGCCCGATCTCGCTCCTCGACGCCGAGTACCCGCTCGTCGCCGTCGCGACCCGCTCGCGGGTCTACGACAAGCTGATCAGCAACGTCATGGAGGGCCGAGCGCGTGACGCTCGCGTCCTCGCCGTCGCGACCGAGGGTGACGAGCAGATCAGCCGCTACGCCGACGACGTCTGGTTCGTCCCCGACACCCACGAGGTGCTCGGGCCGGTGATCGGGATCATCCCGCTCCAGCTGTTCGCCTACCACGTGGCGGTCGCCCGCGGCACGGACGTCGACCAGCCGCGGAACCTCGCCAAGTCGGTCACGGTCGAGTAGTCCTCGGACCGATGGTGTCGCGGAGCTCCACCTTGGACCTCGGAGGGCGAGATGCAGTTGCCTGCTGAGGTTGCCGGTTCGATCAGCGAAGTCGGGATCGACATCATCAAGGTCGACCGGATCCGGGCCTCGATCGAGCGGTTCGGCGAACGGTTCGCAAAGCGCGTCCTGACGGCCCACGAGCAGCGCTACGTCCGGATGCGACCCGAGACGTTCGCCGGCCGCTGGGCGGCGAAGGAAGCCGTGTCGAAGGTCCTCGGGCTGGGCGTGCGCGGGATCGGCTGGCGGGACATCGAGGTCGAGCGCCTGCCGACCGGCCAGCCCCACGTGCGCCTGCACGGCCGGGCCGCCGCCCGTGCCGAGCAGCTCGGGATGGACCGGATCGCGCTGTCGATCAGCCACGAATCCGACTACGCGGTCGCGATCGCGTTCGGCATTCGGACCACCGGCGGCCGGTATGTCTTCCCGCTCGACATCGAGGAGCGGCTCGACGATCGGGAGAAACGACTGCTCGCCCGGATGGAGCGGCTGCGCGAGCTCCACGAGGCGAACGCCGCGCTCGACGCGGTCCTGCCCGAGGCGGTCCTGTCCGCGGCCGAGCCCGAGGCGATTCTGCCCGGGGCCGAGCCCGAGGCGATTCTGTCCGCGGCCGAGCCCGAGGCCGAGGCGATGGCCGAGGCCGAGGCCGAGGCCGCATCGACCATGGCCGAGGCCGGCGAGCGATGACCGGTCGCGGGCGGCTCGGGTTCATCCGGTCCGACGGTGCGTCCGCCGCCGATCCGGAGGCCAAGGGGCCACCGATCGAGGGCGCGGAGGTCCTCGACGACGCGATCGCTTCCGCGCTGCTGCCGATCCGCGACAAGCGCGGCCACAAGGGCGCCTTCG
>DATNBW010000310.1:0-36570 GCA_035607275.1 Verrucomicrobiia bacterium | reverse complement strand
GCGCGACCTCCACGACGGCGCTCAGCAGCGCCTCGTCATGCTGAACATCGACCTCGGCCTCGCCAGCGAGCGGATCGAGACGGATCCGGCGGCGGCCCGGCAGCTCGTGCTCGACGGCCAGGAGCAGGCGCGCCAGGCGCTCGCCGACATCCGCCAGCTCGTGCGCGGGATCGCTCCGTCGATCCTGCTCGATCGGGGCCTCGTGGCGGCCCTCGAGTCGATCACCGCCCGCGGGCCGGTTCCCATCGTCCTGCGCAGCGAGCTCCCGCCCGGCGAGCGATTGCCCGCCGCAACCGAACGAGCGGCCTACTTCGTCGTCACCGAGGCGCTCGCCAACGCCGGCAAGCACAGCGGCGCGGAGCATTGCGAGGTCCGGTGCCGGCGCGAGGGGTCGCGCCTCGTCGTCGAGGTCTGGGACGACGGCCGCGGCGGTGCTCGCGTCGAGCCGGGGGGCGGGCTGGCCGGGCTCGCCAACCGGATCGCCGGCGTGGACGGAACCTTCTCGGTCTCGAGCCCGGCAGGCGGCCCGACGCTCGTCCGGGCCGAGATCCCGGTCGCGGCGATCGACGAACCGTCCGGCTCGGGAGGCGAGGCAGGTCAGGAGCCGAGGTAGGTCAGGACCGCGAGCACGCGGCGGTGGTCGTTCTGCGAGTCGGGCAGCTCGAGCTTGCCGAAGATGTTGCCGATGTGCTTCTCGGTCGCGCCCTCGGTGATGGTCAGGAGCTTGGCGATCCCGACGTTCGTGCGACCCTCGGCCATCGCCGCGAGCACCTCGCGCTCGCGCGGCGTCAGCGCGGCGAGCGGATCGTCGGCACGGGTGCGGGCCATCAGCTGGGCGACAACCTCGGCATCGAGTGCGGTCCCACCCCGAGCGACGCGGCGCAGGGCATCCATGAACTCCCGGATGTCGCCGACCCGATCCTTGAGCAGGTAGCCGACCCCGCCACCGCCGTCGGCCAGGAGCTCGGTCGCGTATTGGCGCTCGACGTACTGGCTCAGGACGAGAATCGGCGTTCCCGGGACGCGGCGCCGGGCCTCGATCGCGGCCCGCAGGCCCTCGTCACGCTGGCTGGGCGGCATCCGGACGTCGACGACGGACACGTCGGGGCGATGGGTCACCACCGCCTCGACGAACGCGTCGCCGTCGCCGACCTTGGCCACGACGGTGCCACCCGACTCGTCGATCAGCCGGGCGATTCCCTCGCGGATCAGCACCGAGTCCTCGGCGATGACCACCCGGAGCGGGGCGCTGGATTCGTCGAGGTCCGGAGCCGTCATGGTCCCATCGTAGGGTCAGGCGAGGTGGACCGGTGGCTCACAAGGCCTCGAACGCGAGACGAACGGGAGTTGTCCTGAACTCGGCGCGAGCTCAGGCGCCCTCGCCCGGGTCGTCCCCGATCTCGTCGGTCGCGTCGTCGGCGGGCGCGATCGCCGTCGACGCCAGGTGGCTGGCCTCGACCATCCGCGGCTCGCCATCGCGATCTTTCCAGCGCGTCTGGAGCTGGACCTCGTCGACCTCGCCCGCGATCCGGAGGACGACGTTGTAACCGGAACCGCCGTGCTCGACGGAGTCGATCACGACCTCGTTGGCCGGAAGCGGCATCAACGCCAGCACCTCGCCGAGGTTGCGCCGGAGCTCGGGGCTGAAGTCCGCGGTCGCCCGCTCGACGTCGCCGGCGGCAAGGGCATCGCACATGGCCTGGGCCCGGGCCCGGACGGCCTGCTCGTCCATCGTGTCGACCTCGTGATCGAAGCGGCCGGCTGGTCCGCTCCGGGCGATGATAGTGGCGTTCGCCGTGCCAGGACGCGAGGGTCGAGGACCAGGGGCCGGCGGCACGCGATCGAGGGGCTCATTCGGCGAGGGGTCCGGCCCCCGGGTGGTTCGTTCGGCAGGTTGCGCCGGGTGCGCCCGTCGGCGATGGTTGCGACGACGACGCGGAACGACGGACCGGGGAACGCGATCATGACGATTCACGGGGCGCTGACCCCGCCACCTTTGTCGATGCCCGGGTGAGGGCGGCCCGCCGCCGTTTGCTGCCTCGTCTCGTGGTCGAAGCGGTCGCGATCGCCCTCGCCCTGGGCGCGACCCTGCTCCCCTATCCCGGGCCGGCGCCGTCGGTCGCCGCGGCGCGTTCCGTCGACCCGGCACCAACCGCGCCGACGGCCCCGGCCGCCGCACCGAACCCCGACGGTCCGAGGCCCGATCGTCCGAACGCCCGCCACGCCACCGACCAGGTGGTGCTCGCGTTCTCACGCTCCCTGACGAAGGCGGAGGCCAGGGGCGTCGGCCGGCTCCGGAGCCTGTCCGCGGCCGCCCATGCCCCCGTGTCGTTCGTCCGCCTCCTCGATGCGCGACACGGCGTCTACCGGCTCTCCGCCCCGCTCGGTGACGCGGGTGAGGCGACGCTGGCCGCGCTGGGCACGGTCGCCGACGTCGAGCGCGCCGAGCCCGATTCGATCGTCTCCGTGGCCGACCTGCCGAACGATCCCGACGCCGACCAGCTGTGGGGTCTCGCCGGGCCCGGCGACGGCTCGCCCTTCGGAATCGACGCGATCGGAGCCTGGACGACCACGCACGGCGCCGGCGTGACGGTCGCCGTGATCGACACGGGCCTCGTCGCCCATCCGGACCTGGCCGGGCAAACGATCCCCGGCGGATACGACTTCGTGGGCGACACCGGCATCTCCGGGGATGGCGATGGCCGGGACGCGAATCCATCCGACCCTGGCTGCCCGGACGGTGGGACGGTGTGGCACGGGACGCACGTGGCCGGAACGATCGCGGCGATCGCGGACAATGGGATCGGCGTCTTCGGTGCCGCTCCGATGTCGAAGGTCCTCGTCGTCCGGGCGCTCGGCGGCTGCGGCAGCGGCTACCTGTCCGACGCGGCCGACGCCATCCGCTGGGCGGCCGGCGGGTCGGTCAGCGGCGTGCCGCCGAACGCGCATCCAGCCCAGGTGCTCAACATGTCCTTCGGGGCGGGCGTCGCGTGCGAGACCTATCTCCAGGCTGCGGTGGACGACGCCCGGAGCCACGGAGCGGTCGTCGTCGCGGCGGCCGGGAACGACGGGGTCGATGCCGGTTCATTCGAGCCCGCGAGCTGCGCCGGCGTCATCGCGGTTGCCGCCATCGACAGCAACGGGCTCAAGGCCGCCTTCTCCAACTTCGGACCGCACGTCGCGATCGCGGGACCCGGAGTCGGGATCCTGAGCACCGCCAACGACGGAACCACCGCTCCCGCGGCCGCCGGCTACCGGTCCTACAACGGGACCTCGATGGCGTCGCCGCACATCGCAGCCACCGCGGCCCTCATCCTCGCCGCGAATCCCGGGCTCGATGCCGACGCCGTGGCCCTGGCGATGCGCTCGACGGCGACGCCGCTGGCCCCGGACGCCTCGGCGACCGGATGCGCGGCGCTCGGCTGCGGCGCGGGCGTCGCGAACGCAAATGGAGCGCTGACGGCGCTCGCCGGTCCCACCCCGATCGTCGGCGATGTCCGGGTCTCCGCTGGATCGGTCCTTCCGTCCGGCTCCATCACGCTCACCGCGCTCGCCGTCCAGCCGGCCGGCGTGACCGCGGCCGAGTGGTCGATCGACAACGTCTCGTGGGCTCCGATGTCCGCGGTGGACGGCAGCTTCGGGGAGGCAAGCGAACGGGCGACCACGACGTTCACCGCTCCGACCGCCGAGGGCACGTACGACGCCTGCGTCCGGGCCAGCCACGGCGCGAGCGTCAGCGACGGCACCGCCTGCGGTTCCTTCGTGGTCAATGCCGGACCGCCGGCGATCACGATCCCCGTCCTCGCCCCGTCGGTCGCGGCGATCGGGTCGGCCGTCCAGGTCACGGCCACCGCCACGGATCCGACCAGGGTCGGCAGTGCCGACGTCCGGATCGACGGACGGTCCTGGCGCCCGCTGGCGGCAAGCGACGGCGCCTTCGACGAGACGATCGAGGCGGTGACCGGCCCGATCGGGGGCGCGGTGACGGGCATTGCGGCCGGTCAGTTCCACTCGTGCGCGGCCCTGGCCGACGGCACGGCCCGATGCTGGGGAACGAACAACTCCGGCCAGCTCGGCGACGGGACGACGACGCTGCGGCCGCTACCCGTCACCGTGGACGGCCTCGCAACCGTCACGGCGGTCGCGACCGGCAGCTACCACTCGTGCGCTCGCCTGGCGGACGGCTCCGTCGAGTGCTGGGGCGGCAACTGGGCAGGGCAGCTGGGCGACGGCTCGACCGTTCCGCGGCTGACGCCGGTTCCCGTTCCGGGCATTACGAGTGCGACGGCGATCTCCGCCGGCTACGGCGACACCTGCGCGCTGCTGGACGACGGCACGGTGACCTGCTGGGGCGCGGATGGGGTCGGCCAGCTCGGAGACGGCAGTGGCGGCGGCGGGCTCGCGCCAGTTGCGGTCACGGGCCTCGATTCGGTCGTGGCGATCGACGTCGGGTTGCAGCACGCGTGCGCCGTCCGCTCGGATGGGACCGTCTGGTGCTGGGGCTGGAATGCCTCCGGCCAGCTCGGCGACGGGACGAGGATCGACCGCTCCGCACCCGTTGCCGTGGCCGGGCTGACCGGCGCGGTGGCGATCACGGCCGGTGACCGGCACTCGTGCGCACTCCTCGACGACGGCACCGTCCGGTGCTGGGGAGCCAACTCGGGACAGCTCGGCGACGGCACGACGACGGATCGCCTCACGCCGGTGGCGGTCGCCGGCCTGGACCAGGTCACGGCCGTGTCGGGAGGGTCGACTCACACCTGTGCCCTGATCGACGACGGAACCGTGCGCTGCTGGGGCGGCAACCGGATGAGCCAGATCGGGGACGGAACGACGACCTGGCGACTGACGCCGGTCGCGGTCGCGGACGTGTCGGGGGTGACCGCGATCGCGGCCGGCCTGTGGCACACGTGCGCGGAGGTGGGCGACGGAACGGCCCGCTGCTGGGGCAACAACTGGAACGGCCAGTTCGGCGACGGCACGCTTCAGACGCCGTCAGTCAACGTGGTCATGCCGGCGTCGACGGTCGCCGGGATCGGGGCGCTGACCGGTGGCACCCACACGATCTGCGTGCGGGCGACGGATACGTCGGGCGAGTCCAGCGCGGGGACGACCTGCGCGACCCTGACCGTCAGCGACGCGACCGCGCCGGGAGTGGCGCTGTTCACGCCGCCCGGCAGCGCTGCGAGCGGGACGAGCCTGTCCTACCAGCTGACCTTCAGCGAGCCGGTCACCGGCCTGACGGCGGGCGACTTCACGATCGCCGGCACCTCGACGGGTTGGTCGGTCACCGGGGTCACCGGCTCCGGCGCCGGTCCGTACGCGATCAGCCTGTCCGGCGCCGCCTCCACGGTCGGTGCCGTCACGTTGACCCTGAGCGCCCACGCCGTCGCCGATCGCTCGGCGAACCTCGGCCCGGCCGTCGCGTCGAGCGCCGCGCCCGTGACGATCGACCGGACGAAGCCTGCGCTCGGCGCTCCGGTCGCAGCCCCGCCCGTCGCGGCCGGCGGCGATCCGGTCGAGGTGACCGCCACCGCGACCGATGCGACCGCCGTGGCTTCCGGGCAGCTGAGCCTCGACGGCGGGCCGTGGCGAGCCATGGCGGCAGCCGACGGCGCCTTCGGCAGCCCGAGCGAAGGCCTCGACGCGTCCGTCGGTGCGCGCGTCGTTCGCGTGGATCCGGGCGTGTACCACACGTGCGCGCTGCTGGGCGACGGCACGGTCCGTTGTTCGGGCGGCAATTTCTGGGGTGAGCTCGGCGACGGATCGACCGTCGGCCGCCTCGCGCCCGTCGAGGTCCAGGGCATCGCCGGCGCCGTCGCCTTGACCGCCGACGAACGCGCGTCGTGCGCCGTGCTCGGCGATGGCGCGGTCCGGTGCTGGGGGGACAACGAGAACGGCCAGCTCGGGGACGGCACGCACGTCGACCGGCTCAGCCCGGTCGCGGTCGCCGGCCTGTCGGGCGTCGCCGACGTCAGCAACGGTGTCACGCACACCTGCGCGCTTCGCGACGACGGCACGGTCGGGTGTTGGGGCTGGAACGGGAAGGGCCAGCTGGGTCACGGAGCGATCGCGGAGGCCGTGACGCCCGTGGACGTCATCGGCCTCACCGACGCGACCTCGATCGCGGCCGGCTACCTGCACACCTGCGCGCTGCAGGCCGGCGGAACCGTGTCGTGCTGGGGCGACAACGAGTTCGGCCAGCTGGGAGACGGAACGACGATCGACCGACTCACCCCGGTCGCCGTCCCGGGCCTGTCCGGCGTCGTGGCGATCGCCGCCGGCGGTCACGACACCTGTGCGGTCCTGGCCTCCGGCGCGGCGCGTTGCTGGGGGTGGAACACCTTCGGACAGATCGGTGACGGGACGACGACGACGCGCCTCACGCCGACGCCCGTCGCCGGGCTGACCGGCGCCACCGCGATCGCGACCAGTGGCGCCAACACCTGCGCGGTCCTCGCGTCGGGGCTGGCCCGGTGCTGGGGGGCCAACGGCTCGGGCCAGCTGGGGGACGGGACCACGATCGACCGCCTGACCCCGGTGGCGGTGGCCGGCCTGACCGGTGCCGTCGCGATCGCCGCGGGCGGCGAGCACACGTGCGCGCAGAAGTCCGACGGGACGGCCCGCTGCTGGGGCCGCAACTCTGCCGTGTACGGCTTCGGTGCCGGCCGGCTCGGCGACGGGACGGCGACGGATCGTCTCGCGCCGGTCGCCCCGCTCGGAATCGGCTCGCTGCCCGGGGGCGCCCACGGGACCTGCGTCCGGGCCACGGACTCCGCCTCGAACACGAGCACGGCCCCTGCCTGCACGACGTTCACGGTCGACGCGACCGCCCCGACCGCCTCCCTGATCCCCGCGGCAGTGAACACGAATGCCGCGACGCTCTCCTATGGCCTCTCGTTCGGCGAGCCGGTGACGGGGCTGTCCAGCGCCGACCTCACCCTCTCGGGCAGTGCGACGGGCTGCCTCCTCGGGACGCCGGCCGGCAGCGGCAGCTCGTACACGGTCGAGATCACGGGTTGCTCCGAGGGGACCGTCGAACTGAGCATCGCGGCCGGGTCGGTCGTCGACGCCGTCGGCAACGCCGGACCGGTGATCGACGTCGCGGCAACCTCGGTGACCGTCGACCGGACCGCCCCGACGGTGACCCTCACCGCGCCGGCCTCGCCGACCGCGGCGTTCACCCTCACCTACCTCGTCGGATTCGACGAAAGCGTCGCGGGACTCACGGCCGCCGACTTCGAGGTCTCCGGCAGCGCGACCGGGTGCATCGTTTCGGACCCGACCGGCTCGGCCGCCTCGTCCATCGTGGACGTCACCGGATGCTCCGAGGGAACGCTGGTCCTGACGCTCGTGGCCGGCGGCGTCGCCGATCTCGCCGGCAACACCGCTCCGGCCGTCGATATCGCGGCCGGCGTCGTCACGGTCGATCGGGGACCTGCCGCGACCCTGAGCTGCCTGCCCGGCTCGGGGCCGACGAACGCCGTCAGCCTCGCCTGCTCGGCGACCTTCGGCGAGGCGCCCGGTGGCGCCACCAGCTTCACGACGGACGACGTGCTCATCGGCGGCTCGGCGACCGGCTGGGCCGCCGGCGAACCAGTCGGCTCGGGCAGCGGCCCGTACACGTTCACCGTCACCGGGGCCGGGTCGGACGGGTCGCTCAGCGTCGCGATCGCCGCGGGCGCGGTCACGGACGGGTCGGGCAACCCGTCGCTCGCGTCCGCCACGCTGGCGCTGTCGATCGACCGCACGCTGCCGGCGTCATCGGCCCCATCCCAGTCCCTGCGCGTCGGGGCGACGCTCGGAACGAGCTCGATCCCGATCCATCTCGCCTGGAGCGGATCCGACGGCGCGGGATCCGGCGTGGCCACGTACACCCTCGAGCGGAGCACGAACGGAGGCCCCTGGACGTCGGTCGCGTCGACCCTCGTCACGCGATCCGCGGACGTGACGGTCGCCGCGTCCGGCACGGTCCGTTACCGGGTCCGCGCGGTGGACAAGGCGGGGAACGTCGGCCCGTGGGCCACCGGTCCGACCCTGACGCCCCGAACGATCCAGCAGACGTCCACCACGATCCGCTATCGCGGCACGTGGACGACGAGATTGTCCAGCGCCTACTCCGGTGGCTCGGTGAGGTCAGCGAGCGCCGCCGGTGCCTCCGCCACGTCCGTCTGGACGGGCCGGTCGATCGCTCTCGTCTCCACGATGGCCCCGGCCCGCGGCAAGGTGCGGATCTACGTCAACGGGTCACTGGTGGCGACGGTCGACCTCCGTGCGACGTCGTGGCGGAACCGGGTCATCGTCTGGCAGAAGACGTGGTCCACGTCCGCGCCGCGGACGATCACGATCGTCGTCGCCGGCACGAGCGGGCGGCCACGGGTCGACCTGGACGCATTCGCATCGCTGAAGTAGGGCGAACGGGCCGCATCGCGCACGCCGGCGCCCCGAACCGCGCTGACCGGGTGGCGACGTGGACCGCCATCCCGCTGTAGTCGTCGCCGCGGCGTGTGGCCTCGGCGGCGTGGAGGCCGATCCGGCGATCAGCCGGCCGTCACCAGGACCGTGTTGCCGTCCGGGTCGTCGACCATGCACATGTAGGCGTCGAAGGTCGTCAACCACGGTTCGCGCCTCCCGCGATAGCCGGCTTCGGTCAGCTCGACGTACTTGGCATCCACGGCGGCGCGACTGTCGACGAAGAACTCGAGAAGGATCCGCGAGCCGCCGCTCGGTGGCCGGCGATCCGGGTCGTTCAGGACGAACCGGGTCGTGAGGACGAGCTGGTGCTCGTCGCCGATCGGGACCTGGACGTCGGTCCGCTGGTCGGCGCCGGGCGGAAACGCGACGCCGAGTCGCCGGTAGAACGCGAGCGAACGCGGCACGTCCTCGATCAGCAGGACGACCATCGTGAAGCGCGGTACGGTCACCGATCCCCTCCGGTTGGGCTCGCCATCATACGGTTCGAGGTCCCCGAATCGCGCCGCCCACGGGCCCTGTCGTTCCGCCCGTCGCTCGGCGAAGTCTGCGAAGATCGGCCCGATGCCCTCGACCCGGACGCACGCCCGATGACCCGGCGCGGCCTCGTGCTGTTCGCCCTCATGTCCGTCATCTGGGGTGTGCCCTACCTCCTGATCCGGGTCGCCGTCGCCGAGGTCACGCCGGCGACCCTCGTCCTGGCGCGGACGGCGATCGCGGCGGCGATCCTGCTCCCGTACGCCATCGCCCGGGCCGATCTCCGGGCCGTGCTCGCCCGCTGGCGCTGGGTCGTCGCCTTCGCCGCCATCGAGATCGCCATTCCGTGGATCGCCCTCGGCTCGGCCGAGCAGCACATCACGAGCTCGCTGGCCGGCCTCCTGGTCGCCGGCGTGCCGTTCGTGGGCACGGCGCTCGCGCTCCTGACCGGCGGCACGGACCGGTTGAGCCGGATGGGGCTGGTCGGCCTCGTCATCGGCCTGGCGGGGGTCGCCGCGATCGTCTGGGGCAACTTCGCGACGACCGACGGGACCGCCCTCCTCCAGATCGCGGTCGTGGTCGTCGGCTATGCCGTCGGCCCGGCAATCCTCGCTCGCCGCCTGGGCGGTCTGTCATCGGTCGGCGTCATGGCGATTTCGCTCGCGCTGTGCGCTGTCGTCTACGTCCCGATCGCTGCGACACAGCTGCCCGAGGCCATCCCCTCTCCGAACGTCCTCGCGGCGGTCGCGATCCTGGCCGTCGTCTGCACCGCGGCCGCGTTCCTCATCTTCGCCGCGCTGATCGATGAGATCGGCCCGGTCCGGTCGACCGTCATCACGTACGTCAACCCGGCGGTTGCGGCGTTCCTCGGCGTCCTGGTGCTCGACGAGCCCTTCAGCCTGGCGATGGGGATCGGGTTCGCTCTCGTCGTCCTCGGCTTGACCCTGGCGACGCGTCGACCGCAGTTGGCCGCGACGCCGGCTCTCGTGTCGGTCGAGCCGTCGCTGCGCGCCGACGGCGTCTGAGCGAACCCTTGGCCGGACCAGGGCGGTGAACGACGATCTCGCGCCGACCTGGCGCGGTGTCATCGAGACCCTCGATCCAGCGTCCTACCGGGCCGCGATCCCGGGCCTCGCGGGCCTCCTCGTGGATGCCGTCGAGGGTGGGGCCTCGGTCAATTTCCTCGCCGGAGTGACCCACGACGACGCCGCGGCCTGGTGGGCCGCCCGGATCGCCGATATCGACGCCGGGACGACGACGGCATTCGTGGCGATCGAGCGCGACACGGAGGGCGTCGACGATCTCGATGACCGACGTCGTCCCGGCCGGATCGTCGGCTCGACCCTCCTGATCCGGTCCCGGAATGCGAACAGCCCGCATCGGGCCGAGATCGGCAAGGTCATCGTCCATCGCTCGGCCCGGCGCCGTGGCCTGGGCCGTGCGCTGATGGCCGCCGCCGAGGCTCGCGCTCGCGCCGACGGCCGATGGCTGCTGATCCTCGACACGGAGGCCGGCAGCGCGGCAGACGCCCTCTATCGCTCACTCGGCTGGCAGGTCCTCGGCACGATGCCCAACCACGCCTACCGGTCCGACGGCGTCCTGGCCCCGACGACCTACTTCTGGAAGGACCTCCGATCCTGACGGCGGGGACGCTTGCCTCAGCGGCGGCCCTCCGTCCGACCCCCGGATGGGGACGCGCTCAGAACGAGAAGCATTCGAACAGGTCGCCGATCTCGGCGCGGCCGTCGCGCGGCGGTGCCGGCGGTCCGCTGAGGGCACCCGGGGCGGCCGCCTGGTAATTGCCGCCGACCGGCGTCGCCGCATCGTATCGATGGTTGACCGACGCGAGGGTCGGCAGGCCGAAGACCCGCTCGATGAACTTCAGGATCGAGCTCAGCTCGTAGGTCGTTCCCTCGAGATGGCCGGGCTTCGCCCACGGTGAGATGACCCAGGTCGGGATCCGGATCCCCAGACCGAAGGCGTCGAGCTGCGGTGGCGCCACATGGTCGAAGTAACCGCCGTGCTCGTCGTACGTGATGATGTAGGCGGAGCTCTCCCAGGCGGCCGACTGGCGGAGAGCGTTGACGCACTCCTCCTGGATCCCCATGCCGATCGCGACGCTGGCCGGCGGATGCTCGTCCCAGCCGCGGGCATAGCTCGGGATCAGGAACGACACCTGCGGCAGCCGGTCCTTGCGGACGTCGTTGAGGTACGAGCCCTTGCTGCCGAGCGTCCGGCTGTCGTGTTCGAAGTTCTTCCAGAAGAGCGCGACGTTGTCGGTGTTGCCGTACGGCACGCTGTCCCAGCCGAGGTTGTAGATCTTCCAGCTGATCCCGGCCGCGTCGAGCAGGTCGAGGATCATCGGCGAGTCGTAGATGCCGTAGCCCCACTGGCCGTTCGTCGTGACCCCGCCCGAGGTCCCCGCCATCAGGTAGAGCCGGTTCGGCCAGGTCGGGCCGAGCAGCGAGCAGAAGAAGCTCGCGCACAGCGTCGAATCCTCGAACAGGGAGTAGTAGAACGGGAGCTCGGTGGCCGTGTAATAGCCCATCGCCCAGATCCCGGAGTGGGTCATGAACCCGTCCATCGCTCCGCCGTTCCACTGGCCGTGGACGGAGCCCCAGTCGTGCGGGACGTCGGGCGTGGCGAGATCGGTGAACCGGTACGGGGCGACCGTCCCGCCCGAAGCGTCCGGCTGCGTGTAACCGGGCGGCGGGCCGAAGCCGGCGGCCTGGACCTGCGGGGCGTACCCGAAGTAGTGATCGAAGGAGCGATTCTCCTGACAGGCGACGAGGATGTGCTCGAACGGCGTATCGGCACCCCGCCGGGAACGCGCGTGGATCGCCGTCGTGAAGAGACCGCCGCCGGCAAGCGCCGCACCGGCGGCCACCGAGCCCTTCAGGAATGTCCGGCGACTGAGGCTGTCCAGGACCGAGGGGCTTGTCGAGCGTGGCATCGCAACCTCCTTGTCGGACGAATCTAATCGACGAAGCGAGCTGCGCCGTTTCCGGCGCGTGAACGTCGGGTTCGGCGGGGAGCGGTGCCAGTCCGCGCCGGCTGGCGGAAACCCGGATGGGCCGGGCGGCGTCTCCGGGGCAAGCGCGGTTCTCCGAACCGCTTCCGGGAGACACCACCCATGGATCCGATCACCCTGACCCTCCGTGCCCCTGGCCAGCGCGCCCGCTGGCTGGCGGCAGGTCTGGCCGCCGGCCTCCTCGCCACCTCGATCGCCTCACCGCTGTTCGCACCGCCGCGGACGTTGGCTGTCGATCCGGCGACGCCGGCACCCCACACGATCTCCGTCACCGGCGTCGGCACGGTCGTGACCACACCGGATGTCGCCGACCTCCGCCTCGGCGTCACGATCACCCGGCCCACGGTGAGAGCCGCCCGAGCCGATGCCGCCGCGGCGATGACGAAGGTGCTGGCCGCGCTCAAGGCACTCGGCATCGCCGACAAGGACATCCAGACGACGAACATCTCGCTCCAGCCCGCCTACGACTACAACGCCAATGCCAACCCGCCGCGGATCATCGGCTACGCCCTCTCGAACGGGGTCGCCGTGACGGTGCGTGACCTCGACAAGGTCGGGGACGCGATCGACGACGCGCTCGCCGCCGGGGCAACGACGTTCGACGGCGTCTCCTTCCGCGTCGCCGATCCGGCCAAGGCACAGCAGCAGGCGCGGACCGACGCGATGAACCAGGCAAAGGCCAACGCCTCGACCCTGGCCGCAGCCGCCGGTGTCACGATCAGCGGCGTCGCGTCGATCAGCGAGACGACCGCCCAGACGCCGTACCCGATCTTCTACGGGGCCGCCGCGGGAGCTCCGACGAAGGATGTCGCGACCCCGGTCCAGGTCGGCACGACCGACGTCACGATCACGGTCTCGGTCGTCTACCTCATCGGCTGATCGCCCGTCAGGGCAGGTCCCCCGGTCGACCCGCTCGAGCGGGTCGACCGCGTCGCCCCGTCGGGTCGGCCGATTGGCTACCGTGATGGTCGTGAGCCCCGTCAACATCGCCCTGGCCATTCCCGTCGCGACCGCTGGAGACTTCGAGCGCTGGCTCGGGCTTCACGGACGAGCCGAGCGCTCGGTCGTCCTCGCGATCCGCAACAGGGCATCCGGCCGCCAGACGGTCACGCTCGTCGAGCTGCAGGAGACGGCCCTCTGCCACGGCTGGGTCGACACCCAGACCAAGCGGATCGACGAGGGCCGCTACGCCATCCGCTTCGTGCCACGTCGAGCCGGGTCGAGCTGGTCGCCGAAGAACCGACGAATGGCCGCGCGCCTGCTCCAGGCGGGGCGCATGACCGAGGCCGGGACGGCGACCCTGCCGCCCGACCTCTGAACACCGTCGGTCAGGCGACCAGTCGAAGGAGCTCGCCGGCCGCCGCGATCGCTTCCGGGGTCGAGACGATCGGGTTGTTGAACGTGAACCCGCTGAACCCCGCCTCGATGTACGGCCGCAGACCCTCGGCGACCTGCTCGGGCGGCCCGGCCAGCACGTGGGCGCGGCGCTCGGGCGGCACGCGCTCGAGCAGGGCACTGGCGGCCGCCGCGGTCGGAGCCACGAGGACGGGCGTCGTCATCGTCCGTTCGATCGTCGCGGGATCCCGGCCGATCTCGGCGCAGTAGCGCTCCAGCAGATCGTTCTTCCGCGTCAGCGCCTCGAGTCCGAGCGGGAACCAGTGGGTCAGATCGGCGTGCTTCGCGGCGATCCGCAGGGTCCGCTGTTCCCCTCCCCCGCCGACGAGGATCCGCGGGCCGCCCGGCTGGATCGGCCGCGGGACGTTGAGGGCTTCGTGGATGCGGTAGTGCCGGCCCTCGAAGGTCGGGCGGTCCTCGCCGAACAGGCCCCGGATGATCGTCAGCGCCTCGTCGAGCCGATCCATGCGCTCGCCGACCCGGGGAAACTCGAACCCGTAGCCCACGTGCTCGCTCTCGTTCCAGGCCGCCCCGATGCCGAGCATCGCCCGTCCCCCGGACAGGACGTCGAGGGTCGTGACGGTCTTGGCGAGGAGCGCCGGATTGCGGTAGGTGACGCCACTGACCAGGGCCCCGAGCCGGACCCGCTTCGTCCGTTGGCTCAGGGCGGCCAACGCCGAGTACGCCTCGAGCATCGGATCGGTCTCCGGGCCGACCCCCGTGATCTGATAGAAGTGGTCCATGACCGTCACGAGGCTGAAGCCGGCATCCTCCGCGGCACCGGCGAGCGTCGCGACGTGGTCGAACAGACCGGTCGGCGGGACGCCCGGAAACGTGAACGTCGGCATGTGGTAGCCGAACCAGACGGACATCAGCGGCTCCTGGAGGTCAGCGGTGCCCGCGATTCTGCCACGAACCGGCAGCGCGCCGGCCGGCGGGTGGACGGGTCGGCTTTCTCGGGCGGGACGCGATGGCGTCGGGAGCGGCTAGAGGCGGAGCTTCGACCAGGCGCCCACGCACGCGGCACCGGTCGCGACGAGGGACCAGGTCAGCGCATCGACGACAAGCGACTGCATCGACAGGCCGTCCTCCTCGCCCGCAACCGCCAGGAGCGTGCCGTACTCGACCCAGAACCCGGCGGCCGCGCCGACGAGCGTCCCGATGACGATCCCGCCGAGCACGATCCCGGCCATGACCGGCCCGCGCTTGAAGCCGGTGGCACGAGCGACGACGTCGGCAATGACCATGCCCGCGAAGTACCCGACGAAGATCGCGAAGAACCCGATCCTGGCCGCGATGAACCCACCGATCAGCCCGCCGACGGTGGCGGTCGCGATGCCGAGCATGAGCTGGACCGGCGTGAACGAGGTCAGCGGGTCGAATGCGAGCTTGCCGCATTGCTTGCAGCGGGATCCGACCGGGCCCTGCATCGCGCAGCTCGTACAGATCGGGCGGTCGCAGCGGCCGCAGCGGATCCACGTCTCCCGATCCGGATGGCGATAACAGAACTGGCGGTCGTCGTCGCCGGTCGTCTCGGCGAGCGATGTCACGGTCGCGTTCACGTGTCCCGGCCCCTCCGTGTGACGTGGCGAGAGACTGCGGCCCGCAGCGGGCGCTCGTCAAGGCCCTGAATAACGGTCGTCGACAGCGGACATAGCGAAGTCCCCCGATGCCCGACGGGACCCTTTAGCCCGACGCTGGAGCGCGCACCGAGCCCGGTGACGCGCCCGACAAGAGGACTGACATGACGATCGCAGACGCGACGGCCATCGGCTCATCGTCCCGGCCACTGATCGATCCGCTGCCTGGATTGCCGGATCTCGCGACCATCAAGCACCGCCAGCAGGCGACCTGGGCGAGCGGCGACTACCACATGATCGGGACCCAGATCCTGATCGTCTCGGAGCTGCTCATCGAGGCCCTCGACCTCCATTCGACCGAGCGCGTCCTCGACGTCGCGACCGGCAGCGGCAATGCGGCGATTGCCGCGGCTCGGCGCGGCTGCGACGTGGTCGGACTCGACTACGTCCCGGCGCTGCTGATCCGGGCGCGCCGCCGGGCGGAAGCCGATGGGCTCGCTCCCGAGTTCGTCGCCGGTGACGCCGAGGACCTGCCGTTCCGGGACGCCAGCTTCGATGTCGTGACCTCGGTGTTCGGGGCGATGTTCGCGCCTGACCAGGAACAGACCGCCCGCGAGCTCGTCCGCGTCTGCCGGCCGGGCGGCCGGATCGGGCTCGTCGCGCACACGCCCGACGGGTTCATCGGCCAGCTCTTCAAGACAAACGCCAGGCACGTTCCGCCGCCGGCCGGCCTCCGGTCGCCGACGGAGTGGGGTACGGAGAGCCGCCTCGGCGAGCTCTTCCGGCGGTCGATCGCCGACATGCTGGTCGTGAAGCGCCAGTACGTGTTCCGCTATCGGTCGCCGGAGGACTTCCTCCTGTACTGGCGTCGCTTCTACGGCCCGACGATGAAGGCCTTCGAGGCGGTCGGCGACGCCGGGCGGGATGCCCTTCAGGCGGACCTGCTCGAGCTCATCGGCCGGTTCAACCGCGCAGAGGACGGCACGATGGTCGTTCCGAGCGAGTACCTCGAGACCGTGATCCTCACCCGCTGACGGTCCGTCCGGGCGTCTCGGGAGAGCCGCTTGGCCCTGTTGCGAGTCACCCCGCGACGCGACGATTCGCAAGGGACGGGCCGGCGGCCTCTCCACAAACGGTTGTCGACCACCCGTCACCCTCACGCGGAGGTGTTGCGCATGCGCGCACTGGTGGTCTACGAATCGATCTTCGGCAACACGCGTTCGGTCGCGCTCGCGATCGCGGACGGCCTCGGGAAGGTGCTCGACGTCGAGGCCGTCGAGGTCTCCGAGGCTCCGCCGGCCCTGCCGTCCGACCTCGACATCCTGGTGATCGGCGGCCCGACCCACGCTCACGGGCTCACGAGTCCGAAGAGTCGCGCCAGCGGCGCGGAGCGAGCGGGCGTCCGACTGGTCTCGCGCGGCACCGGCATCCGGGAGTGGCTCGAGCGTCTCGTGCCCGGCCCGACCCCGCAGGCTGCGGCATTCGACACGCGGATCAAGGGGCCCGCCATGCTCTGGGGCTCGGCCGCCAGCGGAGCGGCCAAGCTGCTGCGGGCGCTGGGTTTCGACGTCCTGATGTCGACCAGCTTCGTGGTCGGCGGACCCGGTGGCGAGCCGTTCGACCGGATCTCCCCGGAGGAGCTCGAACGAGCCCGGGCGTGGGGCGAGACCCTCGGGGCGACGATCGGCAGTTCCCGGCTCGTTCCTGCACGCTAGCGTTCGGGAGGGCGGCCGCCGCCGCCTGCCCATCGCCCGCGAGACCCGCGAGCCACGGCCGCCGTGAACCGGCGGCCGCCGATCGTACCCCGACTCTCGTCCGGGACGACGCGTCGAGTGACGTCGAGTAGGATCGACCGATCGTTGGTGGCAGGTCGGGGTGGGGGCTGATGACAGGTCGGAGAGCACCGTTCGCGCTCGCGCTCGGCCTGCTCATCGGCGCGTGCCTCCCGCCGACGACGCAGGTGCCCGCGCCGACCGCGGGCCCGACGGCGACGCCGTCCGAGGTCAGCCAGGCGAGCCAGCCAGCGCGGTCACCCGCCCCGACCCCGCCCACGATCCTGGCGATCGCCGCGAGCCAGCGCCCGACCGGCCCGTGGGCCGTGACGTTCCAGAGGATCGGGACCGAGGCCGTGCGCGAGGTGTTCGTCCTCGCGCCGACGTGCGAGCAGGCCACGTGCGACATCGGCGCGACGATCCAGACGTTCGCGGGCGAGCCGATCGGGACGGGCGTCTTCCATTACGACAACGGAACGTACCGGTACGAGGCCGACCGGACCGAGTCGGTCGCCTGCAATGACGGCTTCGCCGACGTCCCGGACGGGGCCACGCGGAGCACGCACACGATCCTCCTGATCGCGGGCTACCGGCCGATCGGAACGGCGGTCGTCTCGGTCGACATCCGTGGGACGCGAACGGTCGTGATCACGCCGGTCGGCGGCAGCGGCTGTCCGGCCGAGGATCTCGACTACACCGCGAACGGCGAGGCCACCGAGTTCGCGGCTGCACCGACGCCCACGCCGAAGCCCACTGCTCCGCCGAAGATCCCGGTGATCGGATCTTCGTTCTTCGGGTCAGGCGCCAAGGTCGTGACGTACCAGGTGACCGGCAGCTCGATGTCGCAGATCATCGCGTCGATCCAGACGAACGGCCCGCTGAGCGACTGGATCGACGCCCGCGCCGAAGGCCTGACGGCGGCCGTGCCGCGCTATCGGTTCGTGCTCTCGCAGGTCGCCGGACAGTGCCGGATCGTTCCCACGGCGCAGCCCGCGATCATCTTCACGTTCACGATCACGCTGCCGAGCTGGAACCGGCCAAAGAACGCGGACTCCGCGACCGTCCGGTGGTGGGCGGGCGAGTTGCTCCGCGTCGCGACGCACGAACGCCACCACGTCGAGATCTACCGCTCGGGCGCCAGCCGGATGACCAATGCGCTGGGCACCAGTACCTGTGCCAACGTCTCCGATCACCTGGGCGCGATCGTGAAGGACATCGACAAGCAGCAGTGCGAATTCGACCTCAAGGAGTACGGGACCGCGCTCGGGCTGACCCTGTCGTCCTGCCTGAATCGCTGACCGCGTGCCGAGGAGCGTGGGCCCTCGGCTACTTGCCCTTCGCGGCGCCGTCCTTCGATTTGGTCTGCTTCGGCTTCTTGGGGGTCTTGGCCTTCTTGTCCATCGGGTGCTCCTCCGCGATGCCGTGGGTGCGCTCGATTCTCCCACGACCGGGTCATGACGGCACGGCGCCTCCGACAGCCGGCGGTTGCCGGGCCCGGTGGCCAGTGGGACGAGCCTCCTCCAAAGGTCGGGCTCCCGCCATGGACTCGCCTGGCCAGGAAATCCCCGTGGGGCGGGTAGCGCGCGCCAACGGGGCCGGGGAGCCCGGCGCGAGGATCGGCTAGCGGGCGACGGACCGGTCGTGCGTCGCCCGCGGTGCGGTCAGGCGGTGACCGGATCCATCTTCTCGACGAAGTCGGCGCGCCAGGCCGGTGCCTCGAACGGGTTGGCGAAGTACTCGGTCATCCTGGCCACCTTGCCGTCGCGGACCTCGCCGATCCCGACGTAGCTGACCGGAACCCCGTCCCCGTAGTCGATCGAGCCCTCGACGACGAAGACGTCGCCGCCCCCGAGCATCCGCTTGTACGTGAACTTCGGGCTGGTCCCGGAGCTCTCCGCGTAGGTCTCGCCCATCCGCTGCGCCGCGGCCTTGTTCAGCCGCTCGCCGGACTGCGGCCACTCCTCGACGAAGTCGTCGGTGGCGTATTCCTGGAGGAGCGCTCCGAGCTTGGTGAAATCGCCCGTCTTCAGCACCGCTTCGAACGCGGCCGCCATCTGCCCTGGGTCACCCATGTCGTCTCCCCTGTGCATCTATGGACTCCACAGAGTGGACCTGTCCGAGGCGTCGGGCAAGGGGAGTTATCCACCAGGTGGCTCGTCCCCCCGAGCCCTCGTCGAACCCCCGGGCGACGAGGTCGTGCGCCCGGACCTACGCTTGCCGCCCCGGTGACCGTGCGTTTCGCCTGTCGCCGCCGTGTATCTGGGTGTGACGACCACCATGGCGATCGCCGAACCCGCCGAGCTCGCCTACGAGCGCGCATTCGAGTCCCACTGGACCGACGTGTTCCGGTTCGCCCTCGCCTGGACGAACGACTGGACAGCGGCCGAGGACCTCGCCCAGGAAGCGTACCTCCGGCTCTGGAACCAGCGCGCCCGAATCGACTGGAGCCGGCCGGTCCTGCCCTGGCTGCTCGTGGCGACCCGGCGCCTCGCGACCGATCGTTTCCGGGTTCTCCGGCGGCGCTTGCTCGCTCCCACCCATGCCGCCGCAATCGATCGCGACCCGGCCCTGCGCGCCCGCTGGCTGGACGTCTGTGCGGCGATGGGCGACCTGTCATCGCTCGAGCGATCCGCCCTCGTCATGACGGCCGTCCAGGGCGCGACGTACGACGAAGCGGCCCGTGTGCTTGGGACGACAGCCGGGGCGCTCCGCGCCGCGGTCAGCCGAGCCCGAGCCAAGTTGGAGAACGCCTGATGCCCGACGACCGGACGAGCCGCCTGCTCGATGAGTTCTCCGCCGTGACGAACGCGGCGCCACGACCCGAATCACCCGCCCGGAGGCACGCCATGCAGAATCGATTCCCGGTCGCCACCCTGACCGGCGCGAGTCTCGTCATCGTCACGGTCGCGGTTGCGGCCCTCATCCTCGGCCGGTCAGGACCGGCCCCGCTCGTCGGTTCCTCGTCGTCGCCCTCGGCCTCGCAGGCGACGGCGCCGACGCCATCGGCGATCGCGGCGGCCGGCCCGACGGCCACCCCGAAGGCAACCCAGAAGCCGAGCGCTCCAGGCAGCCCGAAGCCGACCCCAGGTCCGTGCAACGTGGCCCACCTCACGTCCCGGATCACCCTGTGGGAGGGCGCCGCGGGCAGCCGGATCGCCCATGTCGAGCTCAAGAACGATGGCTCGGCGGCGTGTCTCCTCGACAAGCTGGATCGCCCGCAGCTCGTCGACGGCAGCGGGCGGATCCGGATCGACGGCCAGACGCCACCGCCGAGCGGGCAGCTGACGCTCGAACCCGGCGCCGTGGTCAGCACGCTCGTCAGCGCGTCGAACGACTGCGGTCCCGATCCGCAGCCGCCGGTCACGGTCGCGTTCGTGTTCGCCGACGGGCAGCGTCTCGTCGCCGAGCCCGTGAGTCCGACCGACACCACGACCCCGCCGTGCAACGGCGCCGGCTCACCGGCCGCGATCGACATGCACCCGTGGGCCCGATGAATCGCATCCTCCGGACCGGCCTTGCGGTCGCGCTCGCGGCGGTCGGGTCCGGGGGCCCGGTCGCCGCGAAGCCGCCGAGCGTGGCCGTCGCAATCACGCCGACAACGGTCTCCAGCAGCCCGAGCATCGCCCGGCTCGTCGGCCAGAAGCTCGTCGTGCGGATGGAAGGCACGACACCGAGCGCCGACCTGCTGGGGCGCATCCAGCGTGGCGAGGTCGGCGGGGTCATCCTGTTCGGGGCGAACATCACGACCGCGACGGCCCTCCGGGCGCTGACGGCCAGGCTGCAGGGGGCGGCCACGGCCGGCAACCGACCACGGCTCCTGATCGCGGTCGACCAGGAAGGCGGCTCGGTCAAGCGGATCCCGTGGATCCCGCCGACGCTGTCCCCGCCGCAGATGGGCCAGCTCGGATCGACCACGATCGCCCGCTCCCAGGGCAGCGCGACCGGCCTTGCCCTGCACGACCTGGGCATCGACGTCGACTTCGCACCGGTCGCCGACGTTCCGTCATCCACCGCGTCGTTCATGTACCGGGCCGGTCGGACGTGGTCGTTCAGCGCGTCCCGGACCGCCTGGCTGTCCAATGCCTTCGCCCAGGGCCTGGCGCAGCGCTCGGTCGTGCCGACGCTGAAGCACTTTCCGGGGATCGGATACGCGACCCTGAATACCGACACGTACGTCGTGAAGATCTGGGCATCACGGGCCCAGCTCTCGCCGGGCCTGGCGCCCTACCGCCTTGCCGTGACGAACGGCCTTCCCCTGATCATGCTGTCGAATGCCACGTATCCGGCGTACGACCCGGTCCACGCCGCGGGCTGGTCGCCGGCGATCGTCGGCACGCTCCTGCGCCACGACCTCGGGTTCCGCGGGGTGACGATCACGGACTCGCTCGACGGCACGGCCCACGCCCGCGGGGTCACGAGCCGGGGCCTGGCCGCCGCCGCCGCCCGGGCCGGAACCGACATGATCCTGACGACCGGTTCCGAGAGCGCGACGCGGGTCATGTATGACTATCTCGTCCAGCAGGCCACGGCCGGTGCGATCCCGATCACGGCCCTCCAGGCCTCGTACGCCAGGATCCTCGCGATGAAGGCCGGCCTCTGACGTTCGGCGTCAGACGCCGCCATCCTCGCCGGAGCCACCACTGACCCACGGCGAGCGGGCCATCCACTCTGCGAGGCCGGTGCGGCGCAGCAGGCGGGCGCTCTGGCAATCTCCGCGGACCGCGACCTCCCGCTCGATGGCCCGCAGGAAGTGGCGATCGAAGGGTCCCCGCGGGAACGCCCGCACGACCTCGGCGCGAACGGCGGCGATCGCCTCGTACCCGTCACCCCGGACGTCGATCCCCGTGGCCCGGTCGAGCAGGACGCTCTCGACGCCGTCGCCGAGATCGACCGACGGCTGCATGTGGAGGATGATCGCGATGGCGGCCCGGTCGGCATCGGCCCGCGGCAGGCCCTGGCGCTCCAGGAACCGTCGGGCGAACTCCGCGCCCTCGACCTCGAAGCACATCGAGTTCCGCGGAATCCGGGTGAGCCCGAGGTCGTGGAGGAGCGCCGCGGTCCACAGGATCCGCCGGTCGAACGACCAGCCCTCGGCGCGGGCGATCGTCGCGCCCCAGCAATACGACCGGACCGAGTGCGCCAGCAGGTAGCCCGGCAGGTTCCGATGGGCCCACCGCCAGGTCGCCGTCGAGACGTCGTCCTGGGGCACCGGGAGGTCGGCGATGCGAGTCGGGAGGGGCGGCATGGCGGGCATCGGCAACATGCTAGCGGGCCACCGCCACATCCTGGCAAGCCATACCGGACGCGGGGCAACGGACGGTTTGTGACGCTCCGCGAGGCCGAATTGCTGTCGACTTCCCGACAGTCACAGGCACGACCGTGCCACGTCTCCAGTGCATCGGCCGCCTGAAACGGGACGTCCTCGCCGGGGCGGTCGACCCGCAGGAGCCATCAATCGTGCCCGCAGCCGCCAATCGACCCAACCACGACGGATTTCGCCCCGATGTCGAGGGCCTGCGGGGAGTCGCCGTCCTGATCGTCGTGCTGTTCCACGCCGGTCTCGCCGGTATCGCCGGCGGGTTCGTCGGCGTCGACGTCTTCTTCGTGATCAGCGGCTTCCTGATCACGGGCCTTCTCCTCCGCGAGCACGAGCGGACGGGCCGGATCGCCTTTCTCCCGTTCTACGCCCGGCGCGCGCGTCGGCTCCTTCCGGCGGCGATCGTGGTCCTCGTCGTGACGTTGATCGCCGCCATGAACCTCGTGGCCCCGCTCGATCGTCCGGCCGTCGGGCTCGACGGTGCTGCCGCGGCGCTCTCGATCGGCAACGTCCGGTTCGCCCTCGCCAGCGGCGACTACTTCGCCACCGTGTCCTCCCCGTCGCCCTTCCTCCACTTCTGGAGCCTCGCGGTCGAGGAGCAGTTCTACCTGATCTGGCCCGCCCTCATCCTCGTGGCAGCTCGCGGGATCCACGCCCGCCGGCGCCTGGTGCTCTCCCTGGTCGCGATCGTCGTCGCATCGTTCGTCGCGAACCTCGTCCTGACCGACCTCGCGGCGAACTGGGCGTTCTACTCGCTTCCGACGCGGGCCTGGGAGCTCGGGCTCGGCGGCCTTGCCGCCGTGGTCGTCGGATCGGGCATCGTGAGGCGCGTTCCCCGGATCCTCGCCGGACTCGGCGGATGGCTCGGACTCGGCGCAGTCGCCTACGCGACGGTGACGTTCGATCCGGCGCTCGCGTATCCGGGTGTCGCGGCGCTCGTTCCGGCGCTCGGTACGGCCGTGCTTCTTGCCCTCGGCGGATGGCGGTTCGGCCCGCGGCTCCTGCTGGCGACCGCGCCCCTCCGCACGGTCGGCCGGATCAGCTACTCCCTCTACCTCGTCCATTGGCCGATCCTGGTCCTCGCTCCGTTCGCGCTCGGCGGGCCGGTGGACGACCTCGGTCGAGTCGGTCTGGTCGGCCTCTCGGTGATCGTCGCCACCGTCTCGTGGGCCGTCATCGAGACCCCCTTCCGCGGACCGCTGCCGCGTCTCGTCTCGCCTCCCGGGCGGACCGTCTCGCTCGGCCTCGCCTCGGTCCTGGCGGTCGTCGTCCTCGCCGCCGGACCGTCGATGGGCTATGGCCCGGGATCCACGACGGTCGCCGCCGGCGAACCGGGAGCGCCCGTCGCCTCCGACGATGGCGGCGACGACGCGTGGCCCGACGAGCTCGCGGTCGCCGATCCATCCGACCCGTCCGACCCGGCCTCGGCTCCGCCGAGCGCGCCCGCGCCAACGGCCCCGACGTCCGATTTCGAGCCGGGTCCGTCCGGCCAGCCCGGCCCGTCCGCCGCGCCGCGACCCAGGCTGCCGGTCGATGTCGCCGTCACTGGCGCGCTGCCCGGTGACGTCCGCCCATCGCTGGCCGATGCCCGCGGCGACGAGGAGCGCCTCCGCGCCGACGGCTGCCTCGCCTTCGAGCGGGTCAGCGTCCCGCCGGATTGCACTTATGGGGTCGCCGGCGGCGACTTCACCGTGGCCCTCGTCGGCGATTCACACGCGGCCCAATGGTTCCCCGCCCTCGACCGGGTGGCCAGGCACGAGGGCTGGCGGATCGTCACCTTCGTGAAGGTCGCCTGCCCGTTCATCGACATGCGGGTCGCCAACACGGCGTTGAAGCGCGAATACCGCGAGTGCGCGGACTTCAACGCGGCCACCCTCGATCGCCTGGCCAGGATCAAGCCGGACCTGACGATCGTGTCGATGAGCCGCATCGCCATCCACCCGATGGCCGCCAGCGACGACACCGTCGCCGCCAAGGGCGCGGCCGTGGGCCGGATGCTGGCGCGGATCCCGGGACGCGTCGCCATCCTCGTGGACACGCCGTACGCCGGACGTGACGTTCCGGCCTGCTTGTCGCAGCACCTGTCGAACGTCGAGGCATGCGCGATTCCCCACGGCGTCGCGTTCACCGACCACCTCGGCGCGCTCGAGGCGGCCGCCGCGAAGGCCGCCGGAGCCGCCCGGATCGACCTCACGAAGCGGATCTGTGTCGGCGACCCCTGCTCGGTCGTGGTGAACGACCGGATCGTCTATCGCGACATCGGGCACCTGACGGCGACGTTCTCGCGATCGCTCGCCCCGGCGCTCGACGCTGCGATCGCGGCGATCCTCGCCCGCTGACCGTCAGATCCGGGCGAGGTCCGCGAGGATCCGACGCGCGAGCCAGGCGTGGCCGGCGTTCGTCGGATGCAGGCCGTCGGAGCCGATGTAGCGATGGCTGTCACCGGCGAACCAACGCTCGGCGAGCGGGTCGATGAATGTCGCACCGATCGCCGCGGCCTTCCGGCGCAGGGCATCGCGCAGGTCCAGGCAGCGCGACGGCGGGCTGCCGTTCTGCCAGATCGGCGCGACGATCACGATCATCGCGTCGGGCAGGCCGGCATGGAGGCGATCGATGGCGCGCTCGGCGGCCGCGATCGTTGCCGACGTCGACCAGCGCGAGTCGTTGTGGCCGGTGGCGACGAACACGATCGCGGGAGCCCGGCGAACGGCCGCGCCGATGCGCGAGCCGAGGGGCTGATTGGTCCAACCGGGGTTGATGTATCCGGTCCCCGGGACGGCCATGTTCACGACCTTCCACCCTCGGGCGGCGCCGACGAGCGCCGGCCAACCGTGCGGACCGAGCCCGGCGCCGTTCCAGCCGGACGTGAACGAGTCGCCGAGGAACACGGCCGTCGCCCCGCGTCCGACCCGCGCCACCGCACTCGACTCGAGATCGGGCAGGACGATCGGGCGGCGATCCGCCCGTGGCTCGGCGCCCGTCCGGAAAACCGGCGGCAGGCTCGGACTCGCGCCGGGCGCCGACCCGGCGGCGACGCGTGCCGTCAGCGCGTCGGCGGTCGCATCGCTCGGCCGTCCGACGTCGTCTCCTTGCGCGGCGCTGCGATCGCGGGTCGCAACGCCCGACACGGCACCCTCGTCGCCGCCGGGCGGGGCATTCCGGCCGAGTCCGGAGCCGCCGGTCGCGGCCAGGACGACGGCCGCGGCGACGAGCGCCACCAGGGCCGGTCCGATCGCCCGCCTGGTCCGGTATCGATGTCGGGGCTGGGCCTGTCGCACGGGTCCCTCGTTTGGACGTCGCCGGCTGTCGACGCCGCAGTGTAGCGCCCGCCCGGACCGACGCCGTGGCACGGCCGTCCGCATCGACATCCGCTGGCCGAGCAGCCGCGTATGGTTGGGCGATGGTCGAGCCTCCGGCGAACAGCGACGGACCCGGGCCGGCCGCGCCAACCGAGGCGGCGCAGGCGTCGGACGCGGCGCAGGTAGCGGCGGCCGCGCCACCCGCGACCCGTCGGACGCCCCGGCGATTGGCGATCGGGCTCGTCGTCGCCGTCGCACTCGCCGGCGGGCTCGCCGTCTGGCAGTCCGCTCGATCGACGCTCCCCTCGCCCAGCGTGGCACCCGGCTCGCCGCCGGCCGGATCCGAGCCGCTCATCGCCCTGATCGATCGGCACGGGGCGCTGACCACGATCGACGCGTCCGGAACCTCCGTCGTCCTGGCCGACGAGCCGGGCACGACCTACGGATTCCCCGCCTGGTCGCCGGACGGATCGCGGGTTGCCGCGATCGTGTACGGGGCGAGTGATGCGTCGATCTCGATCTTCCCGGCCGCTCGCGGCGAGCCCCGGCCAAGCCCCGCGGCCAGCCCGACCGTCGCCTATCGAAGCGCCACGAGCCCTCCGTTCTACCTGTACTGGGCGCCCGATGGACATCACCTCTCCTTCCTGGCGACCGAGGCCGACGGGATCTCGCTCCGGCTTGCGCCCGCGGACGGGAGCGGCCCGCTCGACGGCGGTCCCGGGACGGTCATCCGCCAGGGCGCGCCGCTCTACTTCGACTGGATTGCGGCCGACCGGCTCCTCCTCCATGTCGGGAACGGACCCGCGGCATTCCTCGGCGAGGTCGGCCTGGACGGCGCGGCGGTCGCCCCCGCCCTCGTGGGAACCGGCGATTTCCGGCCGGCCGTCGCCGGGGCGAGCGGATCGTTCATCGCGTTCGTGCGCGGCCAGGCGCCCTCCGCCAGTCTCGTCGTCGCCGCCCGCGACGGATCGGCGGAGCACGCGACTCCCGTGTTCGGTCCAACGGCGATCGTCTTCGACCCGAGCGGAACGACGGTCGCGACCATCGCGGCCGACCAGCCTGCCCCGATCCCGCTGGCCTTCCCGGTCGGCCCGCTCCGCCTGATCGATGCAGCTTCCGGGGCGACCCGCACGCTCCTGTCCGGAACCGTCGTCGCGTTCTTCTGGGCCCCCGACGGACGGACGATCGCGGTGCTCCGGCTCCAGGCGGGCGGCGGCTCAACCGCGGCCGCCGGCCCGATCGTGGCGGCGGCGGCCGTCTCGACCCCCAGCCAGGCGGCGACGCCGACGCCGAGCCAGGCTGACACGCCGAGCCAGGCTGCCACGCCGACGCCGGCCCCGACGCCCGGCCCGGAGCTGCATCTGCTGTTCGTCAACGTGGCGGACGGTGCCATCCGATCGGATCGCATCGCGCGGCTGAGCACGCCCTTCGTGCGGACGTTCCTGCCGTACTTCGATCAGTACGCCCTGAGCCATCGCGTCTGGGCCCCGGACAGCAGCTCGCTGCTCCTGCCGCTCGTCGACGAGACCGGCGCGACGCAGGTTGTCGCCCTCGAGCCCGACGGCAACGAGAACCCGCGCCGGCTCGACGGCGACTCCGGCTTCTGGAGTCCCTGATCCGCCGGACGGCTCGTCCGGCCTACGGTGCGGCGGTCACGTACCGCGTTCGATGGAGCCAGACCCACAGCGCGACCAGGAAGCGGGCGACAAGGCTGACGCCGTAGCTCGCGCACCACACGCACACGGCGCCGATCACGAACAGCTCGAGATAGGTGAAGTAGATCTCGAACACGACGCCGAGCAGCGAGAGGCCGTAGTGCGCAGCCAGGAGACGGCCGTCGTTCGTTCGCCACCAGGCGATCGCCAGCGAGAGCAGGATCAGCGACAGCACCACGCCGAACACGGCCACCGGCACCCCGCCGATCCGGCTGTACTCGGAGAGGGCGACCTGCTCGCAGCCGTGGAGCGGGCCGCAGTTCGGGAGCTCGCCGCGCAGCTCGACCGACGAGAGGTACGAGGCGATGGCCAACCCGATCAGGTCGAGGGCGGCCAGCACGAGCGCCGGATGGATGCCGCGGACGTGGCGCCAGGCGGTGGCGAGCGTCGTCACGGGGCTGCGGCGGCACCGACCGCGGCGGCGAGCTCCGTGTACCCGGCGCCGGTGAACGCCGTGCCGTTGATCAGCAACGTCGGGGTGGACGTGACCCCGGCCCGGGCGGCATCGGCGATCCCGTCGCGGACGAAGGCCGCCGCGGCCGGCGAATCGAGGTCCGCGACGAACCGGTCCGCATCGAGGCCGAGCGCGGCCGCCATGGCGATCAGTCGGTCCCGGGCGAACGCGCCGCCGTTCTCATGGAGACCCTGGTTGGCGTACAGGGTGGCCCACATGTCCCAGAACCGACCCTGCTGATCCGCCGCCCAGGCCGCCCGGCCGGCATCCTTCGACTCGGGACCGATGAACGCGAACCCGTGGTAGGCAATCCTGACCGTCCCATCGGCGAGCTCGTTGCGAGCGAGGCTGGGAAACACGTTCTGGCCCCAGCGCTCGCATGCCGGGCACTGGAAGTCCTCGTACAGGTCAACGGTGACGGGCGCCGTCGCGCTGCCGAGAACGCGGCCCGTCGACGGGATCCCGGCCGGTGCCGCGGCCGTGACGACCGCGATGCCGGCGGGTGTCGCCTTGCCGCCGAGGATCGACAGGGCGGCGATGAGCAGGAGGCCCGCCCCGAGCGCGATGACCGAGACGAGGCCGATGCCGATCCGTCTCGGCTCGCGCGCCGGGCGCCGGCGCCCGTCGCGGCGCTGGGCGAGCGTGGCGGCACGACGTTCCCGGCGGAGGGCGCGGGCGGGTTCGCTGGACATGGAGGCTCCTCGATGCGGCTGGCTCCATGACCATCGCCGGGCGGGCGCGCCGCGAATGCATGCCATTCAGCCCGAACCGACCGGCCTGAAGTCCCGAACGCGCGGGACGGCCGATGGGTCGCGATCGCACGGCCAACACAACGAGACGGATCGCCGGCGCTCACCGACGATCCGTCTCCCCCGCCCCGGGGCGGCTCCCGCCGAGCCGGCTGTATTGCAGGATGGGCCCGTCCTCGCGTCGGACCCATCCTGCGGAGCGTGCGACCGGATGCAGGGGGTTGCACGGCCGGTCAACTGCGACTTTGCCTGCCGGCCGGGAGGCCGTCATTACGGCCCGTCATCGTGACCGTGAAGCGCCGCCAGGCGCCCCGCGGCCGCGTCTGGTGTCTCGGACAGCCACCGAGGAGGGTTGGACCGCCGCCCGTGCAGGACCGCCTAGGACGAACTCGCCGGCGTCCTGTCGGCGCCGTCCCAGCCGCGGTTCGTGAACGTCGGGATGAACCGGTACCCGGCGCCCGGGACCGTCGCGATGAAGCGCGGGTGCCGGTAGTCGTTCTGGAGCTTGACCCGCAGGCTCCGCACGTGGCGGTCGACGATGTTGCTCTCGGCCACGAAGTCCGTTCCCCAGATCGCGTCGAGGATCTCCTCGCGGGTCACGACCCGCCCGCCGCGGCTCGCCAGGAGGTACAGCAGGCTCTGCTCGATCGCGCTCAGGTGAACCACCGATTCGCCCGCCCGGACCTCGCGATTGACGATGTCGATCTCGATCTCGCCGAGCGTGATCTTCGGGATGATCGGGCGATCCGTCCCCGTCGCCCGGCGGCTGATGACGATCGCCCGGGCCAGGAGCTCCTCCGGGGAGAACGGGACCGTCAGGATGTCGTCGACGCCGAGGTCGAAGGCACGGAGCTTCGTCTTGAGATCTCCGCGGCGTGTGAGGCCCAGGACGGGAACGAGGCTCTGGGTCAGGCTGTTCGAGGCGCCGAGCAGCTGGAGCAGCGGGCCGCTGTCGTCGTGGTCCATGTCGACGACCGACAGGTGCGGTCGCCAGTCCGCGAGAATCTGCTCAGCATCGACCAGGCTGGTCGCGGATCGGACGACGAAGAGTCCGTGATTGAGGGTCAGTTCGATCAGATCGACGACCAATGCCCGGTCGTGAAGGACGAACGCCCGACGGGCTTCGTCCGAGACGCGTTCCACCCCGGAGTTGCTCCTGCGCGATGCCCGGCCCTGAGCCGACGGTGATGGACCGGTTATATCAGATTGCGCAAGGCCCGCGATCGATTTCGCGACACCTTCACGAGCGGGCAGCGAACACATGGACGCCCACGCGGAGGCGCCCGCCGGGCTGATAGCAGCCGCGACGGGCGCCGAGGGATCCGGGGTCGGGTCAGCTGGCGGCCGGCTTCTCCTGGACCGCCCAGCCGTTGCCGTCGGGATCGGCGAAGAAGGCGAACGAGTTCCACGGACCACCGTGGCCATCCTTCCACTCGCCGTCCTCGATGTAGCGAACCGGGGTGATGTCGACCCCGCGGCCGGCCAGCTCGGCGCGGGCAGTGTCGATGTCCGTGACGCACAGCTGCAGACCCTGGAGGGAGCCCGGCTCCATCTTCGCGAGGCCCTTGCCGATCGAGATCGAGCAGGCCGAGCCCGGCGGCGTGAGCTGCACGACCCGGAAGCTGTCCCCGACGCTGTGGTCGACGTCGACGTTGAAGCCGCATCGCTCGCTGTAGAACGCCTTGGCCCGATCGACATCGGAGACCGGGACGACGACGAGCTCGAGTGTGTAGTCCATGGGATCGTTTCCTCGCTCGATGGGCCGCCGGTCAGGCGACCGGAACGCTGAGGCGGGCGAGGAGCGCGTCGAGGCGATCGAACCCTTCGTTCATGCCCTCCGCCATTCCGCTCTCGACCATCGCGTTCCGCGCCTCGAGCGACTGGTAGACCGAGTGCGTCCGGACGGTCGTCCGGCCATCGTGCTCCTCGAGGCTGAGCCGGTCGAGGGAGACGTGGCCCGGGGCGCCCTCGAACTCGAACGTCTGGACCACGCTGTCGGGCGAGGGCTCGCCATGGAAGACTCCATGGAACCCGTACTCGTTGCCGTCGGCGTCGCGATGGAGATAGCGCCAGGTGCCGCCGGCCCGCACGTCGTACGTGTCGATGACCATCTCGTACCTCTGCGGACCGAGCCACTGGACGAGCAGCGCGGGATCGGTGAACGCCCGATAGACGAGGTCGCGCGGTGCGTCGAACACCCGGCTGACGTCGATGAACGGGACGCTCGCGGGCGCCTGGATCGTGGTTTCCGACATCGTCGACTCCTCCTGTCGTGCTGATCGCCGCTCGATCATTCCGTGGGTTGGCTGCCGGACCGATTCGGCAGCGGGTCGGCCTGGAGACGCGCGAGCAGGGCATCGAGCCGGCCGTGGCTCTCGTCCCACCAGGCCTGGTACTTCGCCAGCCACTCGGTGGCGTCCCGGAGCGGAGCCGCCTCCAGATGACTCAGACGAGCCGTTGCCCGGCGCGTCCGGGTGATCAGGCCCGCGTTCTCGAGCACCTTCAGATGGCGCGACACGGCCGGTTGCGACATCGCGAACGGCGCGGCGAGCTCGGCCACGGTCCGATCGCCGGCGGTGAGGCGGGCGAGGATCGCGCGACGGGTCGGATCCGCGAGGGCTCCGAAGACCGCATCCAGGCTGGTCGGCTGCATCTGCTCCTCTATAACGTTGATGTTATGGAACAATGTTGTTATTGAAGCCGACAGATGATGGCTTGTCAAGCCCGAACATCGGGAAGGTCCGCCGGGACGCCGCGAGCTCCACGGCGCCGGGCGCCGGAGCCGGCTAGTCGACGAGGCTCGCCAGGCGCACGCCGGCCAGGAACCCGCGGTAGGCGTTCACGGGATCCGGCCCGACGTGGCGGACCGTCCGGTCGCCGCGCCGCTCGGCGCACGGTACGAGGGCCGCGAAGTCCGCCTGCACTCCGTACTGGTAGTCGACCTCGATGACGACCGGCTCGGGCACGTGGAGGATCTCGAGCTCGCCCGCACGAGCCGCCCGCTCGACGGCTCGCTCGGCGCCGTCGCGGACGAGGATCCGGGCTCGCTCCGGATGAAGCGACAGGGCGGCGTTCGTGCCGCGGGCTTCCTTGACCACGATCCGCTCGGCCCAGGGAAGCCAGTCGGAGACCTCGGCGGCGAGGGCATCGTCGCCGGCGACGAGCCCGACGGGAATGCCCCAGGCACCGAGGATCAGGGCATTGAAGCCGTACTCGCCGGTCGGGCGATCGTTCAGCCGCGTCTCGGTCGGAGCGCCCGTGTAGGTGTGGGCGATGGTCCCGCTCGGATGACCCGCCCGGGCGTGATAGCCAACAAACAGGGCGACATCGAACGCGGGTAGCCCGTCGGCGGCGGGCGCGGCGCCCGCGACCATCGACCAGGCCTTCTGGCCCTGGAGGAGCCGAGCGGCCGGATGCAGGTCGGCGGGTCGCAGGTTGTACATCCCGCCGTGGCTGTCGTTGACGAGGATGTCGGTCGCCCCGGCCGCGAGGGCGCCGTCGATCGCCGCGTTCGCCTCGCCGGCCATCAGCTCGACCGCCGCGGGGTACTCGCTGTCGCCACGCCCCGTCGGCCTGGGATGGCTGATCCCGGCGATCCCCTCCATGTCGACGCTGATGTAGACCCGCATCGACCGGAGCATAGCGGCGCGCGCTGACGGCGTTGGTCCGGATGCCGTCCTGTCCACCATGTAGTTGCATACGCAACGATCTTGCTGTAGCGTACGGTGGAACAGGCACGACACGAGGTCGGCCGCGGCGCGACACCGGTTGCGTCGAGCACAGGAGTCCAGATGCAATTCGGGGTCTTTTCCGTCGGCGATATCACGCCCGACCCGACCACGGGCCGCGCGGTCAGCGAGGCCGACCGGATCCAGATCATGATCACGGTCGCGCTCAAGGCGGAGGAGGTCGGTCTCGATGTCTTCGCCGCCGGCGAGCACCACAACCCGCCCTTCATCACCTCGTCGCCCACGACGATGCTCGGGTTCATCGCGGCCCAAACGAGCCGGTTGCTCCTGTCGACGGCGACGACCCTGATCACCACGAATGACCCGGTCAAGATCGCCGAGGACTACGCGATGCTCCAGCACCTGGCCGACGGGCGCGTCGACCTGATGATGGGCCGCGGCAACACGGGGCCCGTCTATCCCTGGTTCGGGCAGGACATCCGCAACGGGATCCCCCTCGCCTATGAGCACTACGCCCTGCTCCATCGCCTCTGGCGCGAGGACGTCGTCGACTGGGAGGGCAAGCTCCGCACGCCGTTGACCGGCTTCACGTCCGTGCCCCGCCCGCTCGACGGGGTGCCGCCGTTCGTGTGGCACGGCTCGATCCGGAGCCCGGAGATCGCCGAGCAGGCGGCGTACTACGGCGACGGCTTCTTCCACAACAACATCTTCTGGCCGTCCGACCACGTGAAGCGGATGGTCGAGCTCTATCGGCGCCGCTGGGAGCACTACGGCCATGGGCCGGCCGACCAGGCGATCGTCGGGCTCGGCGGCCACGTGTTCATGCGCAAGAACTCGCAGGACGCGATCCGTGAGTTCCGGCCGTACTTCGATCACGCCCCGGTGTACGGCGGCGGCCCGTCCCTCGAGGACTACATGGCCCAGACTCCGATGACGATCGGCAGCCCGCAGCAGGTCATCGACCGGACCCTCGGCTTCCGTGAGTTCGTCGGCGACTACCAGCGCCAGCTGTTCATCGCCGACCACGCCGGCCTTCCCCTCAAGACGGTGCTCGAGCAGATGGACATCCTCGGCGAGGACGTCGTCCCGGTCCTCCGGCGCGAGTTCGCCGCACTCAAGCCCGCCCACGTCCCCGAGGCGCCGGTCCATCCGCGGGTCGCGGCCGCTCGGGCGGCGCTCCAGGCGCCGGCCGTCGAGCCCTCGCTCGAGGCGGCGGTCGAGACGCCTGCGGCGGTGCCCGCGTGACCGGCTCGTCGCGCTCGCTCGTCGTCGTCAGCGCCGGTCTCGGCCAACCGTCGTCGACCCGGCTCCTCGCCGATCGACTGACGGCGGCCGTCGAACGACACCTCGGCGATGGCGGCCTGGAGGGGCGCGTCACGATCGTGGAGCTGCGCGACCACGCCCAGGACCTGACGAACCATCTGCTCACCGGCTTCCCGAGCCCGAAGCTCCAGGCGGCGATCGATTCCGTTCTCGGCGCGGACGGCCTGATCGCGGTCAGCCCGATCTTCAGCGCCTCCTACAGCGGCCTGTTCAAGCTGTTCTTCGACGTCGTCGAACGCGACGGGCTGGCCGGCATGCCGACGCTGATCGCGGCGACCGGCGGAACCGCCCGCCACTCGCTGGCGCTCGAGCATGCCCTGCGACCGTTGTTCGCCTACCTGAACGCGGCGACGGTCGCGACCTCGGTGTTCGCGGCGGCCGAGGACTGGGGCACGGCCGGCGTCGCCGCGGACGGCAGCCTGGTCGAACGGATCGATCGAGCGGCCGCCGAGCTCGGGGCGGCGATGACGGCCAGGCAGCCGCGGGTGCCCGCGGATCCGTTCGCGGACCCGGTGCCGTTCGAGGACCTGCTCGGGTCCCGGTAGCGGGAGCTACCAGACGTCGCCGGGACGCCAGTCGCAGCTGATCGGGGCGCGCTCGTCGAGATCCGGCGTGGTCGGCGTCCGGAGGACCATCAGGAATCCCTCGTCCTCGGGGGTGCGACGGAGCCCGCCGGCCGTCCGGACGAACGCCGGTCCGGGCCACACGACCCAGCCCAGCCGCCCGTAGAAGTGGTGGCGACCGGTGCCCAGCATCCCGAGCTCGAAGTGCTCGCGGATGAACGTGGTCACATCGGCCATGACGATCGAGCCGAACCCGGCGCCGTGGCGCGCCGGATCCGTTGCCACGGCCTCGACGTAGCCGGTCCGGAGCGGCCGGCCGGCGACGTGGATCTCGCGCTCGACGACAGCGGCGTGGGTCACGAGGGCACCGTCGACGCTCAGGACGAAGTGCGTGCCGCCGACCGCGTGCTGCCAGTCGTCCTCCGTGAACCGCTCCTCCTCGTCGTCGCCGAACGCCGCGACCGTCAACGCCCGGATCGCGTCGATCTCGGCGGGCTCGAGCTCATCGGTCCGGCGGCGGCGCAGGCGCATGGTCCGGCCCGGCCGTCGCGGCCGTCGGGTAGAGCTCGCGGAAGACGACGTTGATCGCGGCCGCGACCGGCACGCCGAGCAGGCCGCCCAGCACGCCGTAGATGCTGAGGCCGACCAGCACCGCGAAGATCGTCACGATCGGGTGGAGATGGACGGCCCGCCCGATCACGACCGGCATGACGACCTGGTCCTCCACCTGGCGGAGCACGAAATAGAAGACGATGATCGCCGCCGCGAGCCCGGCGCCACCCCGCGCGAAGGCGTCGATGGCGACGATCGCGGTCGCAACGAGCGGCCCGATGAGCGGGATGATCTCGAGGATCCCGGTCATCACGGCGAGGGCCAGCGCGTAGGGCAGGTGGGCGATCGGCCCGAGCCCGATGTAAGCGACGGCCGCCACGAGGGCGATGAGGAGGAGCTGGCCGCGCAGCCATTTCCCGAGAATCACGTGAATGCGGGCGAGGACGTCCGTCGTCTGCTCGCGGTGGTCGACCGGGAGCAGCGCGATCGCGCGGTCCATGAACATCTCGCCGTCGACGAGGAAGTAGAAGGTCACGATCACCGCAAGGATCGCCTGCAGGCCGACCTCGCCGGCCTGGACGGCGACGTGGACCGCGTCACCGGGCGACGCGATCAGCTCGCCGATCCGAGCCTGGATCTCGTGTGCGATGTCGGCCACGGCGATGTGCTGGCCGCCGATCACGATCACGTCGCTGCCGACGAGGTCACGGAGCGTCCGGGCCAGCGAATCCGGCTCGGATCCGGCGAGGAGCGCGAGCTCGTGGGCGACGCGACCGGCCAGCAGGACGGCGAGGACCGCGATGACGACCGCCGCGATCGCGTAGCCGAGCCCGACCACGGCGATGCGCGGCCAACCCAGGCGGCGCTCGCCGGCGGTGACGAGCGGGCTGAAGGCATAGGCGATGACCGCCGCGACGATGAACGGACCGAGGACGCTCCGCGAGATCCACAGGATCGCGAGCACGGCCAGGAGGAGCACCGCGAACGGCGCCCGATCGCGCGGCGGCCGGCCGACTGCGACGGAAACCTCCGCGACGGGCGGAACGGTCGAGCCTCCCGCCGCGACCGGGGCCACCTCGCCCGAGACAGGAGTGGGCCGGCCCCGGAGCCGGGCCAGCAATCCTCGCAGGACGTTCATCGCGCGAGAGTACAGCCCTCCGCCGGCGGTCCGGGTCAGCCGTCGACGAGGATGACCGCCAGGCGGCGCGGGCCGTGGACGCCCTCGACCCGCTGGAGCTCGATGTCGCTCGTCGCCGACGGACCGCTGATCCACGTCTGCGGGCGGCGGGCATCGAGCCGGCCGAGCGCCTCGGGCACCGTCCCGACGACCTGATCGACGCGGACGACGCAGACGTGGAGGTCGGGCAGCAGGCTCAGGACCCGCCGGCCCTGGTCCGGGCCCGCGTCGAGGACGATCGTGCCGGTCTCGGCGACCGCGACCGCGCAGCCCGTGAGCGTGCCGTCGAGCTTGTCGAGCTCCGCGTGGACCAGGGGCGGCTCGTCGCGGATGCGCTCGACGTCGGTCGCGCCGAACCAGGCGGCAGGGACACCGGCCGGCGCCGCGATCCGGCGGGCGCCGTGCGTCGCGAGGGTCGTCGCGATCACGTTGGGGAGCTGGTCGACGGTGGTCCGTTCGATCGTCGCCCGGTAGTCATCGACCCGATCGACGAAGCGAGCGACGAGGTCGGTCGAGGGCGGCAATGCCGTCTCGTAGTCGCGCGGGATCGAGACCTCGGCCGGCCGGTCGGCCAGGGCCGCCCGGATCGCCTCGAGGATGGCCTCGCGCGCCGCCCCGGGATTGGCGTCCGTCACGACCCCCTCCCCCCGCCGGCGCCGGTCCGCCGCCACCAGGCGCGGAACGATTCCCGGGCGGGTGCCCGCATGTCCCGCGCCCGGAACCAGCCGCCGATCGCGCCGGGACCCGGGATCCGGCGGAGCATCCCCCGTCGGGCAAGGAGCCGCCCACCGGCGCCGGCGGCCCGCTCGGCGAGACCCAGCCGGCGCGGCGTGCGCAGCGTCCACGCGGCGACCCCGAACGCCACCTGCTCGCGGGTCGGGACGCGATGGCTCGCCTCGGACTGGCGCACGACCTGGCCACGCAGATGGACGAGGACCTCGGGAATATCGATCCGGACGGGGCAGACGTCGAAGCACGCGCCGCACAGGGACGACGCGAACGGCA
>DATNBW010000303.1:0-5089 GCA_035607275.1 Verrucomicrobiia bacterium | reverse complement strand
ACGCGACGATGCCTGCGCTGCCGTCGCGGCGCGACCGACCCCTGCCCGATGTCGCCGACGTGGTCGTGATCGGCGGCGGCTACACGGGGATCAACGCGGCCCGCGTCCTCGCGCGCGCCGGCGCCGCGGTCACGCTCCTCGAGGCGGAGCACCTCGGGTTCGGCGGCTCGACCCGCAACGGCGGAATCGTCCATCCCGGCTACAAGTGGGGCCCGCAGGAGCTGATCGAGCGCTACGGCGACGAGGCCGGCAACGCGTTGTTCCGCGAGTCGATGGACGGCTACGAGCTCATCAAGCGTCTGATCGCCGACGAAGACATCGACTGCGAGTTCCGTGAGCGCGGCTACCTCGACCTCGCCTGGGCGCCGTCTCACGCGATCGACCTCCGCGCCTCCGTCGAGACCCTCCGCCGGTTCGGGATCCAGGCCGAGTTCGTCCCGAAGGATCGCCTCCACGAGGAGATCGGGACGACGTTCTACCACGGCGGGCTGGCGTTTCCGCCGAGCGGGCTGCTCCATCCGGGCAAGTACTTCGCGGGGTTGGTGGACGCCGCGGATCGAGCCGGTGCCGATCTCCACGAGGGCGTCCGGGCGAGGTCGATCCGGCGCCAGGCCGACGGCCGCCTCGTCGTCGAGACCGCGCGGGGCGCCATCCTGACGAAGGAGGTCGTCGTCGGGACGAACGGCTACACCGACGGCGTCGTGCCGTCGCTGCGCCGGCGGGTCATCCCGATCGGCAGCTACATCATCGCCACCGAGCCACTCCCCGAGGAGCTGACACGGATCCTGTCGCCGAAGGGCCGGGCCTTCTTCGACACGAAGAACTTCCTCTACTACTGGCACGTGTCGGAGGACCGCCGGATGATCTTCGGCGGTCGGGCGAGCTTCCTCCCGACCTCGGTCGACCACACCGCCGGGATCCTCCACCGGGGCATGCTCGAGGTTCATCCGCAGCTCGCGGGCTACCGGATCGACTACGCGTGGGGCGGCAACGTCGGCTTCACGTTCGACCGGATGCCGCATGTCGGGCGGGCCGACGGGATCACGTACGCGATGGGCTGCTGCGGGACCGGCGTGGCGCTGATGACGGCGATGGGCGTGGCGGTCGGCGAGTGGCTGGGCGGCGGGCCGGCGCCCGAGCTCGCGAAGTTGTCGTTCCCGCTCGTGCCCGCCCCGTACGAGGGGCATCCGTGGTTCCTGCCCTTCGCCGGCGAGTGGTTCCGGCTCCAGGACCGCCTGGCGAGGCGCGGCGGCCGCCCGAGGCAGTCCCCGGAGATCGAGCCCGGCGCCTGAGGGCCGAGGCATCGGGCGGCGCACTGTCCGACATGTCCGCACCATGGGCGTTACGACGCGGAACGAGGGCGAATCCGGCGGGGTGGGGGTCCAGACGGCCCATAGCGTCCGTGCCGCGGGCATTCCGCCATTCCGTGGCTCCCGGCCGACGTTAACGCCCGTACGGTGGACATCTCGGGCGATCGAAGCGCGCTGGTCCGGCGCTCGCCCCACCCGGCGCCCGCGTCGCCGAAGGCGCTCGCCCCACCCGGCCCCCGCGAGTCTCCCGAGACTCAATTCTCGAGCGGCTGAGCGTGGCAGGTCCCAGGGACCGTGACACCTGGGCACTCGCGCGCTTGCTGACAGCCGAAACGAGCGCTATTGGACTCAAGCCTCGCGGTCGGGGCCGCGGCCGCGGCGCACGCGAACGGCTTCGCATACCCTTCCCGCTCGTGACGATCAACGCCAAGCCCGTCCAGTACAAGGGCGACGACCTCGACCCGGAGCGCGGCCCGGGGCTCGGGTGCTTCCGGTTCCAGCTCATCGTCCTGGGCATCTTCATCGTCCTGACGCCGCTCAGTGTCGTCTGGAAGTGGCCCGACCAGGTCAGTGCGGCGCTGTTGTTCGCGGTCGTCATCCTGCTCCTCGTCACGGGCCAGACGATCATCTTCCTGCTCCGCCTCGTCGCCGCGGACCGGCGCGGTCGTCGCCGTCCGCTCGGCAGCGCGACGAAGACCGTCGGCGAGCTCGAGGACCAGGTCCAGCACGGCGCGCAGGCCGCAGAGCCGGCCGCCGGACCGCCCGGGACCGACGGCGACGATCCGCCCCCGTCCGACGAAGGGGCCGTGCGACAATAGGCGACCCGGTGCCCGCCGGGCGCAGCCGGACCGATCCGGCGCCCTGGATCGGTGGACTGGAGGACCGCAGGCCCGTGCCCGTTCTGGCGACCTACTTCTCGGTCCGCCGCGGTCGCGATTCCTTCTTCAAGTTCTACATGCGGACCCTCTTCGCCCGCCAGGTCCGCGAGTACGAGGCGAAGTACGGGATCCGCTTCCTCGGCTGGTACAACGTCGCCCACGGCTGGGACTTCGACAACGTGATCCTGCTCGATCTCCCCGACTACGCGACACTGGACAAGCTCGAGGCCGACGCGAGCCTGCGCGCCCTCGGCCACCGCGCCGGTGAGTGGATCTTCCAACGCCATCACTCGATGTTTCTGCGAGAGCGGATGGGTCCCGACCTCGAATATCACGGCTGAAGCCCAGGAGCCCGATGACGATCCGACGGACCAAGACACCAGAGCCGAATGACGGAGGCCGATCAGGGATGGACACGAGCCGCAATGACCTGCTCGGTGAGATCGCGGGTGACGCCGCCCTCGAACGCTCCGATTTCCTGGTCCAGTCGACCGAACAGCTGCGCAAGTTCCTCAACACGCACAAGGACCGGATCAACGAGCTGGGCGGCCTGGTGCTCATCGACGAGGACCCCGACTACCTCTCGATCGCTCCGGACCTGACCTTCCGGAGCCGGACCCGCTTCCTCGACGAGCTGACGGGCGACTGGACGTCCGAGACCGAGGTCATCGAGAGCGCCGCCGAGCTCGTCGAGCTGTACAACCCCGCCGACATCTACCAGGCGTTCGCCGAGGCGGCTCGCGAGGCGGCCGGGCTCGAGCCCGAGCCGACCGCCGAGGGCGACCTGCTGGACGCCGCCGGGATCGGCATCGACGAGAGCATCACGATCGGTGGCCACGATCCGTACGCCGCCGCGGCCGACGAGTGGGCCGCCACCCAGCCGGAGCCGGTCGAGGTCGACGACGACGAGCTCGCCGCGCAGCGTCTCTACGACCTCGCGCTCGAGTTCCAGGAGCGCAGCCAGCGCAGCGAGGCACGCCTGCTCGAGCAGTTCGAGGACGCGTCGTCCGTCCTGATCGGGAAGATCGGCGACCTGATCGTCAACGACGACGATGACGAGCGCCTGACCCTCACCGCGTCCGGCGAGTTCCGGGCGGAGGTCCTGACCGAGGAAGAGAACGAGTGGCGGCCGCTGACGACCGCCGAGGAGCTCGTCGAGTACTACGACCCGACCGACGTGTTCGGTGACCTGGCCGACGCGCTCGCCGAGGCCTTCCCGTCGATCGCACCGGAGATCGCCGCATTCGAGGCGGGCGCCGAGGGCGAGGCCGAGACGGACGACGACTCGGACGATGACGAGTCCGACGACGACGATGAAGGCGAGGACGAGGCCGAGGGTGCCGGCCCGGTCAAGGCCGAGGGAGAGGACGACACGAAGCCGGCGGAGGGCGACGCCACCCGGTGACGATGCGCCTGGTCCGGACCGAGCTGGTCGACAGCCGGGAGATCCTCCCGGGCCAGTGGCTCCAGTCGTTCCTCGCTCCCGAGCTCGCGACCGGGGCCCGGGCCGGGCAGTTCGTCCACGCGCGGACCGGTGACCTGTCGGGGCTCGTGCTCCGGCGCCCGTTCTCGATCAACACGGCCGATACCGCGACCGGCGTGATCACGATCCACTTCCGGACGATCGGTCGCGGGACCGAATGGTTCACCCGTCTCCGGCCCGGCGATCCGGTCGACATGCTGGGGCCGCTCGGCCGGCCGTTCGAGGTCGATCCGCGGTCGCGCCATCTCCTGCTGATCGCCGGCGGGCTCGGGATGGCCGGGGTTCGGTCGCTGGCCGACGAGGCGATCCGCGACGGCCGGCAGGTCACCGTCCTGTTCGGGGCCGCGTCGGCCCGGGACGTGTATCCGTCGTCGCTCCTGCCCGACGAGGTCGAGTACGTGATCGCGACCGACGACGGCTCGGTCGGCCGGCGCGGCTTCGTCACCCAGCTCGTCCCCGACTACGAGGCCTGGGCCGACCAGGCGTTCGCGTGCGGTCCCGCGCCGATGCTGGCGGCCCTCGCCCGGCTCGCGGCCGGCCGGCGCGAGCGGCTTGGCGTCGCGAAGCTCGGCCGGAAGCGCGGCGCTGGGAAGCCGGATGCGGTCGGTTCACCGGCGGCTCGGCGGAAGGCGTTCCTCCAGGTGTCGATGGAGCAGAACATGGGCTGCGCGGTCGGAGCGTGCCTCGGCTGCGTGATCCTCGGGGCCAACGGCCAGCCGCAGCGGGTCTGCCGCGAAGGGCCGGTGTTCGCGGCCGAGGAAGTCGCCTGGGAGTCGGGCTGGTGAAGGCAAAGCGCCGGGTCACGACCGCGAAGGACGTTCGCCCGGGCGGGATTCAGCGGGGTTCCACGCCGCGCCGGAAGCAGGGGTCTGTCGCCGGGTCGCCATCTCCGGCTCCGGTCCGACCGCCGCGTGTCGCCGCGTCCCGGGTCGAGGCTCTCGCCGTCCCGGATCGGCCGGCCCGGACGGTCGATGTCGAGCTGTCGGTCGATCTCGGGCGCGGGCTCGTCCTGCCGAACCCGATCCTGGTTGCGTCCGGTACGTTCGGCTACGGCATCGAGTACGGGGACGTCGTCGACGTCGATCGGCTCGGCGCGATCTGCTGCAAGGGCACGACCCTGAAGCCGCGGATCGGGAACATCACGCCGCGGGTGACCGAGACGCCGGGCGGGATGCTCAACTCGATCGGGCTCCAGAACCCCGGCGTCGACGCGGTGGTCGAGAAATACGCCCAGACGTGGGTCGGCTGGAAGACGCCGGTGATCGTCAACGTCGCGGGCGAGTCGATCGCCGACTATGTCGAGGTCGTGCGCCGGCTCGAGGGAGTGCCCGGCATCGCCGGCATCGAGCTCAACATCTCGTGCCCCAATGTCGGCAAGGGCGGGCTCCAGTTCGCCATCGATGCCGGCGCCGCGGCCG
>DATNBW010000284.1:0-4915 GCA_035607275.1 Verrucomicrobiia bacterium | reverse complement strand
CGGAACGCCGCGTTGAACAGCGTCGTGGACGTCGTGCAGATGCCTCCGCCGAACGCGCCGGTGACGGTGATCTTCCCGCCCTCGATCGCGTTGCCGGGGCCCGTGCCCGGGAGCTTGCGCAGGTCGCCGACGACCTTCCAGAAGTCGAAGACTCCGCCTGCCGGCACGACCGTGCCGTTGATCTTCGTGGCCGGCGCCTCGATGTTCCCGCCCCAGTGGTTGTTGACGATGACGAAGTAGTAGACGCTGAACGAGCTGATGACCTGCATCTTTGGGGCGAACGTCTTGGCCGCGGCCGTGGTCAGCTTCGGGTCGACGGCCTTGACGACGGCCGCGACCGGTGACGGCGCGGCGCCCGCCTGGCGGGCCCCGATCTGGCTGATGATCGCGGCCTTCATGCCGGCGGCGTTGAGCGTTCGGCCCTCGCGGCTGGTGCCGGTCGCGACGACGTGTCCGCCGACCAGCTTGAGGCCCGCGTCCTGCGCCTTCTGGTTGACCTTCTGGGCCAGCGTCTTGAGGATTGGGTCGAGGCCCGCCTCGTCGAAGACCGGGGTGACCGTCCCGTCGGCCGCGGTCGAGAACGAGATCAGCGGCGCGAGGCTCGCGCCGGCGATCGTCCATTTGTCCTCGCCCCGGGCGACGACCACGTCGGCGGCCATTCGATCTGCGGCCGCCTTCGCCGCCTCGGCCGAGGCGGTGGCGACGGCGGGTGCCAAGGACACCACCGGCACATTCATCGTGATCGACGCCGGCGTGCCGAGGGCCGCGAGCTGCTCGTCGAGCGCGGTCTGCAGGGCCGCCTTGTCCACGGCACGACCGTCCCTCGCCGAGGACACGCTGAACGTCCCGCCTCGATCGGCCGATACGGAGGCGTCCGCGGGGGCCTGGTCGATCGTCGTGGCGAGGGCCGCGACGGCGGCGGCCAGCTTGTCGCGGTCGTAGGCAACGGCGGAGTCGAGGGTCACGCCGTGGATCGCGGCCCGGGGTGCGCCGATGAGGTTCGCGAGAGGCTCGCCCTGGCGGCCTGCGGCGAGCGCCGCCTCCAGCAGTGCCGAGGTGTCGGGACCGCGGCCGAGGTCGGCGTAGCTGATGGTCGTGATCTGGCCATCCGGGCCGGTGAGCGTGATCTGCCCGGTGCCGAACCACCCATACGCGTCCGCGATCTTCGCCTCCGCCTGCTCGCGGGTGAGCCCGCCGAGCTCCGTGCTGCCGACGCGGACGCCGGGCAGGACCCGGCCGTCGTACTGCTGGCCCCACGCGTACAGGGCGCCGACGCCGACGCCGAAGGCGAGGAGGACGCCCAGGATGAACGAGACGCCGAACCGGAAGGCGAGCGACCGCCCGCGCCGAGGCGGCGCCGGCGGCTCGCCGTCGGTCACGGCCGCGGCGAGAGGCAGGATGGGCGCGGAATCGACCCAGGGCCCGGAGGTCGGCGATGCGTCCGCCGGGGCGATCTCGACCAGCTCTCCCCGGGCCGTCTCGTCGGCGTCGGGGCCATGGCCCGGCGGGTCGCGCCGGACGAGCGCCGCGAGCTCCGGGTCACCGGCAGGCGTCTCGACATCGGGTGTGGATTCGGGTGTCATGGGACGCGGGTCATCCTCGTGGGCAGGGGCGCGGCATTCCGTTCGTGAGCGGGATCGTGACGCACGGGGCCCCCTGTGCGTGACGCACCGAACGGCAGTCGCGGATCAGCCGCCTCGCAAAAGGACGACAATCCGTCGATTCGGCTCCTCACCGATCGATTGGGTGGCGACCTGCGGATGATCGCGCAGGGCGAGGTGGATCCAGCGTCGCTCGAGGGCCGGCATGGGTTCGAGCTGGATCATCTTGCCCGTCTCTTCGACCCGGGCGGCGGCCCGGTTGGCAAGGTCGCGGAGCTGGCGCTCGCGCCGGCCACGGTAGTCCTCGACGTCGACCAGGACGCGGGTCCACTCGCCCATCCGCCGCGACAGCATCAGGTTGACGAGGTGCTGCAGGGCCGACAGGCGCTCGCCCTTCCGGCCGATCAGCGAGCCGAGCGCCTCGCGCCCATCGGGATCGGCGACGACGTTGAGCCGGCTGGTGTCCCCGGTCTCGACCTCGACCTTCACGGCGAAGCCGATGTGGCGCATGAGCTCCTCGAGGATCTCCTTGCCGGCGGCCAGTGCCTCCGGCGATGCCTCGGCAGCCTCGAGATCGGCTCGCTCGGCGGCGAGGGATCCGCGCGCGGCCTGGACCTCCGCGGCCTCGGTCGCGTTCAGGGCCGACGTTCCGGGGCCGCCCTCGCGGGGCGCACGCTCCGGGCGGTCGCCGGCGGAGCCGCGACCCCGATCCTCGCGACGCGGGCCGCGATCCCGGTCGCCACCGCCCGGGCCTCGATCATGGCGGGCCGGTCGTTCCTCGGTCGGAGCTGCCGTCGCCGCGAATGTGTCCTGCTCGTCCGGTGCGGCGTCGCGGGGCGCTGCGTCGCGGGGCGCGGCGTCGCGGCGCGGGCCACGGTCGCCGAATCGGTCGTCGCGGCGCGGGCCGGGTCCACTGCGATCGCCGGCGCGGTCGTCGCGCCGCGGTCCACGATCTCGATCGCCGCCGGGCCCGCCCCCCGAGCGGAACCCGCCGCCGCCGCGGTCGTCGCGGCGCGGTCCACGATCTCGATCCCGGTCGCCGAAGCCGCGGTCCTCGCGCGGCGGCGCGGGCGGGAGCGGGGTCGTGGCCGCCGCCTCGCGCTTGGGTGCGGCGCCGCCCAGCGCGGACCGCGGCGCGGCAACGATCCGGGCGGGCTCGGCGCCCATCCCGAGGACGCCGCGGCTGCCGGCGGTCAGGATCTCGAAGTCGAGGTCGTTCAGCTCCACGCCGAACTCCTCGCGAGCGACCTTGAGCGCCTCTTCCACGCTCTTGCCCGTGAACTCTCGGTACGCACTCATCAGCGGCGTCTCCCTCGGCGGCCCTGGCGGCCGCGTTCCTTGTGGCGAATGGTCTTGTCGACCTCGGCGGCCCGGCCGGCGCTCCCGCCGAGCGGCGAGGTCGGCGGCCGGGTCTTGGGGTCGACCGGCGGGGGCATCGTGACCGGGAAGCGTGGCGCGTGGCCCTGCGCGAACCCGGGGGTCCAGCCGAACAGCGGGAACATGCCGCCCCAACCAATGATCAGGTACTGCTGGGCGATCGAGAAGATCGTCGAGGTGATCCAGTAGAGGAACAGGCCGGCCGGCAGGAAGCTGCCGTAGATCAGCGAGATGAACGGGAAGATGTAGGCCATCTGGCGCTGGAGCCGGTATTGCGGGTCGTCGGCCATCGCCGGATCGTGGGCCGGCAGGGTCATCCGCGACTGGACGAGCTGGAACAGCGACGAGATCACCGCGAGGAGGCTCAGGCCCGACAGCATCGAGCCGGCGGTGCCGATGATCACCTCCGGCAGGCCCCAGTCGACGCCGAACGCGAGCGGGTTGAGGCACGGGTTCAGGACGTGGCCCGCCGCGTTGGTGATCGGCTGCGCCGCGCACTGGAGGTCGATGATCCGGAACCCGAAGATGTCCAGCATCGCCTGCGGGTTGAAGTTCTGGAGCCCCTGGCTGAAGACCTGGTACATCGGGATCAGCAGGAAGATCTGGAGGATGGCCGGCAGGCAGCCGGCGGCAGGATTGATCCCGCGCTCGGCGTAGAGCTGGCGCTGGGCTTCCTGCTGCTTGAGCCGGTCGCCCTTGAACCGGCGCTGGATCTCCTTGACCTCGGGCGCCAGCATCTGGGTCCGCTTCATCGACACGGTCTGACGGCGGAAGATCGGGATCAGGATGATCCGGATGATGATCGTCATCAGGACGATCGCGATCGCGATGTTGCCGGTCAGCTTGTCGAGGATGACCAGGAGGATGAAGAACACCTGGAAGATCGGCGTGAACACCCACGCCAGCAGGCTGAACGGATCGGTCGGATGCACCGGCTCGAGCGGGATGGCGGCCGGGTTCGGGGTGGCCGACGCGGCAGCCCCGCTCGCGCCGGGCGAGCCGGTCGGACCGCCTGCGCAGGCGCTCACGACGAGGGCGACGGCGATGATCGCCAGGAGAGGGAGGAGCCGGACGAGGCTCGAACGGAGGCGCCGGAGTGTCACGTGGTCCTCGTCTGGTTACCTAGCGAACCGGGTCGTAGCCGCCGGGGTGACCCGGGTGACAGCGCGCGATCCGGCGCATCCCCATCCAGCTGCCCCGGACGAGGCCGTACTTGTCGATCGCCTGCTCGGTGTAGCGGGAGCAGGTCGGCTCGTAGCGGCAGCTCGACGGGAGCCAGGCGAAGAGGATCCGGTAGACCCGGATGAGGCCGATCCCGATCCGCTTCACGAGCTCGCCTGACCTCCCAACACGCCTCCCCGCTGGAGGACCCGCCGCAACGTCTCGACCAGGTGCCGGTAGTCGGTCTCGACGATCGCCGGACGGGCGATGATCAGGACGTCCCAGCCGGGCTGGAACGAGGGCGCCATCGCCCTGAGACCTTCGCGAAGTCGGCGCCGGACGCGATTGCGGACCACGGCACCGCCCAGCTTCCGGCCTGTTGCCAGGCCGAACCGGGTCGTCTCGAGGTCCGTTCGCAGGAACCGAGCGGTGAGAAGGGGGTGGGACCGGACGGTCCCGGCCTGCAGCGCCGCGAACTCCTGCGGACGGGAGAGCATCACGAGCCGCGGCGGATGCGAGCCGCGCTCGCTCGTCAGGCCGTCAGTCGCTTTCGACCGCGGGCCCGTCGGGCGGCGACGATGCGACGCCCGCCGGGCGTCCTCATCCGGGCGCGGAAGCCATGCTCCTTCGCGCGATGCCGCTTCTTGGGCTGATAGGTCTGCTTCATCGGGACTGGCGCGATCCTCTCCGCTGGGCCCCGGGTCGACATCCGACCCTAGAAGGCACACGAACGCGCCCAGCGCCACAGGAGCGCGTCGGCGCGTTCGTCGTCCGGC
>DATNBW010000277.1:0-4559 GCA_035607275.1 Verrucomicrobiia bacterium | reverse complement strand
GTTCTTGTGCTGGCTCTTCTCGTCCTGGATCTCGACGACCAGGCCCGTCTCGAGGTGCGTGATCCGGACGGCGGAGTCGGTGGTGTTGACCGACTGCCCGCCAGGTCCGGACGAGCGCTTCACGTCGATCCGGATGTCCTTCTCTTCGTCGATCTGGATCTCGACCTCGTCGACCTCTGGCAGGACCACGACGGTCGCGGTCGAGGTGTGGATCCGCCCGGACGACTCCGTCGCCGGGATCCGCTGGACCCGGTGGACGCCGCTCTCGAACTTCAGCCGGCTGTACGCCCCGTCGCCGTGGACCTGGACGATCGCCTCCTTGATCCCGCCGATTCCTGTCTCGTTGAGGCTGAGCAGCTCCGGCGTGAATCGGTGGCGCTCGGCGTAGCGGACGTACATCCGGTAGAGCTCGGCGGCGAACAGCGCCGCCTCGTCGCCGCCGGCACCGGCCCGGATCTCGAGGATCACGTCGCGGTCGTCGTTCGGGTCGCGCGGCAGGAGCAGGACCTTCATCTCCTCGAGCAGGCGGTCCTCCTCGGCCGTCAGCCGGGCGATCTCGTCGGCGACCATCGCCTTCATGTCCGGGTCCGCGTCACCGGACTCGCGCATCTCGCGGGCGCCGGCCAGCTCCGTGCGGGTCGCCTCGAGTGACTGGAATGCCGCGACCACCGGCTGGAGGCGGGACAGCTCGCGGCCGAGCGTCCGGAGCCGATCGGGATCCCTGGACACTTCCGGCGTCGACAGCTGGGCCTGGACATCCTCGTATTGGCTCACGACGTCCCGCAGCCGGGCGTCGAGGCCGGTCCGATCCGCGTCGCCGCTCATGCTCCCGGCAGCGGCGGATCGATCGTGACGGGCGCCGCCGCGGCTTCGCCGGCGACGGGCGGCGTCCCCGGCAGCTCCATCCGGTCCCGCGGCAGCGTGCCGGAGCCGAGGGGGAGCGTCTCGCCATCGGCCTGGAGCGCCTGCTCCATCGACACGATCGCGACCTCGATCATGTCGTTCGTCGGCTGGCGGGTCGTGATCTTCTGGACGAGGATCCCGGGATACATGATCGCGCGGACGATCGGGTTGGCGCGATGCTTCGCGCCCCACTTGAGGATCTCGTAGCCGACCGCGGCGATGACCGGGATCAGGGCGATCCGGCTGCCGACCATGACGAGCGGCTCCTGGCGGCCGACGAGGCTGAACGCGACGATCGACAGGGCGATGACCACGACGAGGAACTCCGTGCCGCAGCGCGGGTGAGCGGTCGGGTACTTGCGGACCGCGTCGACGACGAGCGGGTCGCCGGCCTCGAGGGCGTGGATCGTCATGTGCTCGGCGCCGTGGTACATGAAGACGCGCCGGACGTCCTCGGCCTGGGCGATCAGCAGCAGGTAGCCGAGGAAGATCCCGACCCGGATCAGCCCCTCGACCAGATGCTGGACGAGGCCGTTCTGGATGTTCGAGGTCGTCGCGCTCGCGATCAGGAGCGGCAGGAGGAAGAAGATCCCGACGCCGGCGAGGAGCGTCAGGCCGAGCATCAGCGCGATCGAGCCCTTGCCGAGCTCGACCCCCTCGTCGCCCTCCTCGCCGCTGCCGGCCGCCTGGATCGTCGCGCTCCGGACGAGCCAGCGGGTGCCGACGAACAGGGTCTCGTACAGGACGATCAGGCCGCGCAGGAACGGCAGCCTGGCCCACCGGGATCCATGGAATCCGGAGTCGAGGCGCTCCGTGGCATAGACGATCCGGCCGTCCGGGTGGCGGAGGGCGACCGCGATCGCGTCGCGGCCGCGCATCAGCACGCCCTCGATCAGGGCCTGGCCGCCGTACGAGTATCGAGGCATCCCGGAAGTCTACCGGGTGGCGGCGATCGCGCCGCTCCCGGCCGATCCCGGCGCGGCGCGCAGCGCGATCCCGGCGGCCTCGATCCGGCGCCGGGCAGCCTCGACGTAGCCCTCATCGAGCTCGATGCCGACGAACCGCCGGCCCAGCTCGAGCGCCGCGACGCCGGTCGATCCGACGCCCATGAACGGGTCGAGGACGAGATCGCCGGGATTCGAGCCCCACTCGACGAGCTGGCGCAGGACGCGCAGCGGCTTCTGGGTCGGGTGGACCGGGTCCTTCGTCCGCTCGCGGCCGCCGCAGATCGGCGACTCGATGAAGTTGTGCATGTCCCGCTGGCGCCCGAAGTTCCAGGTGTGGCCCTTGTCCCAGCAGGCCACGATCAGCTCGCAGGAGTTCAGGAAGCCCGCCCGGCGGAGCTTCGGCGGTGGGTTCGTCTTGTGCCAGACGACGAACTGGAACGTGTCGAACACCGGGTCGAACACCTCGTGCCAGCGGCCGAGCATGTTGTAGCTCGTGAAGGCGAACAGCGTGCCGGTGGGCTTCAGCACCCGGCGGAACTCGGCCAGCCAGGCCCCGGGCTCGAACGCGAGCTGGTCCCAGTCGGCGACGTCGTTGTTGAAGGACTTCCGCCAGCTCATGTCGATGTTGCCGGTCGAATAGCCGCCGAGGTTGTACGGCGGGTCGGTGCAGATCAGGTCGACGCTCGCGTCGGGAATGCGCGCGAGCAGCTCGCGGCTGTCGCCGTGCCAGAGCGTCGCGTCAGCAGGTTCCGCCACGCAGCGAAGCGTAGCCGACCCGCCTCACCGGACGACGAGGTTGCGGACCTCGAGGACGACGCCCGGCGTTTCGAGCTCGACGACGTCGAACACGAGATAGACGTGGACCGGCTGAGGTCCGGCGAACGGGTCGTGGTAGATGCTGTCGATCTGCGGGCAGGACTCGCCGGTGCACGGCTCGCCCGGCCGGACGACGATCTGGACGCCTGAGTCGATCCACCACGAGGTCGGCCTCGTGTCGGCCAGCTCGCCGGACCGCTCCGACAGCAGGCCATCCGGCAACGAGGCGCTCCCGACGAGGACGTCGTAGTGGCCGACGTGGTCGAGCGGGACGTCGAACGCCGGCAGCACGAGCGGCTCCGACGCGGCGATGACCTCCGGCCGCGGGCTCGGCGGGGGCGTGGCGCCCGGATGCTGCTCATCGCATGGGTCGGGGCCGCATGGCACGTCGTGCGAGACGCCGCCGTCGATCCGGATCTGCGGATCGTCGGAGCAGACTCGATCCGAGGACACGGCGCCGACGACGTTGAGGCAGTGGATCTCGACCGTCTTCGACGTCCCGTCACCGAGCGTGAACCCGACGGTCGCGATCGGATGGCTTCCGAGGTGCGTCGTGTCGACCGGCGCCTTCCGGACGACGATCGTCACGACGCCGGCCGGATCGCCGGCCAGCTCCGTCGCGCGGGCGACGACCGCGGCACAGCGCCGCCCATCGAACCCGAGCTCGTCGCAACCGACGACCCCGGGCACGATGATGGTCGATGGCTCGGGGTTGGGGGATCCGGTGGGGCCGGTGGCGATCGGCGCTCCCCACCACGGCTGCGGGTGGAAGGCACCCGACGAACGATCAACCGAGCTCCCCGGCAGGATCGCGACACCGTGCGATCCGACGACGACGTGACCCGCGAACGCGTTTGCGCCCGGGGCCGGATCGACGAGCTCGATCGGCGTCCATGTCCGGCCATCGAGCGATTCGGATACGGACTGGGCCAATGGCTGATCACCCGCCCCGAGTCGCCCCGTCAGATCGAGCAGGCGCCGGCCATCGCCGGCGAACTCTGTCCGGTCGCCAGGCCTCAGGTGGAGATCGATCGCGGACCACGCCGTGCCGTCGGCCGACCACCAGGCCGTCTGTGGCTGGATCAACGGTCCGTAACAGAACAGGCACAGGTTCGTGCTCTGGCCGATCGCAACCAGCCCGTCGGCCGCGGCGAAGACCCTGAATGCGGCTCCCTTGGACTGCGTCACCGTCCGTGCAGTCCAGGCGCGTCCGTCCACTGACGTCCAGACCGTGGCCGTCGTCGGCGCGTTCGCCCCGACCACACCGGTCGCTCCCGGCTGGATCCAGCGGCCGTCCGCCCAGGCGGGCGACCCGAGGTAGACGTCGGCCGGCCAGGTCGTCGTCTCGGTCCAGGCGTCCAGCTCGGGCCCGATCACGAACATGCGCCTGTCGACGGGCAGCAGGATCCCGGCCGGACCGCCCGCCGCGGAGACCGCATCGCCCGGCACCGGGAGGCTCGGGCCCTGGGTCCACTCGACCCCGTCCGCGGAGCGCCAGAGCTCGACGTGTTTGGCGGCGTCGCCCGGGGTCCGCCGGTCGCCGAGCACGACGATCGTGTCCCCGACGGCCATGACTCGGGCCGGCACCAGCGTTGCGATCCCCGGGTCGTCGATCCGCTCCCACGTCCGACCGTCCGGGGAGAGCCAGACGTGGCCGGTCAGGGCGTGGTTGGCCTCGGTGGTGCCCACGGCGACGAACCCGTCGCCGACGGCAATCGCGTCGTTCACGATCGTCTCGTCGGATTCGAACGGGACCGGCGAGGTCTTCTCCCAGGTCAGCGACGACCAGGCCGCGATCGACGCCGGCGAAGCGGTCGCAGTCCCCGGCGATGCCGACCCGCCCGAGACGGCAGGCGGCGCGACTCGGCTCAGCAACCCGCCGGCGATCGCGAC
>DATNBW010000273.1:0-4874 GCA_035607275.1 Verrucomicrobiia bacterium | reverse complement strand
CCAGAGGTCGTCGCGGGCCTCGCCCGGCGGCTCGAGCGCCTTCCGGACCCGCTGGACCCGGCGCTCGCTGTTCGTGACGGTGCCCTCGCTTTCGGCCCACGACGCGGCGGCGGGCAGGACGACGTCCGCGAGCTCGGCGGTTGCGGTCAGGAAGATGTCCTGGACGACCATGAAGTCGCGGGTCGACAACAGGTGCTTCGCCCGTTTCTGGTCGGCCTCGGACTGGACCGGGTTCTCGCCGATGACGTAGACGGCCTGGAGCTCGCCGCGCTCCATCGCGTCGAACATGCCCGACAGGTGCCAGCCGCGCCTCGGCGGGACGGTGGCGTTCCAGCGCTGGTCGAACTTCGCCCGCAGCTCGTCGTTCTCGACGTGCTGGAAGCCCGGCAGCCGGTCCGGCAGGGCGCCCATGTCGCCGCCGCCCTGGACGTTGTTCTGGCCACGGAGCGGGTTCACGCCGCTCCCCCAGCGCCCGACGTGGCCGGTGAGCAGGACGAGGTCGATCAGGGCGAGGACGTTGTCCACGGCGTTGTGGTGCTCGGTGATCCCGAGCGTCCAGCAGATCATCGCCTTGTCGGCCGTCGCGAACGCGTGGGCCATCTCGCGGATCGCGTCGGCGGGGACGCCGGTCTCGCGCTCGGCATAGTCGAGCGTGTAGCTCTCGACCTTGGCCCTGTAGGCGTCGTAGTCGCTCGTGGCCCGCTCGATGAATCGCTTGTCCTCGAGGCCGGCGGCGATGATCTCGCGCCCGATCGCGTTGGCGAGGGCGATGTCCGAACCGACGTCGAGCCCGAGCCAGACGTCGGCCCACTCGGCCGAGCTCGTCCGACGCGGATCGACCGCGTACAGCCGGGCGCCGTTGCGGACGCCGCGAAGGAGGTGGTGGAAGAAGATCGGATGCGTCTCGCGGGCGTTGCTGCCCCACAGGACGATCAGGTCCGTCTCTTCGGCCTCACGGTATGAACTTGTGCCGCCACCGGCACCGAACACGGTCGCCAGACCGGCGACGCTCGGGGCGTGTCAGGTCCGGTTGCAGCTGTCGATGTTGTTGCTGCCCAGCACGACCCGGCTGAACTTCTGGGCCGCGAAGTTGACCTCGTTGGTCGCCTTCGAGCACGAGAAGACGCCGAACGTCGTGGGCCCGTGGGCGGCCTTCGCCGCCTGGAAGCCCGCGACGACCCGGTTCAGGGCCTCGTCCCAGCTCGCCGGACGCAGCGGAGCGTCCTTCGAGTCGCGGACGAGTGGCTGGGTCAGTCGAACGTAGTCCTTCGGCACGGGGTGCCTCCTGCGAAACGACGACGGACCGAGTGTAACGCCGGCCGTGGGCAGCGGCGGTCGGTCCCGCCGGGATCGGCAACCGGGCCGGCGTCCGCGGCGTCGTATCGTCCTCGACGGCACGCCGCGCGCGAGGCGCGAGCGGTCCGACCTGTGAGAGCCGAGGTGGTCCGGCGCGTGAACGATCACGACGAGCTCCCCGACCGTCCGAGTCCGGTCGATCACGTCGACGAGGCGCCCCAGGCGCCCCGGCATACCGGCACTCGGGCGCGGTCGCTCGCCTGGACCGGTCCGCTGCTCGCCGGCGTCGTGACGGTCCTCGTCGTCGGCATCTCCCTCTCGCGTCCCGCGCGGCCCGTGGAGCCGTCGCCGCCGGCAAGGCTCTTCTCCTCGGCCAGCGCGCCGGAAGGGATCCGGTCCAGCCCGGAACCGAACGGGAGTGGTCCCGGTCCGGTCGAGACCCGGCCCGCCGACGGACCGCTGAGCGCGACCGACGACGGACTCGTGATGACCGTCGCGATGGGCGGGACCCAGGTGGAGACCGGCGAGGTGCTCGTCGCGACCGTCACGATCGAGAACCAGCGCCCGGAGCCGGTCGTGCTCGGGCTCGACGGATGCGGCGCGCCGGCCTCGATCCGTGTGCTGGTGCCCGTGCCGCTCGAGCCGTTCGGCCGGACGTGGGAGGGGCCGGCGGGCGCGTTCAAGGACATGGCCCTCGCGACAGGCGGCGGCGGCACGCCGGTCGCCGATCCGCACTGGGTCTACGGCCGGCCACCGGCGTGCCACACGAACCGGACGCAGCTGACCCTTCCGTCCGGCGCGACGATCGAGACGACGATCGACTGGACGGCAGCGATCGTGAAGGGCGTGCCCGCGCCCGTCGGCGACGCCCCGTTCGTGATCACCGTCGCCCACGATCCCTCGCCCCCTCCGACGCCGGCGCCCACTCCGTTCAAGTGCTGCGTCGGGAGCTGGGTCCTGACCTACGAGGAGCTGACCGTCGGGGGGACCGTGTCGATCACCGGCAACCCCCGGCGGATCCTGTCGGCAGGGCAGGCGCTCGACGCGATTCTCGAGGACGATCGATTCCTGGCCTGGTTCAGGCGCCAGCCCGCGAGCACGTGGAGTGTCACGAACCTGTTCCTCGCGAACGAAGGGCCGGCCGGGATCATCCCCGCCGGACCCAACTGGGAGGTCGACCTGTTCCGGGAGGTCGGCGTGCCGCGGAACTGGGCGATCGGGTTCGTCGACCCGTTCGACGGCACCGTCCGCCAGCTCAGCTTCTGCAACGATCCCTGCGATCGGTGAGCCCCTGCCGCCACGAGCCTCGCGCCGCTGCTAGTCTCCGCCGATGCCCGTCCACCACGACCGTTCGCGCGTCCACGAGGCGCGGATCAGCGGTCTCGCGATCATGCTCAGCGTGACGGCGCTGATCCTCGTCGTGGTGTACCTCGTCGGTGGGTACACGAACCGGATCGTCATCGAGATCGTGGCGATCTCGACGCCGGCCGCTTCGACCCATTAGCCGAGCGGCGTCCGGACCTCGCGGCGGGCCTGCCGCACGATCCGGATGAATTCGCGGAGGTGCGCGATCGGCCGGATGTGGGATGGGGCGCCGCCGTAGATCGTCCGGATCGGGACCCACGCGATCCTGCCGCCGAGCCTGATGCAGGTCGTGATCTGCTCGACCTCGAAGGCGAACCCCGTCTCGTCGCTGGCAAGCGTCGCCTCGGCCAGGCCGCGGCTCACGAGGCGGTAGCCGGACTGGTTGTCGGGGATGTCGCGCCCGACCGCCCATGAGAACGCCCGCCGGCCGAGCTCGTTCGACATGCGGCGGATCGGTGGCATCGCCCGGAAGTTGCGGCGACCGATGACGAGGTCCGGGGCCGGCTCCGCTGCCCACGCCGCGAGCAGGACCGGGATCTCCGCGGGGTCGTGCTGGCCGTCGGCGTCGAGGGTCAGGATCGCGTCGGCTCCATCCTCGAGCGCCCGGCGGAAGCCGGTTCGCAGCGCCATCCCCTTGCCCTGGTTGGGGCGCTGCTCGACGACCTCCGCCCCGGCGGCGCGGGCCCGATCCGCGGTGTCGTCCGACGAGCCGTCGTCCACGACGATCACCGGCAGGAAGGCGCGTGCGGCGGAGATGACGGCACCGATCCGAGGGGCCTCGTCGTGGGCCGGGATGAGCGCGACGATCATGCGAGTCGGACGCCGGCGTCCTCGTCGGTCCGCCCGACGGCCTCGACCCGCCCGATCCGCCAGTGCTCGACGCCGGCGTCGTCGAGGGCCGCCTCGACGGCCGCAAGCCGCTCCCCGGGGATCGCGGCCAGGAGCCCGCCCGAGGTCTGGGGATCGTGGGCCAGGGTCACGACGTCGGCGGCGACCCCGTCATCGATCGTGAGGGCGGGCAGGACGAACCGCCGGTTGTGGGCCGCGCCGCCGGTCTCGACCCCGGCGCCCGCGAGGGCGAGCGCCCCCGGCAGGGCCGGCAGTGCGCCGCCGTCGAAGACGAGCCGCGTCCCCGACGCGCGGGCCATCTCGAGCCCGTGGCCGAGCAGCCCGAAGCCCGTCACGTCGGTCGCGCCGGCGATCCCGTTGGCCACGAGCACCTCGGAGGCGGCCCGGTTCAGCTGGCGCATCTGGTCGATGGCCGTCGCGAGATCGGCGTCGGCGGTGCGGTCCTGGCGCCGGCCGCTCACGAGCAGACCGGTGCCGAGGCGCTTCGTCAGGAGGAGCGTGTCGCCCGGCCGCGCCCCGCCCTTGCGGAGCAGGCGATCCGGGTGGGCGGCCCCGACGACCGCGAGACCGTACTTCGGCTCCGGATCGCGGATCGTGTGGCCGCCGGCGAGGGTTCCGCCCGCCTCGCGGACCTTCGCCGCGGCCCCGTCGAAGATCGCGGCCATCGTGTCCCGCGGCAGCTCCTCGGGGAACGCCGCGATCGACAGGGCGAAGAGGACGCGGCCACCCATCGCGAACACGTCGCTCAGCGCGTTCGCGGCCGCGATCTCGCCGAACGTCCGGGCGTCGTCGACGAGGGGCGGAAAGAAGTCGAGCGTGCCGATGATCGCGAGCTCGTCGCTGATCCGGTAGGCGGCCGCGTCGTCGGCCCGCTCGAGACCGACGATGAGCTCCGCCGGCTCCGGACCGCGGGCCCCGAGCCCGCTCAGAGCGTCGGCGAGGAGGTCCGCCCCGAGCTTCGCCGCACAGCCGCCGCAGTCGGTCAGCTCGGTCAGGCGAATCGGCGGCAGGCGAGGAGCGTCGAGCGTCGTCACGACGCGATGATAGGCGGGACATCCGGAGGCGCCGGCGAGGGCTCGCATCACGAGTCTTCGTCGGCGCCACCCATACAGACGACGCGGCGCTGCAGAACTCATCGGTCGCCGTCTCGCGCCGGATCTGCGAGAGCTCACCTGTGGCCGGCCCCGATGACCGCGAGTCCGTACTTCGGCTCCGCATCGCGGATCGTGTGGCCGCCGGCCAGCGTCCCGCCGGCCTCGCGCACCTTGCTCGCCGCGCCGTCGAAGATCGCGGCCATCGTGTCCCGCGGCAGCTCCTCGGGGAACGCCGCGATCGACAGGGCGAAGAGGACGCGGCCACCCATC
>DATNBW010000250.1:0-20930 GCA_035607275.1 Verrucomicrobiia bacterium | reverse complement strand
CGAAGTCGCACCACACCACCGAGGTCTGCGGATCGCCGTCGGGCATGACCGTCGTGAGCGCCGCGACCGGCGGGCATTCGACCAGGTCGAGATGCGAGGCGGGGATCTCGGCAGACGCGCGCTCGCCCACGAGGCCAATTGTTCGGACCGTCGTCCCCTCAGCGCGTCCTGGGCCGCGAGGGGCGACGATGCGAGCCATTCGACGCCGCTCCGACGAAACCATCTGCTGTCTCCTCGACCCGATTCCTGCTCGGTTCGAAGGCCCGGCGGCCGCCGCTCGACCCCGTGTCGATGGATCCCCGCCGTCACCGATGATGGCGCTCGGCCGGCACAGTCGGCCAGAGCCGAATGGCGCGATCGCCGGCGCCGTTGAGCTCGGCCAGGCGTCGTCCCGCGGTCAGCTCGCGCGGTGAGTCTCGGTCAGGCCACCCAGACCGCCTGGCCCCGTCCACGCACCCGCCCGATCTCGACGACCGCGGCGGGAACGACCGCGATGACGGCGACGAGGAGCCAGTCGACCAGGTCGAGAGGCGTCGCCCGGAACGCCGCGGCGAGCGGCGGGACGAACGGGATGAGCACCTGGATCGCGACCGCCGCCACGCAGGCTGCCAGGAGGAATCCGTTCCGGCCGAGGCGATGGATCGGTTCGCGCACGCTGCGGTTCCAGTACGCGCGGACGCACTGCCCGACGACGAGCGTCGTGTACGCGAGCCACGACGCATGCTCGAATCCGCCGCCGTGGGTGAGCATCAGGACGAGGGCCGCGATCGCCGTGAACGATCCCGCGGCGACGATCTTGGCCAGGATCCCGTTCGTCAGCAGCGGCTGATCGGCGTGGCGCGGAGGGCGCTGCATCAGTCGAGGCTCCGGCGGCTCCCGCTCGAAGGCGACGGACGTCGAGAGGTCGATGAAGAACTCCATCCACAGGATCTGGAGCGGGATCAGGACCTGGCGCTCGGCCACGAAGATCGTCGAGATGAGGATGAAGCCGAGGAACGCGACGTGGGTCGAGATGAGGAACACGAGCCCCTTCTGGGCGTTGTCGACGATCCGCCGACCCTCGGCCAGCCCGAACATCAGCGTCGCGAACGAATCGTCGCCGAGGACCAGATCGGAGGCCTCGCGCGCGACGGCCGTCCCCGAGCCCATCGCGACCGCGACGTCGGCGCCGTGCAGTGCCGGCGCGTCGTTGACGCCGTCACCGGTGACGGCCACGATCCGGCCCCGCGATCGCGCGGCGCGCACGATCCGGAGCTTCTGCGCGGGAGTCGAGCGCGCGACGACGTGGAGGTCGCCAAGGTTCCCGCCAAGCTGCTCGTCGTCCCAGGCCGCGACCTCGTCGCCCGTCACGATCGAGTCCGCCCCGAGGTTGGCCTCGCGCGCGATCGTCGCGGCCGTCCTCGGGTGGTCGCCCGTCACGACGACGACCTGGATCCCCGCGTCGCGGGCCGTCGACATCGCGGCCGCGATCCCGGGCCGGATGGGGTCGGCGAATCCGACGACGGCGCGCATCCGCCACGGCCCGTCGTCGATCCTTCGGGCGAGGGCGACGAGCCGTTCTCCCGCCGCGGTCGAGGCGTCGATGAGGTCGGCCCACGCGTTCCGGTCCGCCGGATCGGGCGCGTCCCCTTCGACGAACGCGAGAACGACCTCGGGCGCGCCGAGCGCCAGGCCCTCGACGACGCCGTTGCGCCGAGCGCGAGTGCGGGTGACGGGCAGGCCATCGGATGCCGGAATCGCCTCGACCAGGCTCGCGCCGTCGAGCGTCGTCTCGCCACCGGCCTGCGCCACCTCGGCGCGGAGGGCTCGCGTGAACGAGCCCGCCTCGATCTCCTCGCCGGGCCATGCGTCCTCCTCGGCCCGCAGCGCCTCCTCGAGCAGCTCGCGACGAGCAGACCCGTCCTCGACCGGGCCGTCGAGCGTCCGGACCGACGAGACGGCGAGGCGGTTCTGGGTCAGCGTGCCGGTCTTGTCGGTCACGATCAGGTCGACGGCGCCGAGTGTCTCCTCGGCGTTCAGTCGCCGGACGAGGACTCCGCGCTTCAGCAGCCGGTACGCCCCGAGGCCGAGGATGACCGCGAGCAGCACGGGCGGCTCCTCCGGGATCGCCGCGATCGCCGCGGAGATGCCGGCCACGACGTTGGCGCCCAGCGAGTGGCCGCGCACGAATCCCATCCCGCTCGTGAAGGCGATGAGCCCGATCGCGACGACCAGCAGGATCCGGACGAGGCGGTCGAGCTCGCGCTGAAGCGGCGAGCGACGTCGCTCGCGGGACGCGAGCCCGCCGGCGATCTGGCCGAACTCGGTCGCCCCGCCGATGGCCACGACGATCCCCTCGCCCCGGCCACCGACGACGCTGGTCCCGGAGTAGGCGATCGATCGTCGATCCGAGAGGACCGCCCCGTCAGCATCGCGAGCGACGCGTCCCTCCTCCGGGATCGACTCGCCGGTGAGGACGCTGCGATCCACGAGGAGCCGGTCCGAGCGGCTGATCCGCACGTCCGCCGGAACGACGTCTCCGGCCTGGAGGAGGACGACGTCGCCGGTGACGAGCTCGGAGGCCGGGACCGTGCCGGCCGCTCCGTCCCGGCGCACGCGGGCGAGGGGCGCCGACGCCTCGCGCAGCGCCTCGAGCGCCCGCTCGCCGCGATACTCCGTGGCGACGTCCGCACCGACGATCGGCAGCAGCCCGGCCAGGACGAGCAGGCCGTCGCGGACCTCGCCGACCACAATCGCGAGCCCACCCGCGACGGCCAGCAGGAGGACGAACGGCTCCGTCGCCGCATCGACCAGCATCTTCCAGACCGGCTCGCGGGTCGACACGTCGAGCGCATTCGGCCCGCCCAGGATCGCGCGTCGCCGCGCCTCGGCCGCGCTCAGCCCGACGCGGGGGTCCACCCGCAGGCGAACGGCCACCGTCTCCGGATCGAGGGCGTGGGGAGAGTCGACCGCGAGGACGTTTCCATCCTCGATCGTCGTCGCTTGGGTCATCCGGATCGCGACCGTTCGGTTCGCACCTGCAACCTCGTTGCGCGCATGACTCTCCCTCGGCACTCGAGAAGACCAACCGTCGATCCGCATGGTGACGGACTCGGGACCAGGACGGAAAGGGCGGATCGGCACTGGTCGCCGGGCCCTGTCAGCCAGTGGAATCGTGCTGGAAGACATGCGTCAGGAGGACCGATCGATGTCCAAGGCAATCGTGACCAGGCTCTTCGTCGGGAGCCTCATCGCCATCGTCGGCGGTGTCGTGCTGGTGGGGGTCGGGATCCTGCTGGCGTTCGCCAACGGAAGCTTCGTCATGTCCGGGCCGGATGTGACGGGCATCGACTCCTCCCCCTTCACCTGGTCGATGATCGGGCTGGCGATCGTCGGCATTCTCGCCATCGTCGGCGGTGCCATCGGTCAGTTCGTTGCGTGGATCGGGGCGGTCCTCAACACGTCGAGGCTCGAGGACAAGACGTGGTTCATCGTCCTGCTCGTCCTCGGCCTGCTGAGCTTCGGGTTCGTGGCGATGCTGGTCTACGTGCTGGCCGGCCCCGACGGAACGCTCCAGGAACAACGGCGCGCCCACACCGCCTCGGGCGGCCTGGCATGAACGCCCAACGCGGACCATGGGCTGCGGCCGCCGTCGCCGTTACGATCGAGATCGGCGCGTTCGTCATCTGGCGGCTGATGCGTCGTCGCTCGCGAACCCTGCTGCAATCCTGACGACGCCGTCTCCGGCCGGACAAGGACACCAGCCGCAGAGTCGTGCGCGCTCGAGGCGTGCCTCAGCTGACCGTCGTCGCCAGGCCCGAGCGCGCCCGATCGGTGGTGTCCCGGGCCACGGCCGCGAGGGCCCTGATCAGCCCCGGATCGGCATTCAACGACTCGATCCGGTGGAACCCCACGCCGTACGCGTCGGCCTGCTCCCGGGCGCCGATGTCCACGTCGTAGAGGATCTCGAGGTGGTCGGCCAGGAACTGGACCGGGACGACGAGCACGGCGCACTCGCCGCTGTCCGCGATCCGCGGCATGAGATCGGCGAAGTCGGGCTTCATCCAGTCGCCCGGCTCGTGGCCGGCGCTCTGCCAGCAGAACGTCCAGCGATCGGGCGGGAGCCCCGCCGCGGCGGCGACGGCTTCGGCGGTTTCGCGGAGCTGGGCGAGGTAGGCGGGCTCGCTGGCCGCCACCCGCTGGGGGAGGCTGTGCGCCGTCATCAGGACGCGAACGCCCTCTCGTTCGCCGGTCGTCAGTCGAGCAAGGCTCTGCCTGACCCGGGCGGCCAGGGCGCCGACGAACGCCGGCTGGCCGTGCCACGCATCGGCCACCGTTACCCGTGGCGCGCGGATGCCCAGGTCCCGCGACGCCGCCTCGAGCGCAGCCCCGTAGCCATTCATGAGCAAGGGGGAGTACTGGGGCGACAGCACGATCGCGGCGACGGTGGCCGAGCCACGATCGGCGAGCGCGGCGAGGCCGGTCAGGATCGACGGCTCGGAGAAGCGCATGCCGACCTCCACCGGCCAGCCAAGGGTCTTCTGGAGCGCGGCGGCCTGGGCGCGGGTGATCTCGACCAGGGGCGAGCCGCCGATCACCTGGTAGCGCCGGGTGAACTCCTCGACGAGCGCGACGTCCGGTTCGCGACCGCCCCGGACCCGGGCAAGGTACGCACGGATGTCCTCCCGGTCGAGTGACCGGGGCGAGCCATAGGTCATCAGCAGGACCCCGCCCCTCTCCGCAGCCGTCACGGTGCGGTCTCCGCGAGTGACGCCGTCCGGGCGGTCTGCTCGTGGACGAGGTCGACGAGGCGCCGCAACACATCCGGATCCGTCTGTGGCAGCACGCCGTGGCCGAGGTTGAACACGTGGCCCGCTCGACCCGCCGCCTCGTCCAGGACAGCCGTGGCACCGGCCCGGGTCGCGTCCCAGCCGGCCAGCAGCCTGGCCGAGTCGAGGTTGCCCTGGACGCCGCGGTCGTGGCCGACCGTCCGCCACGCATCGGCCAGTGAGACCCGATGGTCCAGGCCGAGCACGTCACCACCGGCTTCGGCCATCAGTTCGAGGAGGGCAGCCGTTCCGGTCCCGAAATGGATCGTCGGCACATTCCGCAACGTGGAGAAGATCCACCGAACGTGGGGCTGGACGAACTCGCGGTAGTCGGCCGGGCCGAGGCCGCCGACCCAGCTGTCGAAGAGCTGGACGACATCGGCACCGGCCTCGACCTGGGCCTGCAGGTACGCCACAACCATCACCGACAGGCGGTCCATGAGGTCGTGCCAGGCCGCAGGCTCGCGGTACATGAAGGCCTTCGCCGTGGCGAAGTCGCGCGACGGCCGCCCCTCGATCAGGTAGCAGGCAAGGGTGAACGGCGCGCCGGAGAAGCCGATGACGCCGGCTCGGCCATCCAGCGCGCGGCGCACCAGCCGGATCGCGTCGAGCGTGAAGGAGACCTCGGCGGGGTCGAACGGCCGGAGGGCTGCGACGTCCGCTGCAGATCGGATCGGGCGGTCGATGATCGGACCGACCTCGGGTTCGATCCGCAGGCCGACGCCCATCGGCTCGAGCGGCAGCATGATGTCCGCGAAGAGAACGGCTGCGTCCACGCCGAGCTGCTCGACCGGCATCAGGGTCACCTCGGCGCACAGGTCGGGCGTCTTGGCCAGCTCGAGGATGCCGTACCGCTCGCGCAGCTTGCGATACGCCGCGAACGACCGGCCGGCCTGGCGCATGAACCAGACCGGGGTGGCGTCGACGGGCTGCAGCCGGCAGGCACGGAGGAATCGGTCGTTCACGCTGCGGCCTCCCGGAAGGCGCTGGCGGCGGCGTCAAGCGTCGCCTGGATCTCGGTGCGGCCGTGGGCCATCGACGGAAACCACGCCTCGAACGGCGACGGCGGGAGCAGGACGCCATGGTCCAGCATCGAGCCGAAGAAGCGGACGAAGGCATCCCGGTCGGCCCCCAGCGCTTCCGTGGCATCGACCGGTACGGTGCCTCGGAAGAAGACGGTCAGCAGGGGGCCGACTCGGGGAATGGACACGGCACAGCCCGCGGCGGATGCGGCCTTGGCGAGACCGCCGGCGAGCTCGGCGGCCGTCTCCTCGAGGCGGGCGTAGCGCTCCGGCGTCAGCTCGGCGAGGGTGGCGATCCCGGCGACCATCGACAGCGGATGACCGGACAACGTGCCCGCCTGGTACACCGGGCCGGCCGGGGCGACGAGTCCCATCAGGTCGGCCCGGCCGCCGTACGCGCCGATCGGCATGCCACCGCCGATGATCTTGCCGAGCGTGGTGAGGTCGGGCCGGACGCCGAACCGCTCCTGGGCGCCGCCGCGGCCCAACCGGAACCCGGTGATCACCTCGTCGAAGATCAGGAGGGCGCCATCCTCGCGGGTGGCCTCGCGCAGGTGCTCGAGGAAGCCGGGGAGCGGCGCGATCACCCCCGTGTTGGCTGCGACCGGCTCGACGATGACCGCGGCGATGCGTCCCGCATGCCGGGCGAAGGCCTCTGTGACCGCCGCGTGGTCGTTGTACGGCACGACCACGGTGGTCGCCGCGATCCCGGCCGGTACGCCGGCGCTGCCCGCGATCGCCTGCGTCGCGACGCCCGAGCCGGCCTCGACCAGCATGCTGTCGGCGTGCCCGTGGTAGGCGCCGGCGAACTTGACGATGAGATCCCGGCCGGTGGCCGCGCGCGCGAGGCGCAGGGCGCTCATGACCGCTTCGGTTCCGGACGAGGTGAACCGGACGCGCTCGATCGACGGCATGCTCGAGCGGATCGCCTCGCCGAGCTCGATCTCGGCCGGATGGGTCGCGCCCAGCCCGAGGCCGTTCGCGACGGCGGCTGCGATCGCCAGGCGGACCGCCGGATGGGCGTGGCCGAGGATGGCCGGACCCCAGCCGCCGATGTAATCGATGTAGCGCCGGCCGTCGGCATCCCAGACATGCGCTCCATCGCCGCGCGCCAGGATCAGCGGCGGCCGGCTGACCGACCGGAACGCGCGAACGGGACTGTTGACGCCGCCCGGAAAGATGCCTTCGGCGCGCTCGACGAGGACGGCGCTCGGCGGCCCCGCCGCGATGCCGGCCATCAGGCCGCCCCGAGGAGGGCGAGGATCTCGTCCATCGGGCGATGGATCCCGAGCAGGATGGGCGTGTCGGTCAGCGTCGACCGGCGGCTCTCGGTGGAGCGCAGCGCACGGACCAGGTCGCCGAACGCGACGAGGTCGTCGGTCTCGTACGCAACGACGAACTCCTGTGAGTCGAGGCCGAACGAGTACGCCAGCGCCTGACGGACCGAGGGGTACTCATGGCCAACCCGCATGTGCTCGTTCATGACGCCCTGGCGAGCCTCCTTCGACAGGAGATACCAGTCGGTCGACTTCGTGAACGGGTAGACGATCAGGTACTTCGAGCGTTCGGCGCCGAACAGCGATTGCTCCTGCTCGGTCGGCTTCCGGACGTACTGGGACGGACCGATCCTCCCGATCAGCGACTGGCTGACGGTCAGCCAGCGCCCGAGCCCGGCGCGAAGCAGCGCGGCCCCGGACGCTTCGAGGGCCTCGACGCTCGGAGCCGTCCGCCACAGGAGCACGTCCACGCCGGGCTCCAGGCCGACCGAGGAGTAGCTGATCGAGCGCCCGCCTCGTCCGTCGTCCTCCGTGTATGCCGCGCGGAAGTCGCAGCCGTCCCGGTACCGGTCGGCGTCGGGGCGGCGGCGCCACTCCGGTTCGAGGGCGAGGCCGAGCGCCTGAACGTAGATCTGGTCGGTCATGGCGCGTCGCGGATCCAGGTCGCGAGATCGCCCGCGGCGTAGGTGATGACGATGCCGGCGCCCGCCCGGACGATACCGGTCACGGCCTCGATCATCGCCCGACGACCGTCGAGCCAGCCGCGCTCGGCGGCCGCGGCGATCATCGCGAACTCCCCCGAGACCTGGTAGGCCGCGACGGGCACGTCGAACCGAGCACGCGCGCGTGCAATCAGGTCGAGGCCCGGCAGCGCGGGCTTGACCAGCAGGATGTCGGCGCCCTCGGCGACATCGAGCGCCATCTCCCGGAGTGCCTCGCGGCCATTGGCGGGATCCATCTGGTACGCGCGTCTGTCGCCGAAGGCCGGTGCACTGTCGGCGGCCTCTCGGAAGGGACCGTAGAACGCCGAGGCGTGCTTCGAGGCGTACGCCATGATCGCGGTGTCGGTGGATCCGGCCGTGTCGAGGGCCGCCCGAATGGCCGCGACCTGTCCGTCCATCATCGCGCTGGGGGCGACGATGTCCGCCCCGGCTCGCGCCTGGCTGACGGCCACAGCCGCAAGCGCCGCGACCGCCGCGTCGTTGTCGACGCTGCCGTCGGCGGCAAGTGGACCGCAGTGACCATGGTCCGTGTATTCGCACAGGCACGTATCGGCGATGGTGACGATCCCGAGGTTCAGATCGCCGATGCGCCGGAGGGTCTGCTGCACGATCCCGTCCTCGGCTACGGCCTCCGAGCCGATGGGGTCCTTCGTCTCGGGCAGGCCGAACAGGATCAGGCCGCCGACGCCGAGCGCGGCAAGCCTCGACGCTTCATCGGCAGCCACGTCGGGCGACACCCGGAAGACGCCAGGCATGGAGGAGATCGGAGCATGGACGCCCGAACCCGGCTGAACGAAGAGCGGCGCGACCAGCATGGCCGGATCGAGACGGGTCTCGCGCACGAGGGAACGCAGCGCGGCCGTGCGCCGCAGCCTTCGTGGACGGACCGGTCCTGCGGTTGGTCCCGCGGTGGGCGCCGGAGTCCGAGCGGCGCTGTCCGGAGGCGCCGCCTCGAGATCGATCATCGCGAACTCTCCTCTGGTTCATGGGTCAGGGCAGCGGCCGTTGCCCCGGCCAGCGCCCTCCCATCCCGGCTCGACGAGACGGCAAGGACGCGGAACCCGGCGGTCGTGGCCGCGTGGGCGGTCTCCGGTCCGATGCAGACGGCCGGGATCGAGGTGACATCCAGCGTCTCGGCCGCCGCGAGCGACAGCAGGCCGCGCACGGTCGAGCCGCTCGTCAGGATCACGGCGTCAAAGGGGCCCTCGGCCATGGCCTCGTGGAGGAGCGATCGAGACGACGGCGGCGCCTCCCGCGTCCGGTACGCAACGACATCGTCGACATCCGCACCGCGCCGGCGCAGGCGCCCGGCGAGAGCGTCGCCCGCGATATCGCTCCTCAGGACGAGCACCCGGTCGCCGTCCGCGATGGGGAGATCGTCAGCCATGGCCTCGCCGGTGCTCCGGTCGGGCTGGAAGTCGACCTCGATGCCCTCGCGCTCGAGGATCGCCTTCGTCGCGGAACCGATCGCTGCCCAGCGTGGCGTGCCGAGCTCCGTCAGAACGCGCTGGGCCGCGACGAGGATGGCCCGGGCTCCGTTCGGGCTCGTGACGAGGACCCACGCGTAGGTGTGGAGCGCCCCGGCGAACCAGTCGAGGGTCCCACGCGGTGGATCGACCTCGATCGCGATGGCCGGCACGACGACGGCCTGCAGGCCGGCCAGTCGAAGCGCCGACGTGACTTCCGCTGACTGGTCCGCGGGTCGCGTGACCAGCACCCGCCGGACGCGAGTCGTGGTCCCGTCGCCGCGCGAACCGGCGCGTTGACGGTCGCGACTCGCCGGAAGCAGCTCCCTGGCCAATGCGATCGCCAGCCTCTGGCCATCCGCGACGGGTCCGCGGCGCCGTCCCCGGGCGGTTCCGGACCCGTCCGGATTGGCGTGACCTGCGATGAGCTCCAGCTCGCCACCGTGGATCGTCGCCAGCGCGCCGATCGGGGCTCGGCAGCCACCGCCGGATGTCTCCAGGAAGGCCCGCTCGGCCTCGACGGCGAGCCGCGTCCGCGGGTCGTCGATCGCCGCGGTCAACCCCAGCATTCGGGCATCGGTCGCGCGGATCTGGAGCGCGATCGCGCCCTGGCCCGGCGCGGGCGGGATCGCCTCAGGCGCCAATCGTTCCGAGATTCGAGCGCCCAGCCCCAGGCGGTCCAGACCCGCGCAGGCGAGAACGAGGGCGTCCGTCTCTCCCTCGTCGAGGCGGCGCAGACGGGTGTCGACGTTGCCGTACAGGGGACGGACGACGAGATCGGGGCGCAGCGCGAGGACGAAGCCCGTCCGCCGCGGGCTGTCGGTGCCGACCCGGGCGCCCGGCTCGAGGTCCGCGAGTCGGCGGTCCACGGAGTCGGGGCGGACGACCAGCGCGTCACGCGGGTCGGCTCGTGGCAGATACGCACCGATCCGCAGCCGCGAGTCCTGCTCGATCGGGACGTCCTTCGCACTGTGAACCGCGACGTCCACACGGCCATCCAGCAGCGCGCCCTCGATCGCGGCAACGAAGGCGCCCTCGCCCCACGCCGAGTCGGGCGCACGACGATCTCCCGCCGTTTCGATCACGACGAGCCTCGTCTGCCTGCCGTCCCGCTCGAACGCGGCGCTCACGAGCCGAGCCTGGGCGAGGGCGAGCGCGCTCCCGCGAGTCCCGATCGCGATCCGAGCGCCGTTCACAGGGCGAACAGGTCACGGACGATGCGCCCGTCCGCACCGTCCGAATCGCGGCCGAGTCGCTCCAACGGCTGGCGAAGCAGTCGAGCCGCCAGATGCCGGGTCATTCCCTCGATGGCCTCGCGCGCCTCGGGCTCCAGCGTCGGCAGTTCTCGCCACAGCCTGGCCAACTCGGCCTCGCGTTCACGATCGGCGCGCTGGACCAGGGCATCGGCGGCCGCGCGCGCCGTTCCCCGTGCCTGCCACTCGAGGTACTCAGCCACCGCCGTGTCGATCAGGCGATCGATCCGTGGGTCCGACGAGGACCCGCCCGGCGCATCGGCGAGAGCGAGATCGTCCGCGTTGACCAAGCGCTCGCCGAGCCGCTCGGACAGACCGTCCGGCGTCGCGGGCGGCACGGACAGGTCGACAACGATCGCACGGCCCGCGCCAAGCTCCGCCATCGTGGCCGGACCGATCGCCCACCGCCCGCCGAGCGCAAGGATGACCGCGACAAACCGGTCCGATCCAGGGCCCGGATCGAGGTCGGCCGTCGCTGCGCCGATCGCGCCGGCCAGCGCGCTGGCCCGCTCCCGCGACCGGTTCGCGACGGTGACCCGGGCTCCCGCGGACGCCGCGGCTCGTGCTGCCAGCGTGCCCATCCGGCCTGCGCCGACCACGAGGATCCGTCGCTCGCGGACGGACCCGGTCATTCGCTCGATCGTCTCGAGGGCCACGTCCGCCAGGGAGCGACGCCGGCCCGGTTGCCACGATCGGGCGCGCCGGCCGGCGTGCAGCGCGACCGTGAAGAGCCGGTCGACGCTCGGGTCGAGCGGGCCCGACGACCGCGCCTGGTCGAGGGAGGTCCGGAGCTGATGACCGATCTGGTCCTCTCCGACGACCACGGAGTCGTGCCCGGTGGCCACCGTGATCGCGTGGCGGACAGCCTCATCGCCCGACAGGACCCGTCCACCCTCCGGCAATGCCTCGGTCAGGCGGGCGAGGTCGGCCACATCCACGCGCGCGGCGTAGGCCTCGACGCGGTGACAGGTCTCCACGACGAGCGACCCGGCGATCGGCGCCGTGCGAAGCGCCTTGGCGAACCGTTCCCGCTCGGCGGCGGGGACCTGTCGCGCGTGAACCACAACGGCGGTGATGGGCGACTGGACCGACTCGGTCATCGATCGCGGTCAGCGGAAGCGAAGGTTGGGACGGATCCGTCCCGCCGCCCACGGCCGATGGCCTGGCCGTGCCCGGTCATCGTGGCGAGGAGCAGCTGATCCATCGCCCGCTCGGCCGTCATGAGCAGATCGGTCGTCTCGGACGTGTCGAACCCGCGCCGCCGGGCGGCGACGGCCAGCTCCTGGTGGAAGGGCGCCCTGAACCGCAGGAAGCCCTCGACGGTCTGACTCAGGGACAAACCGAGGGCTGCCGCGACGGTGCCGTATTCCGCCGCCGAACCGGCGGCCGTCGTCAGATGATGGGCAGCCGTCTCGGGCTGGGTGGAGTCGAGATACTGCAACAGGCTCTCGGCGAGGAAGTGGCCGCGCTCCCGGAAGAGCAATCGTTGCTCGTCGGTCAGCGCCAGGACCCACGACAGTTCCGGTGCCATCTCGCGGCTGGCCCGCCGATAGGTCCGGGAGATCCGGCTTGGGGTCAGTCCGGCCCCGCCGATGGAAGGACGCCGCGAGCGATCGGCCGGCAGGAGACCCTCGAGCGCCGAGCGCGAGAATCGCCGGTGGCCACCCGGGGTGGTGAAGACGCGCAGGCGTCCCGCGTCACTCCACCGGCGAAGGGTGGCCGGCGAGACGCCGAGGACGCGACTGGCCTCCGAGAGGCCGACCCAGTCTGGATCGCGACCGGCGGATCGGGTCATGAAATCTACCCAAATCTACACTTACGTATCCGACCCGCTCACTGTAACACGGTTCCCGGCAGGAGGGCGGAGTCCGCCCAGGAGCGTGCGGCGGCGCCTCGAACACGCGCTCGTGGACGCGCATACTCCTGAGCGCCCAGGCGTCGGGGGCCAATGGTGGAGGGATACCGGATGTCCAGCGAGCGTGGCGTGCCGTCATGGGTCGTGACGGCTCGAAACCTCTATCTCGTCGCGATGGCCGTGTTCGTCGTGAACATCGTCATCGGCATCCTCAACGGGGCGGACGTGGTCGACTTCGATCGCAACCAGATCCTCACCCACGTCCACGCGGGCACGATCGGCTGGCTGACCCTGACGATCGTCGCGTCGACCTTCCTGTTGTTCCGGGCGGCCGACCAGCGGTTGATGCTGGTGCTCGCCGTGCTGGTCCCGATCTACGTGTTCGCCTTCTACACCGGGATCTTCGCCCTGCGAGCCATCGGTGGCATCGCACTGCTCATCGCGATCGGCTGGCTGGTCTGGTGGCTGTGGCGGCAGTTCCTCGCCGGCGAGCGCACGCTCCCCAGGCTGGCCGTCACGCTCGGCCTGACGAGCTTCGGGTATGGCGCCTTGATCGGCGTGCTGATCCAGGTCAGCCTGGCCGCCGGTGTCACGCTCCTGCCCGGCGACGCGATCGGGGCTCACGCGAGCGCGATGACGTTCGGTTATCTCGTGCTGGTCGCGATGGGCCTGATCGAGTGGCGGATCCTCGGGACGCGTGACCTTCCGAGGGCCGGCGTGATCCAGGTCGGGGCGTTGTTTCTCGGCGGGCTCACGATCTCGGTCAGCCTCCTCGCCGGGGCGGCTCAGGCCGGCGGCGGGATCTACCTGCTGACCCAGCTCGTGGCCGTCATCCTGTTCGCCGTTCGCATCTGGCCGAGCTCGTTGCGCATCAACTGGGCCGCCGCCGACCCGATTCGGCACTTCGCGGCGTCCTCCATCTGGGTCGTCTTCGCGCTCGTCCTGTTCATGTACATCGTGTTCAAGTTCATCTCGTCGGGCGCGACGAACACGGACCCGGGCGCGGCACCACCGATCGACCTGAATGTCCTGATCGCGAGCGACCACTCCGCCTACATCGGGATCGTCACGAACATCGTGCTCGGACTCCTGACCGTCCTGCTGCTCCGCTCCCGGGTCCGCCGCAGCTGGATCGGCCAGGTCGTCTTCTGGGGCGTCAATCTCGGGCTGCTCGTCTTCGTGATCGGGCTCATCGTCAACACGGCCGAGATCAAGCGGATCGGCGCCCCGGTCATGGGCACCACGCTCCTGGTCGCGCTCGCCATCCTGGCCTACACGGCTCTCAGGGAACCTCTCGACACGTCCGAGGCGGATCTGAATCCCGGCACCTGACCCTGCGACGACGACGGATCGTCGCCGAGGGAGCCGGCCGGCGACGCTTCCGCCATCGCCGCCTTGGCGCCGGCTCCGAAACCGACGTACGGCGGCGCCCTACGCGTTGCAGGTGATGCGGGCGCCGCGGTCGTCAGGGCAGGATTGGCGGCATGAACAGCCTCGAGATCCTTGGCGGCCGCATCGAGCGGGCCAAGACACGGCGTGACGAAGCGTTGCCGTACAGCCCGGACTGGGCTGCAGCGATGGAAGAGATCGACGAATTGCGCGCCCGACGGGCGCAGCTGGCGCAGATGGCGATCCTCGGCCGGGCGATGAACCGGATCCCGGTCGCCGGGTAGCGTTCAGCCTGAGCGTCCGGTGGCCGCGACGACGGCGCGCGTCAGCTGGTCCGTCTTGAGCGCGTCGGTGTACGAAGACAGCACCCGGCCCGGGTCGCCCGCTTCGACCGCGTCGAGGAACGCCTCGGCCTGTACCTCGTAGGGATCGCGTCCGGGCGGGACGGTCCGGATCGATCGACCGTCGTCGAAGGAGACCTCCCACGCGCCGGGATGGTCGCCGACCCGGCGGATCGTCGTCAGCAGCTCCGCCGAGGCCAGCTCGACCTCGACGACCGCCGAAGCGATGCGGCGCGTGTTCGCGAAGCTGCCGATGGCCCCGGTCTCGAATCGCAGGACCGCGGCAGTTGCGTCGACGACGTCGGCGCCGGCCGGGACGACCGGCTCTTCCCGAGTCGATGCCGCGCCGACGACCGTCGCCTCGCCGACCAGGTAGCGTGCGAGATCGTAGAAGTGGGTGGCCTGCTCGATGACCTGCCCGCCTCCTGCCGCCTCGCGATGCCACCAGGCGGGAGCCGGCGTGCCCGACAGCCAGCGGGCCGTGACCAAGGTGGCTGGCTGCTCGGCAAGGCGCTGATGGACCTCGCCCAGCGCCTCGAGCCCTCGAAGGTGATAGCCGACGGCTGCAACGAGCCCGCGGTCCTGCACCGCGGCGGCGACCCGGGCCGGGCCGTCACGATCCGTGGCCGCCAGGGGCTTCTCGGTGAGGAAGGGGATGCCGCGCCCGACGACTCGCTCGCAGACAGCGACCGCCTCGGAGGGCGGAACGCAGATGCAGGCGAGATCCGGACGTCCATCGTCGAGCAGCGCGTCGACGTCGGTGAAGGCCGGGACCCCACGAGGTCGAGCGGTCGCCTCGGCGCTCTCGATCCTGGCCGAGGCCACACCGACGAGCTCCGTCCGCCCGAGCCGATCGAACGCGGCGAGATGCATCGGCGTGATCCAGCCGGCGCCGATCAGCGCCAACCGGAGCCGAGGGGCGGCACGGGTCGTCCTGTGTGCATTCATCGGGGACTCGGGGACTCGCGGACTCCGGGGGTTTCCCCTCGAGCATAGGCCGATGGCGATCCGGGTACCGGGCCCCGGTGCTCCGTCAGGCCGTCGAGGTGTCGGCGGTCGGGGCCGTGGGGTCCGTTTCGACGGCGGCCTTGCCGGCCTTCAGCTGGACCTTCAGCTTCTCGGTCTGACTCTCGAGCGGGCCGATGATCCTGTCGGGCGCCAATCCAAAGGCCGCGGCCACGATCAGCCCGAACTGGTTCTTGCTCAGCTCGAAGATCTCGCTCAACGGCGGAGGACCGGTCGACGCCGTTCCCGGGACGAGCGAAACGAGGATGACGCCGGCCACACCGGCCAGTCCCGAGATCAACGGCGTGTGAACGAGCCGCGCCTCGAAGAGATTGAAGTCCTCGACCGCCAGGTCCGCCGCGGCCTGCAGTCGGAGGCGGTTGAACAGGCCAACCACCGCGGCGACGAGGAAGAAGACCGAGGCGCCGATGAGCAGCGATTTCGGGACGTCGTTCAGCACCGCCAGCCCGACGAGCAGGAAGGTGGTCGTGGCGGTCAGGAGGATGGCCCGCCAGAGTCGGTTTCTCGCCCGGACCAGCCCCTCCATCGTGTCCTGGACGAACCCGTTGAGGGCATGCCGGACCTCGCGGAGGATCGCTCGGGCGAGGACGATCTCGGCGGCCGTCGGCGGCCCGTCCGACGCCGCGTCCTCGGCTGTCGCCGGGACCTTGGCATCCGCGTCGTCGCAGTCGGCTCGCGCTCGGCGGGAACGCGTCGCCGCGTCGACCTTGGCGCTCTGCATCGTCGGCGCGAAGTATTCGTCGAAGCCCTTCTTGTCGATCCTGAGAACGGCGTGGTCCAGTGCCGCCTCCAACTGATCGCGCTTGATCCCCGCGCCCGCGAGTCGGAGCTTGTCGTGGAGCGCGTCGCCCAGGAGCGCCTCCGGCGGCTCGAGGTCGATCAGGGCCTCCTCCGCCCGATCGACCCGCCGCCAGAGCGAGACGTAGCCCATCGCCGAGACCCACTCGAGACCGTTCGTCCGGCTGCGCCGAGGGGATCGAAGCAACGCCCGCTTGACCTCGCCGAGTTGCTTGTTCGCCTCGTCCACGGCCATCTGCTCGGCGGTGCTCCAGCCATCGGAGGATCCCCTGGCCTCGATCACCCTGAGACGCTTCCGGAGCTGTTCGGATCTCCGCCGGAGCTCCCAGTAGCTCCGGGTCTGGGCCACTCGGACGGTCGCGAGCATGCGCAGCGGGATCGCACCGACGATCGCGATGGCGGCGGCGATCTCCGTCCCGATGATGAACGCCGCCGCGCCCGCTCCGACCGGCGCCACGAGGAAGGTGGCGACGACACAGACCGCCGCGAGGCCCGGGATCAGTGGCGAGATCGCCCAGACGGTCGGCAGATAGGTGGTCGGCCAGATCGTTCCCGCCAAAAGAGCGACGGCCGCGAGCGCGACGGCAACGACGACGAGGACGTCCGGCGTCGTCCACAACCCCGCGAGCACGTCGCGCAGGATCGTCGCAACCGGCAGGAGGCTGGCCGCGATGATCGACAGAGCGAGAATCGCAATCCCGAGCACGAAGAGGGCGCCGTCGGACAGCATTCGCGACCGACGCGCCCGGGCGTGCCGAGCCTTGTCGGCGTGCCCCCGGTGCCGCCCGTGCGCATCCGGGCTGCCCGCGCCCGTGGCCGGACCCGGTGCAGCCTGCGCCTGCGGATCTGCAGCGTCCGCGCCAACGACTGTGTCCACGCGTCACCCCGCGGTTCGCGCGTCGTCCCCGTCACCATCGATCGTCGCGGCCGGGGACGACCCCCTCACGCTAGGACAGGCACGTCTCGCGTCCGTCTCGTCATTCGATCCGCACCCGATCCGTCTCGTCCTCCCCCCGACCGGTCGTGGGGGATACTGGGCGAGCGAGCCACTTGATGCCTGGAGGCCCCCATGTCCGATGACCGAAGCACGACCGACCGTGCCGGCGGCGCGTCGACGATGCCCGGACCAGCCACCCATCCCGGCCTCCTCCGCTCGCTCGCCCATCGCCTCGTGGGCGACGAAGATGTTCTCCCGGTTGAGGGACACCTCCCATCCTTCGACGGAGCGACCGGCTGGCTGAACTCCGAACCGCTGACGCCGGCGGGACTGCGCGGGCGTATCGTGGCCGTCGACTTCTGGACCTACACCTGCATCAACTGGCTGCGCACGGCGCCGTACGTCCGGGCCTGGGACGCGAAGTACCGCGGCCTCGGGCTGACCGTGGTCGGCGTCCACACCCCGGAGTTCGGGTTCGAGCGAGACCTCGACAACGTCGTGGCCCGGTCGCGCGGCTTCGGGGTCGAGTACCCGATCGCGATCGACAGCGACTACGGCGTCTGGCAGGCCTTCTCGAACCACTTCTGGCCGGCCCTGTACATCGCCGATGCCGAGGGCAGGATCCGCTACCACCACTTCGGCGAGGGTGAGTACGCCATGGCCGAGATGGTCATCCAGCAGCTGCTCGTCGAAGCGGGCGCCGAGGGCGTCGAGCCGGATCTCGTATCCGTCGAGCCAACGGGATTCGAGGTCGGCGCGGACTGGCGGACCCTCCGCACGCCCGAGACGTACCTCGCGTACGGCCGGAGCGCCGGCTTCGCCTCGCCCGAGCGCGCGCGGTTGGACGAGGCGTCCTCCTATCCCGAGCCGGGGCGGCTCGGCCTCAACGAGTGGGCGCCGATCGGGACCTGGACGCTCGCGCAGCACGCCGCCGTCGCGAACGAGGCCGGTGCGAGCATCTCGTTCCGGTTCCAGGCCCGCGACGTGAACCTCGTGATGGGCCCGTCAACCCGAGGGTCGTCCGTGCCGTTCCGGGTGCGCCTCGACGGACAAGCACCGGGCGGCGCCCACGGGTTCGACGTGGACGCGCAGGGCAACGGCACCCTCGCCGAGCAGCGTCTCCACCAGCTGATCCGGCAGGCCGGACCGGTCGTCGAGCGCCGCGTCGAGATCGAGTTCCTCGGCGCGGGCGCCGAGGCGTACTGCTTCACCTTCGGCTGAGCGAGGGACGGACGATGAACGACCGGCTCCGGCCATTCAAGCGAATCAGCGCGGAAGCGGCGCTCCATCGGAGATGCTGCTGCTGAGCCGGTCGATCCCGTAGGCGAACGCGCGATCGACGTCGCCTCCCAGCCGGAACGCGCCGCTGAGCTCCATGCTCACGAAGCCGTTTGCCCAGGCCACCACGGTCCGAGCCGCATCGAGCCCGTAGTCGGGCCCGGCGAGGGCCGCTGCCGTTCGCAGAAGCGCCGCGCTGGCTCGGGCGTTGAGCTCCGGGTCGGCTCGCTCCGCTTCGTCCAGCTGGCCGAAGATCAGGCTGTACCCATTGGGGTTCGCCTGGGCGAACGCGCGGAACGCATGGGCGAGGCGGCGAAGATCGTGTCGCGGATCGCCGCTCGTCGCCGCCGCGTCCATGGTCTCCGCGAGCTCGCCCACGACGTCGTTGGCGATCAGCCGGACCAGGTGCGTCCGTCCCTCGACCCGCTTGTACAGGGACGGAGGGCGGACGCCGACGGTCGCAGCCACCCGTTGCATGGTCAGACCGTCGATCCCGTCCGCTTCGAGGATCGTGCGGCCGGCAAGGACAATCTCGTCGAGCGAGGTCCGAGCGGGGGTCGGCACCGTGATGGTCTCCATGTATGGCTATTGACAGTAGCGATGATAGCTATCTAGGATAGCCATGTCGGACATCGTACAGCAACCAAAGGGGTCGTGGGTAACGACATGAAACTCGGACCATCGCTGCATCGGCTGGGCTCGAGCCTGGTCAACGTCTATCTCGTCGAGGAGGCCGGTCTGGTCACGATCGTCGATGCCGGACTGCCCGGCTACTGGGCGGACCTGCCGGGGGAGCTTGCCGCGATGGGCCGGACGCTCGACGACGTTCGGGCGGTCGTCCTCACGCACGGCGACACCGACCACGTCGGCTTCGCGGAGCGGATCCGCCGCGAGCGCGGCATTCCCGTGTACGTCCACGAGCTCGACGCCGCGCGAGCCCGCGCAGAGGTGAAAAAGCCCATGTCGGGCTGGGGCCCCGTGAAGATCGGGCCGCTGATGGGCTTCCTCATGTACACGGCGCGCAAGGGTGGCCTGCGGATCCCGCGCCTGACCGAGGTCGTGACCTTCGGCGACGGCGCGACGCTCGATGTCCCGGGCGCGCCACGGGTCGTCCATCTCCCCGGGCATACCCCGGGCAGCGTCGCGTTGCATGTTCCGGCCCGCGACGCCGTCTTCATGGGCGATGCGATGACGACCCGGAGCGTGTTGACCGGCGAGGTCGGGCCGCGCCCGGCGCCGTTCACGCTCGAGCCGGCGCAGGCCCTGGCGTCGCTCGCGAAGCTCGACAACCTCGAGGCGACCTGGGTGCTGCCCGGCCACGGCGAGCCCTCGAATGGGGGACTGGCCGAGGCCCTGCGCCAGATCCGGGCGAACGCCTGACGGAGGGCTCGACGCGCCGGCTCGCGCCGCGCGCGCCCGTTCTCGCCCGACGAGGAGGCGACGCTGTCACGGACGTTCGGACCGGGCTGGCCTGAGTACCGGGCAACCGTGAAGATGGCCCGGATCCGACAGACCGGCCGCATCGGCGAGAGCCTCGTTGAGATCGAGTTCCTCGACGCGGGCGCGGAGGCGTACTGCTTCACCTTCGGCTGAGCGGATCGTTCTGACTGGGCGACCCGGTCGTCCGCTGCTCGTCGGATCGGCTGTCGGTCGTGACCTGTGGCCTGCCGGACATGGGCCCGCCGGCACTCATCACCGCCTGCGCATGTGTCCATGGTTGGGGCATGGACGAGATCACGATGCTCCAGGCCGAGGTCCTGAGGGTCCTGGCCAGCCCACGCCGGCTCGAGATCCTGCACGCGCTGGTCAACGGACCGATCGAGGTCGGCCGGCTGGCCGCGCGCATCGGCGCCAGCCAGCCGAACGTGTCCCAGCACCTGGCGGTCATGCGATCTGCGGGCATCGTCGAGGCCGAGCGTGACGGTCGCGAGGTCCGCTATCGCTTGACCGACCCGGATGTCCTGGTCGCCTGCGGCATCATGCGCGCCGTCCTCGAGCGCCGGCTCACCCGCCTGGCGGGGATCGCCGCGACGGAAGTACTCGCGCCGGACGTCCCCGCTCGGGCCAACGCGAGTGCGAGGTAACACGACCATGGACGACTCCCTCAACCTGGTTCTCTTCTCCGGAACAGACGACAAGCTCCAGGCTGCCGCCGTGCTTGCGGCCGGGGCCGCGGCGCTCGGCAAGCCCGTCAACGTCTTTCTCCAGTACTGGGCCCTCGACGCCTTCCGGGCCGATCGCATTGGCGCGGATCACGGCCTTGCGCCCGAAGCCGGCGCCACGGGCAGGGCTGCGGTCGACGGCCTGCGAGCGGCCGGTCAGGCCAGCTGGGCGGAGACGCTTCGCCAGGCCAAGGAGCTCGGCGGCGTCGACATCGAGGCGTGCTCGCTCTCGATGGACCTGCTCCACCTCGATCAATCCGATCTCGACCCGCTCGTGGACGGCGTGGAAGGCGTCACGGCCTTCTACCTCAATGCGGGCGCGGGCCAGGTCGTCTTCATCTAGCGGCCGAAGGAGGCCATCGATGACGCTCCAGATCCTCCAGCACGTCGACGCTCGCGGGCTGTCGTGCCCGATGCCGATCGTCAAGACGGCCCAGGCGATCCGAACCGTCGCCTCGGGCGCTCTCATCGAGGTTCTTGCGACCGATCCAGGGTCCGTCAAGGACTTCGGAGCCTGGTCGCGGACGACGGGCCACGAGCTGATCGAACAATCCGCGGACGGCGGCGTGTTCCGCTTCGTCCTGCGCCGGAAGTGA
>DATNBW010000229.1:0-20172 GCA_035607275.1 Verrucomicrobiia bacterium | reverse complement strand
CGCGATCGAGCGCTCCATGTCGGCGTTCTGGCCGGTCGACGTGGAGCGCTCCTCTGGACGGATCCGGATGGCCACGATCTCGACCTAGACGACGACCGGGTCGGGCGACCACGACACGCGCCAGACCCGCCAGAGGGCGGTCGGGTCCGACAGCGGGTCGCCGTGGACGAGCGAGAAGTCGGCCGGGCCGCCGTCGCGCAGGACCCCGCCGTCCGGCTCGCCGAGCAGCTCTCCGCCGCGCCAAGTGGCCGCGCCGAGGGCTTCCCACGGCTCCAGCCCGGCGGCCACGAGCGACTCGACCTCCCAGGCCAGCTGGTTCGCCCGGGTCGAGCCGCCACCGAAGTCCGTCCCGGTCGCGATGCGCACGCCGGCCCGGTGGGCGATCCGCACGGACTCCTCGGCCCGCTCGCGACGCGCGGCGAGCCGCTGATGACCGTCGGCATCGGTGAAGCGCTCGATCAGGGTCGTCGAGCCGAAGCTCACCCAGGAGCGGAAGACCGCGAGGGTCGAGACGAGGAAGGTGCCCTGACCGGCCATCGCCGCGGCGACATCGTCGTCCAGCTCGAAGCCGTGCTCGAGCGCGTCGACGCCACCGGCGACGCCCTTCTGCGCGCCGTCGAGGCGGCCGCTGTGGGCCGTGACCCGCGCGCCGCGGGCGTGCACGGCGGCGACGACCCGCTCGATCTCGGCGACCGACCAGGGACTGACGGTCGGGTCCTCACCGTCGAGATAGAGCTTGATGAAGTCGGCGCCGTCGTCGAGCTGGCGCTCGGCGGCGGCGACCAGGGCATCGCCGTCGGCGACCTCGACCCCGAGATCGCCGAGCGCGCCCGGCCCGCCGATCCACGTCCCGGCGGCCCGGATGTGCGGCCAGCCGGCGCGCCCGCGCGCCCGGTCGCGGACCCCGAGGGCGAGCGCCCGTTCGCGCCCGTCCACCGGATCGCGCCCGACGGCCGACCCGACGTCGCGCGCCCAGCGCACGCCCGACTGGGTCATCAGCGCCGCGTTGCGAGCCGCCGTCGCGACGGCCGCGGATGGCGGATCGGAGCCGCGCTCGATCCAGTGCGAGCCGCCCGGCAGGGTGAGATGGCTGTGCCCGTCGACCATGCCGGGCACGATCGTCGCCCCGCCGCCGTCGACGACCTCGAGCTCGTCAGCCGGACCCGGGTCCTCCTCTGCATCGGTCGGGCGGATCCAGGCGATCCGGTCGCCGTCGACGAGGACGCTCATCCCGTGCTGCAGGCGATCGCTCCGGCCGTCGGCCAGGGCGGCGTCGCGATACAGGGTCCCGCGGGCGGGGGTCAGGGTGGTGTCCGGCACGGTTCCACGAGCCTAGCACCGGCTACGATCGTCCGATGGTCATCCCGCCCGGCATCGCCGCGCTGCCCAGGTTCGGGCTGCTCGACGGTCCGTCGCCGCTTGCGCCGTTGCGCCGATTCTCGGAGGTCCTGGGCGGCGACGCGGAGGTCTGGATCAAGCGCGAGGATCTCCTGCCCCTGGCGTTCGGCGGCAACAAGCTGCGCAACCTGGAGTTCCTCGTCGGGGCGGCGCTGGCCGACGGCGCCGACACCCTGATCACGTCGGGCCGGCGCTGGTCGAACCACTGCCGGTTGACGGCGGCGGCCGGCGCGCGGGCCGGGCTCGCCGTGCACGTCGTCCTCACGGGACCGCCGCCGGCTGCCGGTGCCGAGGGCCCGAACCAGCGGCTCGACGAGCTCCTCGGCGCGACGGTCCACGTCACCGCGACCGACGACCGGACGGAGCGTGCCGCACTCGTGGAAGAGCTCGCCGCCGAGGCTCGGGCGGCGGGACGCAGGCCGTTCGTCATCGGCGTCGGCGGCACCGGGCCGATCGGCGGCGCCGACCCGATCGGCGCGGCGGGCCAGGTCCTCGCCGGACTCGAGCTCGCCGACCAGCTCGAGATCGCGGGGGTCGGTGGCGCCACGGTCGTCCTGGCGTCGGCGACGGGCGGGACCCAGGCCGGCGTCCTCGCGGGTCTCGCCCTGGCCGCGCCGCCGCGGCGTGTCGTCCTCGGGATCGCGGTGGCCGCGCCGTCCGCCGAGCTCCGGCCGACCGTCGCCGGCATCCTCGAGGGCCTCGTTCCGCTGATCGGCGGCGCCCTCGGCGAGGATACGATCGCCATCGAGGACGACCAGCTCGGCGCGGGCTATGGCCGGCCGACGCCTGCCGCCGACGAGGCGTCGCGCCTGCTCGCCCGCTCCGAGGGGATCCTCGTCGACCCGATCTACACGGCGAAGGCGCTGGCCGGGCTCGTCACGCGGGTTCGCGACGGCCGGCTCACGGGGCCCGTCGTGTTCTGGCACGCGGGCGGGACGCCGGGCCTCTTCGAGAGCCTGCCGCGCCCGGACTGAGATCCGGCCAGGACGACGAGCCCTCAGCCGCGCCCCGACGCTCGCCACGCGTCGCGCAACCGCAACCGCGCCCCGGTCTGGAGCACGGCTCCGGAGTAGACCCGCCCGCCGACCACGAACAGGGCCCAGATCGCCGCGACCATGAACGCGGCCGACCCGATGATCTCCCACGGCTCGATCGCTCCCAGTGCCGCGCGCAGCGGCACGACCATCGGCGCGACCGGCGGGATGAAGCTCGCGATCCGGGCCGCGGTTCCGGCCGGGTCGTTGAGGGCGACGATCAGCGCGAAGAAGTAGCCGCCCATCGCGATGAAGCTGACCGGGCTCGAGGCGTTCGAGGCCTCCTCCATCCGGGACGCGAGGGCTCCCAGGACGCCGAGGGCGGTCGAGTAGAACGCGTAGCCGAGGATGAACCAGACGAACAGCATCGCGACCGTCGACCCCGTCGTCGGCGGCAGGCTGAACCGGCCGCCCGCGACGCCCGCGCTCAGCCCGACGGTGACCATGACGACGAGCTGGGCGAGCCCGAGGACGCCGATCCCGAGGACCTTCCCGATCAGCAGGTCGCGCGGCTCGATCGTCGAGAGGACGACCTCGACGACCCGGCTCTGCTTCTCCTCGACGACGCCCGTCAGGACCCACGTCCCGAACGAGAAGATCGAGATGAACAGGAGGATCACGCCGACGTTCGCGAACAGGAACGAGGTGTCACGGTCGGGATCCGCGGCCTCCAACTCCCGGAACGCGATCTGGGGCGGGGTCGTGAAGCTGGCGGCGACGACCTGCTGGAGAAGCCCGTTCCCGCGGGTCTTCACGATGTACGTCGGGGTCGAGCCGTCCGGCGGAACGACCAGGAGCGCCTCGAGCGAGTCGTCGCGGAGGCGGGCCTCGCCGGTCGGCAGGTCGCTCACGCTCTCGACCCTCAGGACGAGGCCGACCGCCTTCGCCGACGCCGCGAGACCCGGGACGAGCCCGCTCGGCGGCGAGCCGACGACCCCGAGGTGCTGGCTGCCCGGCCCGCTGCCGATCAACGTCGGCAGGAACACGCCGGCGACGATGATCCCGACCGACAGGATCAGCGAGAGGAGGAACGCCCGGCTGCGTCCCCGCTCGAGGAGCTCGCGGCGAGCGACGAGCCAGATCGCACGACGGCGGCTCATGCCTGCACCAGGTCCATGAACAGCTCCGAGAGCGTCGGCGGCTGGAACGCGAATCGGCGCACGGGACCCGCGGCCGATGCGGCCGACAGGACCCCGGCGAGGTCGAGGTCCGCGGGCGCAATGAGCCGGGCGAAGTCGCCACGCTGCTCGACGATCGTCAGATCCGGCCTCCCGTCGAGCCAGGCATTGCCGTTGCCGACCACCTCGACCTCGAGATGGCGCCTGGCCGAGGCCGCGCGCAGGTCGTCGATCGCGCCGGCGGCGGCGATCCGGCCGCGGTTGACGATCACGACGTCCTCGCACAGGTCCTCGACGAGGTCGAGCTGGTGGCTCGAGAACACGACGGCCACGCCGGCCGCGGCTCGTTCGCGGAGGATCCCGGACATCGTCGCGATCCCGAGCGGGTCGAGGCCGCTGAACGGCTCGTCGAGGACGAGCAGCACCGGGTCGTGGACGAGCGCCGCGCCGAGCTGGACGCGCTGCTGGTTGCCGTGCGACAGGGCCTCGAGCTTCGCGCCGGCCCGATCGGCGAGACCGAGGCCGTCGAGCCAGCGCGCCGTCGCCGCCCTGGCCGTCGTCGCGGGCAGGCCGTGCTGCTGGGCGAAGTAGCTCAGCTGGTCGGCGACCTTCATCCGCGGGTAGAGGCCGCGCTGCTCGGGCATGTACCCGAACCGGAGCCGATGGGTCCGGTCGATCGGACGGCCCTGCCAGGTGATCGTCCCGTGGTCGGGCCGGACGAGACCGAAGACGCAGCGCATCGTCGTCGTCTTGCCGGCCCCGTTCGGGCCGAGGAAGCCGACGAGCCGGCCGGGCCGGACGGAGAACGTCGCGCCGTCGAGGGCGACGACCGATCCATAGCGCTTGGACAGGTCGGTGATCTCGAGCAAGGTCGTTCGCTCCTCGGGTTCGGGGGGTTGCCCCCATTCTGCAGGCGGCGGGCTGAGCGGTCGAGGGACGTTCGGCACGATCTTCGTGCGCCCCGTTGACCCATCCGGTGCGCGGGGCCGGTGCCGGCCACGCTCGGCCGCAGACGGCCGACCCTCGAATCGAAGAACCCCGGGCGGGAGCCCGGGGTTCGGACGAATGGCCGGTGCTGCCCGATCGACTACTTGGCGACGATCGTCCCGGTCATGTTCGTGTGCACGTCGCAGCGGAAGAAGTACGTGCCCGCCTTGAGGGCCGGGACCACCTGGTCCTTCTTGCCTGCCGCGACGATCTCGCCGACCGAGACCTTCTGGGAGGCGCTGCTGTCGGTGAAGATCGCGACGTTGTGCGGCGCCGAGTCCTGGTTGTCGAAGTGGAGGGTGAAATTCGACCCGGCCTTGACCTCGACGGTCGAGGTCGTGAACGCCATGTTCTTGGCGACGATCGTCGGGCCGTTCGGGTCGACCGGACCGGACGCCACGGGCTGGGCCGCGGCGGAGGAGCAGGCCGCGCTGATCGCGGCAAGGGCGACGAGGGCGAGGGCAGGAAGGATGCGCTTCATGTCGGGCGGCTCCGTGTCGATGCGTTGTGAGCGGGACCCGGTGCAGCCGGGTCCCGCGGGAGGGAGAGGGTCAGGCGCCCGCCTGGCCGGTCGCCGGCCGGCGGCCGAGCCTCGTGGCGAGGAGTCCGAGCTCGCTCTTGATGACGTTGACGGGGTTGCCGTCCATCCGGGCGAAGTCGACCGCGAGCAGCGTGATCAGCGCGACCTCGATGCCCTTGGCGATGAACGCCGTCGAATAGTACGGGCCCTGGATGGCCCACGCGACGATCGCGGTCGCGGCGTAGCCCATCAGCCCGAGGCGGACGAACCAGCGGAAGCGGATCGCCAGGCCGAGCGGGATGACGACGGCGACGGCGGCGACCAGGTAGCCGAGCGCGTTCAGGGTGAAGAGCAGGCCGCCGAGGGTCGAGTGGATGTAGGCCGTGCCCAGTGTCAGGCCGACAATGGCGATCCGGATGACCACGTCGAGGGGGCGCAGGCTGCTTCGGGGAGTCATGTCGGGGCGTACCTCAGGGTGAGTGGGTGCGTCGCCGCGGTTGATCGGCGTCTGGCTGCATCCTCGCGTCTGCCCTGCCCACGTGGGCCTCGGCTGCGGTCGACAACGGTCTCGGTCGTTGGACCGCCCGGTCGATTGGGCGCCGGACGGTGCCGATCGTCGTCTCCCGGCCGGCACCGATCGGGACGGATGACGTACGGCGGATCCGCGACCGACGATCCCCGGCCCGCGGATCGCGTCGTATCCTCCCGACGTGGCCACGACCCGTCCGCGCCGCCGCGCCCATTCGCCCGAGCCGACCGGGCCGTCCGACGATGCCGCCCGCTCGACCGCCGACGCCGACCGGGCACCCGATCCCGAGGCGCTCGACGACGACGCGCCGCTCGGCGACGACGCGCCGCTCGACGACGGCGACGACGCGCCGCTCGACGACGACGAGGCTCCCGTCGCCGGACTCCTCAGCCCGGAGAACCGGACGACGCTCCATCACGCCCTCGAGGAGGCGGCGCGCCTCCTTCGCTCCGACGGCGCGATGGCCTACCTGCTCGACGCCGCGACCGGCATCCTCCGCTTCGCCGATGACGCCGGGATCACCGACGATCGCCGCCGGCGCTGGGTCCGGACCCTCAAGGTCGAGCCGGGGGTCGGCCTGTTCGGGCGGGCGGTGGCCGAGCGCCGGATCCAGGTGACCGGCGACTATCCGAGCGACCCGAGCTTCGTCCACTTCCCGGGCGCCGACCGGCTCGTCAGGACGCTGGCGATCCACTCGTTCCTCGTCGCCCCGCTGATCGCCGGCGATCGGGTGTTCGGGGCGATGGGCACGTACTCGAGCCGGCCGGACACCTTCGACGAGCACGACGTCGCGCTGGTCCGGGCCCTCGCCGACCACGCCGCCGCGGCGATGGCCAATGCCGAGCTCATCGAGGAGCTCGCCGGCTCGCGAGCCGAGCTCGAGCGCCGCGCGGATGCCGAACGCGCCCTCCGCGAGATCGGGGCCAGGATCACCGCCGTCCGCGAGCCGAGCGAGGTCCTCCAGCTCGCGGTCGACGAGGCGGCCCGCCTCCTCGGCGCGGACGGCGCCCGGATCGACCTCCTCGACGAGCGCGACGGCGCCCTCTACTGGGCGTACGACGCGACCACCGGCCGGCGGCCGGGTCTCGGACCGATCGGCGGCAGCGGCGAGGCGAAGGCCGGCGAGGGGATCTCCGGCCGGGCGGTTCGCGAGCTGCGGCCCGTCTTCACCGGCGACTACCTCAACGACGACCGGTTCGAGCACGCCACGCTGCCCGACGAGCACGTCCGGAAGTACGCGATCCGGTCGGTCGTCGCGGTGCCCCTCGTCGGCGAGCACGGCCCGCTCGGCACGCTGACCGTGTACACCGGCGAGGTCGATGCGTTCGGCGAGCCCGACGCCCGCCTGCTCGAGGCTCTCGCCGGCCAGGCCGCGATCGCGATGACGAACGCCGGGCTCATCGAGCGGCTCGCCGCCTCGCAGGCCGACGAGCGGCGCCGGGCCGACGAGGAGCGTGCCCTCCGCGAGATCGCCGCCCGGATCACCGCGATCCGTGACCCGTCGGACCTCCTCCAGGACGTCGTCGACGAGGCCGCCCGCCTCCTGCGCGCGGAGCGTGTCCGGATCGACCTGATCGGCCGTGACGGCGGACGCGTCGGCTACACGTTCCAGGGCGCCGGCCGGCACATCGGCGGAGCTGCGGTCGACGAGGCCGGCGAGCCGTACCCGTACGGTGCGTCCGGGCGGGCGATCAGCGAGCGCCGGACGATCGTCGTCGGCAACTACCCGTCCGACGACTCCTTCGAGCACGACCCCGAACTCGATCGGGCCGTCGGGGAGGACGGGGTCCGCTCGCTCGTCATCACGCCGCTGATCGCGGAGGACACGCTGCTCGGCGTGCTCCAGGTCGGAAGCGCGGACGTCGATGCGTTCGGACCCGACCAGGTCGGCCTGGCCGAGGCGCTCGCCCACCAGGCGGCGATCGCGATCCACAACTCGCGGCTCATCCAGGCGCTCGAGCGCTCGACCGTCGAGATCCGGCGGCGGGCCACCGCCGAGCAGGCGCTCCGCGAGATCGCGACCCGGATCACGGCGATCCGCGATCCGACCGAGCTCCTCCAGCAGGTGACCGACTCGGCCCGACGGCTGATGGAGGCCGAGCGGTCACAGCTCGACATCGTCGATCCCGCAACCGGCCTGATCCGCTGGACCACCGCGTCCGGCGAGGGCCGGTTCGCCGGCGACCTGCCCGGCACGCATGAGGGCGTCGCCGCGGAGGTCGGGATCAACAGTGTCGCGATCGAGGAGCGCCGGGTCGTCGCGACCGCCGACTACCTCGCCGACACGCGGATCCGGCACATCCCCGAATCGGACGCCTTCGTCGCCCAGGCCGGGATCCACTCGGTCCTGGCGGCGCCGCTCTGGTCCGACGGTGCCCTCGTCGGCGTCCTGAAGGTCGCGACGACCCGGGTCGGTGCGTTCGACGAGGAGGATGCGGCGCTCATGGCGGCCTTCGCCGACCAGGTCGTCGTCGCGATCGCGAACGCCCGCCTGATCGACGAGCTCGGTCGATCGCGCGAGGAGATCTCGCGCCGGGCCGATGCCGAGCGGTCGGTCCGTGAGATCGCGGCCAACATCTCCGCCCTGCGTGACGTCGAGGCGATCCTCCAGCAGACCGTCGACGAGGCGCGCCGCCTGCTCGCGTCGGACTCGGCCCGGATCGACATGCTCGACGACGACGGGACGACGCTCCGCTGGGCCTTCGCGTCGGGCGAGGACGCCGTCCGGACCCACGACACGGGCTTCGACGCCGAGTTCCAGGTGGGCGAGGGAATCGCCGGCCTGACGGTGGCGAGCGGCAGCGCCTTCCGGACCGGAGACTACCTCGCCGACGACCGATTCACCCACGTGCCACTGTCCGACGCCCTGGTCGAGGCGACCGGCTTCCGCTCCGTGCTGTCGGCGCCGCTCCGTGGCGAGACGGGTCCGCTCGGCGCCATCTCGGTCAGCAGCGAGCTGCCCGACCACTACGACGACAACCAGGCCGAGCTCCTCCAGGGCCTGGCCGACCAGGCCGCGATCGCGATCCAGAACGCCCGCCTGATCGACGAGCTCAACGCCTCGCGCTCGACGCTCGCCCGGCGGGCCGACGAGGAGCGTGCGGTCCGCGAGATCGCCGCCCGGATCAGCGCGACGAAGGGCGCCCAGGGCGTCCTCCAGCGGACCGTCGACGAGGCTGCCCGGCTGCTCGATGCCGACGAGGCCCGGATCGACCTGATCGACGATCGATCCGGCCTGCTCCGCTGGGCCTACCACTCGGCCACCACGACCCCGAACGAGAAGTGGGACTGGCCCGACGAGCCCGACGAGAGGATCGACCAGGGCGTCTCCGGGCGGGCGGTCAAGGATCGCGTCGTGGCCTGGACCGGGGACTACCTCAACGACGACAGCTTCGTCCACGCGAGCGGGCCCGACGGGTTCGTGGTCGAGACCGGCATCCGGTCGGTGATGTCGGCGCCGCTCCTCGGCGAGGGCGTGCCGTTCGGCGCGATCACGATCTACACGACCCGTCTGCACGCCTGGGACGAGCAGGACGCCCATCTGATCGAGGCGATCGCGACCCAGGCCTCGATCGCGATCCAGACGGCCCGCCTGATCGAGGAGCTCGACGCATCGAGCACCGAGCTGGCCCGCCGCGCGGACGCCGAGCAGTCCCTGCGCGAGATCGCCGCCCAGATCACCGCGACGCGCGACCCGGGCGCCCTCCTCCAGCAGGTCGTGGACGCCGCCAAGCGCCTCGTCGGCGCGGATGGCTCGGTGCTCGATCTCGTCGACCCGGGGGGCGAGCAGCTCCGCTGGGCGTTCGATGCCGGGGTGGCTCATCTCTTCACCGAGGAAGAGATCGCCAACATGACGATCCCGGTCGGGGTCGGAGCGACCGGCCAGGCGGTGGCCGAGAACCGCGTGATCACCGCGTCGGACGACCCGAAGGTGATGTTCCCGGATTCCGACGTCAACGACCGGTTCTTCGACGGCACGGGCTACCGCTCGATGATCATCGCCCCGGTCAGCGGCGAGGCGGGCCCGCTCGGTGCCCTCGAGGTCTACGCCACCCGGCCCGGCGCCTTCGACGACGACGACGCGGCGGTCATCCGCTCGCTGGCCGCCCAGGCGGCGATCGCGATCACGAACACCCGCCTGATCGAGGAGCTCAACCGGTCCCGCCGGGAGGTCGGCCGGCGGGCGGCGACGGAGCAGTCCCTGCGCGAGATCGCGGCCCGGATCACCGCGATCCGCGAGACCGACGAGCTCCTCCAGCATGTCGCCGACGAGGCGGCCCGGCTCCTCGACTCGGAAGGCGCGATCATCGACCTCCTCGACCCGATCACGGGCTCGATCGCGGTCGGCTACGTGGCCGGTCTCGACCCTGACCGGATCAGTCGCTGGGCGGGCAGCCGGGTCGGCGAGGACATCGTCCGGCGCGCCCTGGCCGGGCGGACCGCGCTGTTCACGGTCGACTATCTCGACGACGAGCGGTTCGCCGTCGATGCCGAGACCGCGGAGGTCGCCCGCGGGCTCGGGCTTCGGGCGATCGCGATCGCACCCCTCGTCTCGGAGCGCGGCTCGCTCGGAACGATCGCGGTCTTCTCGCCCGAGCCCGGACGGTTCGGCGAAGACCAGGCGAACCTCCTCGGCGCCCTCGCCGACCAGGCCGCGATCGCCATGCTCAACGCGAGCCTGATCGACGAGCTGGAGCGATCGCAGGGCGAGCTCGAGGCGCGCGCGGAGACGGAGCGCTCGTTGCGCGACATCTCGGCCCGGATCACGTCGCTCGGCGATCCCGGCGAGATCCTCGCCCGGGTGGTCGACGAGTCGCGGCGCCTGCTCCGCTCCGACGGCGCCCATCTGACCCGGATGTCGGAGGACGGCACCTACCTCGTGCCGGTGATCGTCGCGGGCGGGATGGACGTCGACACCGAGTCCTGGCTCAAGAAGATGACGTTCCCGCTCGGCGGCGGGATCAACGGCCTCGCCGCGGAGGAGGTCCGCCCGGTCTGGACGCACGATTACGAAGCCGACCCGCGCATTCCCCACGAGCCGGACGACGACGCGGCGGCGGCCCGCCTGGGTCTCCGGGCGATGGCCGCGGCGCCGCTGCGCGCGCCGGCCGGCGAGGTGATCGGGACCCTCGCGATTTCCTACGCCCAGCCGCGCGAGATCCTGCCCGACGAGCTCGATCTCCTCCAGGGTCTCGCCGACCAGGCCGCGATTGCCCTGACCAACTCGAACCTGTACGAGCTCCTCGGCGAGTCCGAATCCCGTTACCGCTACCTCGTCCAGAACTCGCCGGACCTCGTCTGGTCCATCGACGCGGACGCGCGCTTCACGTTCATCTCGGACACGTGCCAGCGGCTGACGGGCTGGCGGGCCGAAGACCTGCTGGGCAAGCACTTCGGGGCGCTCGTCCACGAGACGTCGCGCGAGGTCGCGGAGATCGACTGGACGGCCGGGATCGGCGAGGACTCGAGTGCCGGCGGCCGCGAGCTGCGCGGCCGGGTCAATCTCCTCAAACGCGACGGCAGCCCGCTGCCTGCGGAGTTCATCGCCTTCGCGACCCGCGACGACAATGGCAGGTTCGCCGGCGCCAACGGCAACGTCCGCGACATGAGCGAACGTGACCGGCTCGAGCGCGAGCTGCGCGAGTCGGAGCACCGGTTCCGATTCCTCATCGAGAACTCGCCCGACATCATCTTTGCGGTCGACGCCGACGGCCGGTTCTCGTACCTCTCGGACACGATCCGGCGCTCGCTCGGACGCGAGCCCGGGGATCTCGTCGGCCGGCCCTTCACCGACCTGATCGCCTACGAGCCCGGCGTTGAGCCAGGGGCGCGCTTCGGACTGATGCGCGAGGATCCGGACCTCGAGCTGACGAACCGGCTCGACCTCCGCCATGCCGACGGCCGCCTGCTGCCGTTCGAGGTCAGCTCGGTCGGCGTTCGCCGAGACGGCGTGTTCGCCGGCATCCAGGGCGCCGCCCGCGACATCACCGAGCGCGAACGCCTCGAGCGCGAGCTGCGCCAGTCCGAGGAGCGCTACCGGTTCCTGGTCGACAACTCGCCGGACATCATCTTCTCGACCGACGCGGAGGGCACGTTCACGTACCTGTCGGACTCGATCGAGAAGATGACGGGGTTCCCGCCGGCCGAGCTGGTCGGCGGCCACTTCTCGGCCGTCGTCGACCCGGCGTCGCTGCCGGCCGCCATCGAACGCTGGGAGGCGATCGTCGCCGAGCCGTCGCGCCGCCAGGTGGTGAAGCTCGACCTCATCCACAAGAACGGCGGCACGGTGCCGGTCGAGGTGAGCTCGATCGGTACGACGGTGAACGGGGCATTCGCGGGGATCCACGGCGCGACCCGCGACATCGCCGAGCGCGAGCGCCTCGAGCGCGAGCTGCGCCAGTCCGAGGAGCGCTACCGGTTCCTCGTCGAGAACTCGCCGGACATCATCTTCTCGACCGACGCGGAAGGCCGCTACACCTACTACTCGGAAACGGTCGAGCGGCTGACCGGGTACGGAGCGGCCGATCTTCTCGGCAAGCACTTCTCGACGATCGTCGACCTCGACACGTTCCCGGACGCCGCGGCCGCCTGGCAGGCGTTCATCGACGAGCCGACCCGGATGCAGGTCCAGCGGTTCCGGATGCGCAGGGTCGACGGGGGATCCGTCCCGGTCGAGGTCAACGCGATCGGCATGACCGATGCCGCGAACCGATTCGCGGGAATTCACGGCGCCGCACGCGACATCAGCGAGCGCGAGCGGCTCGAGCGCGACCTCCGGCGTCAGGCCGGCGAGCTCGCATCGAGTCAGGAACGAGCCCACCTCGCCCGCGAGCTCCACGACTCGGTCACCCAGGCGCTGTTCTCGATGACGCTCGTCACCCGCTCGGTCGAGCTCCTGATCGATCGCGACCCGGACGTCGCCAAGGCGAAGCTCACCTCGCTCCGCGACCTCCAGCGCGAGGCCCTCGCGGAGATGCGGGCACTGATCTTCGAGCTTCGGCCGGGCAACCTCGAGAACGACGGCCTCCTGCCGGCCCTGCGGACCCACACCGCCGCCCTCCAGGGCCGGATCGGCCTGCCGGTCGTCGTGACCAGCGAGCTGACCGATCGGCTGCCTCTCGAGATCGAGGAGGTCCTCTACCGGATCGCCCAGGAAGCCCTCCACAACGTCGTGAAGCACGCGGCCGCGCGGCAGGTCGAGCTGGCGGTCGATCGCCACGGCTCGGACGTCGTGCTCCGGATCCGCGACGACGGCAAGGGCTTCGACGCCGCCGCGGTGCCGGACGGCCATCTCGGGCTGGCCGGGATGCGCGCCCGGGCCGACAAGATCGGAGCCACCTACACCGTGACGTCGCGGTCGGGGGAGGGGACCACGGTCGAGGTCCTCGTGCCACCCGAGGCGATCGAGCGGGCCGCCAGCAACGCCGCGCTCGCCGGGAGCGGCGCGGGCTCGAGCGCGCGGAACGGCTCCGACTGACCGCAGCGCGGCGCCGCGCGTCGCCGACGCAGTCGCCGCCAGCGCCACCCACACCCCTACCACAGGCGGCGTTCGCCTGAGTGCCCGCGCGCAGGCCCGGCCTCTCCATCGAGAGCGCGCCGTGCGGGCCGTTCGACCCGGTCGGCGACGCCGTTTCATGCCACAAGTCCGACCTGGCGACCTTCGGCTCGGAATTCGACCGAAGATCGATGTCGTCCAAGGGTCACGCCACCCGCGGCTGAGCGTGAGCCTTACCTGCGGGAAGCTCGCTGGAGCCCGAGCAACCCGTGTTCGCGGGTCGGATCGCGCCGAAGGTCGCGTGGTGCGACTTGTGGCTCGAAACCTGCCCGGCACGAAGCCCTGGCACGGCACGGCGCCGCGGCACGCCCCGCCACCCCCAGGACCGGGTCCCACCTCCACTGGCGGAATGACGTAGCACGATTCGGGACGTCCATCCCTGTCGCCCGGGGTGTCGGCCACCCGACACTGCCTGCATGTCCGACCCTGCTGCGGCGCCGGTTCCCTGTCGCGTGCTCCTCGTCGATCCCGACGAACGAGTCCGCGAGAGTCTGGCCGGCCTGCTCCGGATCGGCCAGAGGTGTCTCGTCATCGGCAGTGCCGGCACCGCCGACGGGGCGGTCCACCTCGCTGCCGAGACCGCACCCGACGTCGTCGTCGTCGATCCGCGCCTGCCGGGGATCGACGGCACTGCCCTGATTGCCCGGTTCCGCGCCGTTGCCCCGGGCACCCGTGTTCTCGTCCTCAACTGGTCCGACACCGCCGACCTGACCAGCGGTGCCGATGCATATGCACGCAAGACATTCCGGCCGCACGAGCTGATCGACGCCGTGGTCGCCACGACCCGACGCGCCCTCGACTGAGCCGGTGGAGGTCTCCACCTTGCTAGACTCGACCGTGACCAGCGTGGCTTCCGCCACCCGCCTTGCCCGCCCGCTGTCCCCCGGAGGTTCCGTGGACGAACAGTCCCGCATCCGCGTCCTGATCGTCGACGACCATTCCGTCGTCCGGATGGGATTGCGCGTCTTCTTCGACCTCCAGGATGACATCGAGGTCGTCGGCGAGGCCGCCGACGGCAGCGAGGGCGTGGCCATGGCCCGCCGCCTCGAGCCGGACGTCGTTCTCATGGACCTCCTGATGCCGAACATGGACGGGGTCACCGCCATCGGCCGGATCAAGGCGGAGCGTCCCGAGACCGAGATCGTCACGATGACGAGCTTCATCGAGGAGGAGAAGGTCACCGCCGCCCTCGAGGCCGGTGCGTCGGGCTACGTGCTCAAGGATGCCGAGGCCGAGGAGGTCGCCACGGCGGTCCGCGCGGCCTTCGCCGGCGAGGTCCACCTCGATCCGGCCGTTGCCCGGCTGCTTGCCCAGCGGATGCGGGCGAAGAAGAGCGGCGAGAGCGAGCCGGTCGAGCCGCTGACCGACCGCGAAAAGGACGTGATCCGGCTGCTCGGCCAGGGGATGAGCAACAAGGAGATCGGTTCGGCCCTGTTCATCACGGAACGGACCGCGCGGACCTACGTGTCGAACATCCTCGGCAAGCTCGGGCTCGCGTCGCGGACCCAGGCGGCGCTCTGGGCGGTCGAGCACAAGCTCGCTGAATCCGTCCGCGACTGACCGATGACCCGCCGGCGGCCTCGGGCGCGATGACCGGAAGATCGCCTCGCGACGACCGCGGCGGGGTCGTCCTCGGCATCATCCTGATCGCGATCGGTGGCCTCTTCCTCGTCGATCGGGTCGTCGGGATCGACCTCGCCTCGGCCGGCTGGCCGCTGTTCATCATCGTGCCCGGCGTGCTCCTGTTCGCCTGGGGCCTGACGACCGACGGTCGCGAGGGCGCCGGGCTGGCCGTCGGCGGCGGGATCACGACCGTCGTCGGACTGATCCTCGCGGTCCAGAATGCCACCGGGCTGTGGGCGACCTGGGCGTACGCCTGGGCCCTCGTCGGTCCGGGCGGGACGGGCATCGGCCTGATCGGCTACGGGCTCGCCCATCGCGATCAGGGGCTGGTCGCCAACGGGCTCCGGTCGCTCGGCACGGGCCTCGCCCTGTTCGTCGCCTTCGGGCTCTTCTTCGAGGGCGTCATCGGGGTGTCGGGAACGCCGTTCCTCACCTCCGACCTGGCTCCGGTCGCGCTCATCGGCCTTGGCGTCGTCATCCTGCTTCTCGGGCTGTTCCGGGGCCGGCGCGCGCCCGCCTGACCGCCGCCCGTTCGACGGCACGGTGGGGCCGCCCGCCGCCCGCCGCCCGCCGGACCCGCCCAAGGACCGCCGGCCCCGCCCTGTCGTGGACGGATGACGAGCGCCCGACACGACGCGGGTCGATGGTCCGCCTCGTGTGTCCCGGGCGATCCTTCGTGGGCGGCCGAGCCCTCCCCCTCGGCTGCACCCTCCGCTCAGGCCAGCTCGACGATCCGGTAATGAGCCTCGCCGCGCGGCGTGGCCACCGCGACGTCGTCGCCCGTCGATCGCCCGATCAGGGCCCGTCCCACGGGCGACACGTTCGAGATCCGGCCGGCCGCGGGGTCGGCCTCGGCCGAGCCGACGACGACGAAGGTCATCCGCGCGCCGGTCTCGTCCTCGACCGTGACCGTCGAGCCGAGCGTCACCCGGTCGGCCGCCTCGGCGGGCGTTTCGATCACCGTTGCCACGCGGAGGGTCGCCTCGATCGATTTGATCCGGCCCTCGAGGAACGACTGCTCCTCGCGGGCCGAGGTGTAGTCGGCGTTCTCCTTGAGGTCGCCGAGCTCCTTGGCCGCCTTGATCCGGCCGATCACCTCGGGGCGCTTCGTGCCCGTCAGCTCTGCGTGCTCCGCCTTCAGGCGCTCGAGGCCCTCGGCCGACACCCACGTGGTCTCCGTCGGCGGTCGGTCGCCCGGCGCCCGCCTGGCCGCGGTCGAGCGCGGTGCGGCCGGAGTGGCACGCGGCCGGGCCGGCGTCGTCCCGGCGGGTCGCGGCGCGCGGCGGATCGTTCCGCCGGAGGCCCGCCCGGTCACGCCACCGGCCCCGTCCGCGGCGCCGGGCGCGACGTCCACGACCCGGCCGGCGGGTGTCGGGCGGATCGGCTCGGCGGGCACGAGCGAGTTCGCCAGCCCCGTCTTCTTGCGCTCGCCCGTCGCGGTCCGCAGGTTGGCGAACGGCAGGACGACCGTCGGATCGTGGAGGGCCGCCCGCTCGGCCGCCGTGATCGTCTCGGCGAACGCGGTCAGGAGCGCATCCTCGGCCTCCTCGACGGCCGACGTGGCCGCCCACCAGACGCGGGCACCTTCGAGGCCGGTCAGGGCGTGCAGCCAGTGGCCGCCCGGATGCGGCCGGCGCTCGCCCAGGGCCGTGTTCCGGATCGCCTCGATCCGGCCGCCGATCGAGCCGTCGGTTGCGCCGACGAACAGCACCCGGGTCGACGGCAGCCAGAACGCCTCGAGCCGCGCGGCCAGGGCACGCGTCGTCGGGTGGGCGCCGTCGAGGAGCAGCCCCGGGACGTGCTCGAGCCACTTGCCGATCCGGGTGTGCTCGACCGGAGCATGGTGGAGCGTCGCCGGGAGCTCGATGACGAACACGCCGGCGCCACGTGCGGGCACGGGCCGGCCCCAGACGACCGGGCCGTCGGCCATCAGGCCGACCGCCCGGAACAGGGCGGCGGCGCCGTTGTCGGCCGCGATCGTGGTGGCGCCGCGCTCGTCGGTCATGCTGCTCCTCGATCCGCGCCGATGATCTCGTAGATGTTGCCGTCCGGGCCGCGGTAGTGGTTCCACGCCGCCCCGCCGGCCCGCTGCGGCTCGCCGATGAACGCGATCCCGGCCGCGACCATCGCGCTCCGCGCCGCGTCGAAGTCGTCGACGACGAGCCCCACGACCGGTCCCTCGCCGAAGAAGTCGTGATCCGGGTCGTCCGCGCCATAGACGTGGATCGACGCTCCGTCGCCGGCCTTGAACCAGGCGGCGCCCGGCCGCTCGACGAGGGGCTCGAGCCCGAGGACGTCCCGATAGAGCGCGCTCATCTCCGCGAAGGCGTTCGTCCGGACGCCGAGGAACCCGATCGAGCGGACCATGCTGCCTCCATCACCTGGGTCACCGAAATCGGTGCGGGCCGACGCCGACGGGTGGTCGACCGGTCGGGGGTATCGTCGCACCCACATGGCCGACCCTGCCGCGCCGCCTCTTCCTGAGCTCCACGGACCGCTTCCGACGCCGCGCCGGCGGAACCGGACGGCCGGCCTGCTGCTCGCGGCCGCCGCCGGGATCGCGGTGCTCGGCGTCGGGTTCGTCCGCACCGCGGGGGGCCTGGCCGGAACCGGGACGGACGTCGCGATCGGAGGCGGGCGATCGAGCGAACCGGCGCGCTGTGCCGCCGCGTCCGTCCTTGCCGCAGCCGCGGCGTGCGCCAGCCCGCTGACGCCGGCCGTCTCGGCGCCGGGCGGATCCGTCACTCCCACGCCCGCGCCATCGTCGCCGACGCCGTCGGTGACACCCGGTTCGCCGACACCGGGCCCGTCGGTCCCGCCGCTGGCCGTTCGCCTCCAGGCCGCGCTCGACCGGATGCGAGTCAAGCTCGGGATCCCGGGCGTCTCGGCCACGATCCTCCTGCCCGACGGCTCGACCTGGACCGGGGTCAGCGGCGTCGCCGACGTCGCCGCCCGGACGCCGGTGACGCCCGAGACCGCGTTCGCGTTCGCGAGCGTCAGCAAGACGTTCACGTCCGCCCTGATCCTCGAGCTCATCGACGAGGGGCGGCTCCATCTCTCGGACCCGGCGGTCAATCTCCTGCCGCCGCTCCGCCTCAGGATCGATCGGCGGATCACGGTCGGGATGCTCCTGAACCACACGAGCGGGCTCGCCGACTTCTTCCTGAACCCCAAGATCGATGGACCGCTCCAGGGTCAGCCGAGTGCCACGTGGACCGCCGATCGCACGCTCCGCTACGTCGGGAAGCCGCTCTCTCCGCCGGGCTCGGCGTGGCACTACTCGAACACGAACTACCTCCTGCTCGGGCTGATCGCCGAGCGGGTCACCGGCCGGTCGCTCGGCGAAGCGATCCGGACCCGGCTGCTCGCGCCGGCCGGCCTCGGCGCGACCTGGGACCAGGTCACCGAGGCGCCTCGGACACGCCTGGCTCACGGCTACCGGTTCGCGTCCACGAAGCTCTCGGCGAAGCCCATCGATCTCGACGACGGGAGCGGGGTCGCGCCGTTCCGATCGGTCGTGACGGCTGGCGGCGGGGCCGGGGCGATGGCCGGGACGAGCACCGACCTCGCGCGCTGGGGCCGCGCCCTGTACAGCGGCTCGGTCCTCGGGCCGCAGGGCACCGCCATCCTGTTGAGCGGCTTCTCGAAGACGACGAACTACCTGCCGGGAGTCGCCTACGGCTACGGCATCCAGGCGTTCTCGATCGACGGCCATCCGAGCCTCGGCCACAGCGGGCGATTCCTCGGCTTCCGGTCGGTCGTCCGCCACTTCCCGATCGACGGGCTGACGATCGCCGTCCTGACGAACCAGAGCCGGGCGGATCCCGGCCGGATCGTCCGGGCACTCCTGACCGTCGCCGTGCCGCCGGTGGTACCGGTGCCGCCCGAAACGCCCGACGGACCGGCCTGCATCATGTGCTCGATGGCCCGCTGACCGGGCCCGGCGCCGCAGCGCCGCACGAGGGGCCGAGGCGTCAGGCGCCGGAAGACGCGCTCGGACGATGGGCCGAGGCGGGGGCTCAGCCGGGCGCGACGCCCGAGCGGGCGAGCTCGGCCTCGAGACCGTCGAGGAGCCAGGCCAGCCCGCTTTCGAACTGACTGTCCGCGGTGATCGAGGCCAGGATCGGGAGCATCGACACCGTGTTCGGATACTCGTCCGGCGGGAGGGCCGCGAAGGTCGCGGCGACCGCCTCGACATAGGCCGCCCGTTCCTCGTCGGTCGCGCTCGGGCCGATCGGGTCGCGCGTCTCGAAGACCGCGAATCCCGACGCCCAGTTGATGATCGCGTTCGCGCCGAGGGCCGCCGAGAGGTCGCTGAACCCGGCTGCACGCAGCCGGCCGATCATCCATTCGAGGGCCGCGATCGCGTTCGGCCCGAGGGTCGGCCGGGACCCGAGGACCGTCGCGAGATGACGGTGCCGGATCAGGATGCGCCTCGTCGCACGGGCGGCCTCGGTCATCTCCGGGCGCCAGCCCTCGGCCGGGACGATGTCCGCGACGATCTCGCCGATCACCCGGTCGACGAGCAGGTCGAGCAGCTCGTCCTTGTTCCGGACGTGCCAGTAGACGCTCGTCGCCCCGGCCCCGAGCTCCGCTCCGAGCCGGCGCATGCTGAGCGCCTCGAGACCCTCGCCGTCCGCGATCCGGCCTGCCGCGTCGAGGATCCGGTCGAGGGTGAGCGGCTCCGTCGCGGGCGGCGGCGCGGCCGCCGGACGCCAGCCCGGCACCCGTGGGCCGGTCGTCTGCCGACTGCTCATGCCTCGACCTCCGTCATTTGTCGCGACCCCGTTGTGGACGCTTGCCTCGTACATTGTACTTGACAATCGAACACTGTACGAGTAGCTTCCGCTCCTGTCCACTCGTACACCGTACGAGTCAATCGATCAGTGTTCGACCAGCCGGTCGGAAAGGCGTTCCGATGACCGTTGACAAGATCCGCGCCCGGCGCTGGTGGATCCTCGGGGTCCTGATCCTCAGTCTGTTCACCGCGACGCTCGACAACACGATCTTGAACGTCGCCCTCCCGACCCTTGCCCGGGAGCTCTCGGCAACGACCAGCCAGCTCCAGTGGATGGTCGATTCCTACATCCTCGTGTTCGCCGGCCTCCTGCTCGTGGCCGGCGCCCTGTCCGACCGGTTCGGTCGTCGCCTGGCGCTCCTCGCCGGCCTCGCGATCTTCGGGGTCGGCAGCATCGCCTCGGCGTTCGTCGTCACGGCCGACCAGCTGATCCTGGCCCGGGCCTTCATGGGCGTCGGCGCGGCGCTGACGATGCCCTCGACGCTGTCGATCATCGCCAACGTGTTCGACGACGACGAGCGCCCGAAGGCGATCGCCGCTTGGTCGGCCGTGTCGGGCCTCGGCATCGTGGTCGGGCCGATCCTCGGCGGCTGGCTCCTCGAGCACTTCG
>DATNBW010000175.1:0-18966 GCA_035607275.1 Verrucomicrobiia bacterium | reverse complement strand
ATCCCGCCGCCGATGACCGCGACATCGGGCGCCTTCGGGCCGGCCATCATCGCGCTCCGGCGGGCGTCAGCCTGCCGGCACCGCGGCGCGAGCGGACGCCCCGGCCCGGGCCGCCCCGGCCGCGGCCGCGATCCGCCCCAGGGCGTCGAGCAGCCGGTCGACCTCGGGCGCGGTGTTGTAGTGGGTGAGGCCGATGCGCACGACGCCGCCCTGGTCGGCAAGGCCGAGCCGCTCGATCAATCCCGTGGCATAGAAGTCGCCGTCCCAGACCGCGATCCCCTCGGCCGCCAGGGCCTCGGCGACGTCGCGCGGCGCGACCCCCGCGAGGCGGAGGGCGGCCGTCGGCGTGCGGCCGTCGAACTGCGCCCGATCGGTGATCCCGTACATCGTCAGGCCCGGGATCGCCTCGAGACCGTCGGCCAGGTGGCGGTAGAGCTCCATCTCGTAGCCCCGGATCGCGCTCATCCCCGCAACGACGCGCTCGCGCCGGGTTGCGGTGCTCGACACGCCACCGTATGCGACGCCGATGCCGGCGAGATAGTCGACGGCGGCGGTCGTCCCGGCGAGCCCCTCGAAGTTGCCCGTGCCGGTCTCGAACCGGTCGGACGCCGGGACGAGCTTGTACGGCGGCAGCGCATCGAGGATGTCGGCCCGGCCGTACAGGACCCCCGCGTGGGGTCCGAAGAACTTGTACGTCGAGCAGGCAAGGAAGTCCGTGCCGGTCGCGCGGACGTCGATCGGGAGGTGGGGCGCCGCGTGGACGGCGTCGACGTAGGTCCAGGCCCCGACCGCATGGGCCCGCCGCACGATCTCGGCGACCGGGTTGATCGTGCCGACGGCGTTCGATGCCCAGCCGACCGCGACGAGCTTCGTCCGCGCTCCGAGCACTGCATCGAGCGAGGCCAGGTCGAGGGTCACGTCGGACGCGCGGATGTCGACGGTCCGGACGACGAGGCCGCGGTCCGCGGCGATCGCCTTCCACGGCCCGACGTTGCCCTCGTGATCGAGGATCGTCACGACGAGCTCGTCGCCGGGGGCCATCGTCGCCCCGATCGAGCGGCTGACGTGGAAGGTCAGCGTCGACATGTTCGCCCCCAACTTGATCTCGTCGGCCGATGCGGCGCCGAGCATGTCGGCCATCGCCTGATGGGCCTCGTGCGCGGCGGCGTCGCTCCGGCGGCTCGTCAGGAACGGCCCGCCATGGTTGGCATTCGAGGTCCGGTAGTAGGCGCCGATCGCGGCGATGACCGAATCGGGGACCTGGGTCCCGCCCGGCCCATCGAACAGCGCGACGGGCCGACCGCCATCCTCGATCGCGAGACCCGGAAACCGGCGCCGGAGCGCCTCGACGTCGAACGCGGTCATGGCACCCTCACGGACCCGGCGCCACGCCGGGAAATCGGAACGGCGGACCCGGATCGGGTCCGCCGTTGATCGTAAACGGTTGCGGATCGAGCGACCCGCCGGGTCTCAGGCGGCGACGGCCGCCGTCGCGTCGCCCTCGGCCGCGGCCGGGACGGCGACGACCTCGTCCGCCACGACCTCGACGACGAGCTTGATGTCCTTGCCGACGAGCCAGCCGCCGGTCTCGAGGGCCATGTTCCAGTTCAGGCCCCAGTCCTCCCGGTTGATCGTCGCCTTCGCGTTGAACGCGATGTGCCGGCTGCCCTGGAAGTTCGTCGTCTCGCCGATGTGCTCGACCTCGAAGGTCACCGGCCGGGTGACGTCGCGGATCGTGACGTCCGCGGTCACGTGGTAGTCGTCGCCCTTGACGTGCCTGACGCCGTCGAAGCGGACCACGATCTCCGGCCAGGTCTCGACATCGAAGAAGTCCGCGGATCGAAGATGCGTGTCGCGTGCCCCGAAGCCGGTCGACAGGCTCGCGGTCTGGACGCGGATCACGCCGCTCGCGGTCGCCGGATTGGCGTCGTCGATCTCGAGGGTGCCGTCGACGTCGGCGAACGTGCCGCGGACGGTCGTGATCATCATGTGCTTGGCCGAGAACGTGATGTCGGTGTGGGCGGGATCGAGCTTCCAGGTGGTGGTGCTCATGTGGGTCTCCTCCGGGAGGTCGCGCTGGTCGCGGGTCGCCGTCGCGTGGGTCGCTGGGTCGGTCGTTGACTGCGCAACGATATGCCCGGGTCGTTGCCTTGTCAACAATCCTCGTGCGGGAGTAGGATGAACGGGATATGACCACGCCCTCCCTTTCGCGCGTCGCCGGCGCTCCGGCCGAGGCGCCGACGGCCGCGCGCGGGAGCGCCGCGCTGATCGCCGACGAGCCCGGACTCGGGGCGTGGCGCAGCTTCCTGACCGCCCACGCCCGGATCACCCGGCGGCTCGACGAGGAGCTCCAGGCCGCCCACGGCCTGTCGCTGGCGGAGTACGACGCGCTGCTCCAGATCGCCCACGCCCCGGGACGACGGGTCCGGATGAACGTCCTGGCCGAACGGGTCATCCTGTCGCGGAGCGGGATCACCCGGCTCGTCGACCGGCTCGAGGCCGCCGGTGCGGTCGAGCGCAAGGCGTGCTCCACCGACGCGCGGGGCCAGGAGGCCGAGCTGACGGCCGTCGGGCTCGAGCGGCTTCGGTCGGCGGCGACGACCCACCTCGAGGGGGTCCGGCGCTACTTCCTCGGTCGGCTCGACTCCGCGGATCTGGCGGGTCTCGAGGCGAGCCTCGGCCGTGTCGCCGATCCGCTCGAATCGGGTTCGCATCCGGCCCACGAGGGTTGCCCGCCCGGCGAGCTCTGAGCGCGGTCGTGGCGGCGGGGCGGCTTCGGACCGGAACCAGCGGCTTCGCGTATCCAGCGTGGGCTCCGCGTTTCTACCCGCCCGGCGCCCGCGGGCCCGCCCTGCTCCGCCATTACGGATCGCGGCTCGCGACGGTCGAGCTGAACAACACGTTCTATCGCCAGCCGAGCCCGGCCGCGGTCGACGGCTGGCTCGCCGCGACTCCCGACGACTTCCGCTTCGCCGTCAAGGCCCAGCGCGGTTCGTCGTTTCGCGCGCTCCAGGTCGATCCCGTCGAGAGCGTCGACTGGCTGACGACGCCCATTCGCCGGTTCGGTGAGCGGCTCGGGACGATCCTGTTCCGTGTCCCCGACGGTGTGGTGCGCGAGGACGAGCGGCTCGCGGGATTGCTGGCCGCGTGGCCGTCGGACCTCCCGCTGGCTCTCGAGTTCCAGGATCCGAGCTGGCACGTGGACGAGGTGTTCGGAGCGGCCCGCGACGCCGGCGCGGCGATCGTGACGACCGATCTGGACACGGAGCCCGAGCCGCCCACGATCCGGAGGACGGGCCCGTTCCTCTATCTCCGGCTCCGCCGCGCCGACTACCCGGCCGACGAGCTGGCGCGCTGGCTCGACCGCCTGGAGCCGTTCCTCGCCGATGGGATCGACGCGTTCGTCTACTTCCGCCACGACGAGGTCGGACGGGGCGCGGAGCTGGCCCTGGAGCTCGCCGCGCTGGGCGAGGCGGCGGGGTTCGGCGGGCGGTAGAAGGTCCCGGGGCCGCGACCTCGCCCCGATTGCCGGTCCTCGGTCGTCCTTCGTCCATCGTCCGAAATCGAACGCCGTCGGAAACCACTCTTGTTTCCGGGCGCCTCGTCCGATCTCGGACGCCGATCTCGGACGCCGATCTCGGACGATCGGCCGCGAATCCGGACGCCTCGTCCGATCTCGGACGCCGATCTCGGACGATCGGCCGCGAAACGGGTGTGGCTTTCCAGAGCGTTCGCTTTCGGACGACTTCACCGAGCGGACGCTCTGACGCTCGATCTCGGCTACTCGGCGCGCGATCCCTCGGCCGGTCCGAACGCGACGAGCAGGGTCAGGTCCTCGGAGATGTCGTGGAAGCGGTGCGGGACGGCGGTCGCGACGAACACGATGGATCCGGGCCGGACGTCGCGGACCTCGTCGCCAACCGTGATCCGGCCGCTGCCGGAGACGACGTAATAGACCTCGTCCTCGGTGTGGGGCTGCTGGAGGTCCGGCTGGCCGGCCGCCAGGACGTACAGCCCGACACTCAGGTCGGGAACGCTCAGGAACTCCAGGTACGGAGCGCCGCTCGCCTCGCGACGCGCGGCAAGGTCGGCCAGCTCGAAGGCATCCATCGGCCGAATGTACCAGCGTCGGGAACCGCCGGACGGGCCCAACCGTACGATGGATCGATGCTCCCTTCCACCCGCCCGGCCTCTTCTCGGTCGAGCCGGCCGACCCTGCGTCTGATCCTCGTCGCGCTGGTCGTCGGCGCATCGGCGGTCCTGGTCGCGCTCGTGGCCGGCCGCTCCGGGGCCGGAGGAGGCGCCGGACCAGGTGGATCCGCGCGCCAGCCGTCGAGTCCAGCCCGGTCCGGCGGCTCCGCCTTCGATCCGACGCGCGTCGCGGTCACGCTCGAGCCGTTCGTCGACGGGCTGAGCGCACCGCTCGGGATCGCGAATGCCGGGGACGGCAGCGGACGGTTGTTCGTGGCGGAGCAGGGCGGCCGGATCCGGGTCGTCCGCGACGGACGGATCCTGGCGACGCCGTTCCTCGACATCAGCGACAGGATCACGAGCGGCGGCGAGCGCGGACTTCTCGGCGTGGCGTTCCATCCGAGGTTTCCGGACGATCCGCGGGTCTTCGTCGACTACACCGACGCCAACGGCGACACCCAGGTCTCGTCGTTCCGGGTCGCCGCTCCGGGTGACGACACGGTGGACCCCGCGTCCGAGATCGCCATCCTCCACGTGTCGCAGCCGTTCGCCAATCACAACGGCGGCGCCCTCGCCTTCGACCCCGATGGGATGCTCCTCATCGCGCTCGGCGACGGTGGCAGCGGCGGCGACCCGCAGGGCAACGGCCAGTCGCTCGGGACGCTCCTCGGCAAGATCCTCCGGATCGACATCGAGAAGAACGATGCCGACCACCCGTACCGGATCCCGGCCAACAACCCGTTCCGCGACGGCGCCAACGGCAATCGCCCCGAGATCTGGCTGTGGGGCCTTCGCAACCCGTGGCGGATGAGCTTCGACCGGGCGACGGGCGATCTCTGGATCGGCGACGTCGGGCAGAACTCGTGGGAGGAGATCGACGTCCACCGTGGCGCGACGCCCGGCGGCACGAACTACGGCTGGAACCGGATGGAAGGCAGTCACTGCTTCCAGCCGCCGCAGGGCTGCGAGGACCCGGCCCTCACGGGCCCCGTCACGGACTACGGCCGCGACTCCGGATGCACCGTGATCGGCGGCAACGTCTACCGCGGCGCCACCCAGACCGCGCTGGCCGGCGGCTACGTCTTCGGCGACTACTGCAGCGGCCGGATCTGGGCGATCGACCCGGCGATCGACGGCTACCGGGCGCCGGTCGAGATCGGGCAGAGCGGCCGAAGCCTCGTGGCGTTCGGCGAGGACGAGGCGGGCGAGCTCTATGCGGCCGACATCGGCAAGGGCGCGGTCCTGCGGGTGACGGCGACGGCCCGCTGAGCCACGCCCCCGCGCGTTCGCCGGGTCGAGCCCCGGATCAGGAACGGGCCGTGACGGTCGTCGGGTTCGACGAGGCCGGCGGCAGGGGCTGGCGCATCGGCCGGAGATACAGGGCGAGGACGCCGACCAGGTAGACGACGTGGGCGGCGAGGGTCACGACCGCGGGCGTCGCCGAGTAGCCGAAGATCGCCCGCAGGAACGACCCGACGCCGGATTCGTCGGACAGGAGGGCGCTGATGTCGAAGGCCGGCGCGGTCCACGGCCCGCTGCCGAGGGCGCCGATCTCGACGAACTCGCCGATCCCGTGGCTCAGGAGCCCGGCCGCGATGAAGACGAGGGCGATGCCCGTCCAGCGGAAGAACGAGGCGAGGTTCAGGCGGTGGCTGCCGCGATAGAACCCGTACCCGATCAGGACCGCGATCCCGAGGCCGGCGACCGCGCCGATGACGATCCAGGCCGCCTCGGTCCGGTCCGACGTGGCCTGGCCGACGAGGAAGATCGAGGTCTCGAGGCCCTCCCGGATCACGGCCGTGAAGGCGAGGATCGCGAGGCCCCACGACGCGCCGGCGGCGATCGCCCGCTCGACGGCCGCCTGGAGCTCGCCCTTGACCGAGCGAGCCTGGCGGCGCATCCAGAACAGCATCCAGGTCACGACGGCGGCCGCGATCAGGAGGGTCGACCCCTCGAAGATCTGCTCCCAGGGCTCCTCGAAGGCGCCGACGGTGTTGAAGATCACGACGCCGACGACCAGGCTCAGGACGGCCGCCAGCCCCGTCCCGATCCACACCCGGCCGACCTGCTCGCCGCGACCCGTGCGGACGAGATACGTGATCACGATGCTCACGATCAGGGCGGCCTCGACCCCTTCCCGGAGACCGGTCAGCAGGCCGCTGGTGAACGCACCGAAATCCACGATCGTCGTCTCCGGGTCAGGGGGCCGGCGGCGGGATTCCGGGGCCCGGTTGGTTGGTCGGCGAGACTGTAGCGAACCCCGTCGCAATCGGTCAAGCGCCCTTGCATCCGGATGTCAGGTTGGCCTGATTCGGCGATGACGAAGGTCCGCCCGACCCGAGGCCGAGATCCGCCGGCGCAGACCTCCGACACGGATCTGCAAGGCGGTCGAGATCGCGACCCGGGAGTCCGTGACGCCGAGGGAACGATCCTCCGCGAGTGGACGACCGACTCCCAGACCGTTCGACCCTGCCCGACGAGCGACCTGCCGGGCCTCCCGGAACCCGGGTCGCCCGGCGCTCGGCCGCGCGCCGGGTGATGCTCCGCCGGACCGACCTGGCCCGGCGGACCAGCGCGGCGGCCGGTGCCCGGGGTGGCGGCCGGCCGCGCGGCCACAGCCGCCTCCCGGCGATCCTCGTGACGGCCCTGGTCACGTTCCTCATCGGGTCGCTGCTGCTCGCCGGCGTCGCCGTCGTGGGGGCCGTGGCCGCGGTGTCGGTCCTGTCCGACGGCCTGCCCGATCCCACCAACCTCGCGGCTCTCACGTTCGCCGAGCCGACGATCGTCTACGACCGGACCGGCAAGGTCGAGCTCGGCCGGTTCCAGCGCGAGCAGCGCCGGGTCGTGACCTTCAACGAGGTGCCCCACCTCGTCCTCGACGCGACGACGACCGCCGAGGACCGGAGCTTCTGGAAGAACAGCGGGTTCGACCCCGCGGCGATCCTGAGCGCCGTCGCGGACAACGCCGCGGGCACGAGCGAGCGCGGCGCGTCGACGATCACCCAGCAGTTGGTCCGCGCCCGGCTCCTGCCCGAGGACGTGGTCGCACCGGGCGCGAACCGCTATCTGCGCAAGGCGAAGGAGGTCATCCAGTCGTCGCGGCTGACGAGTGCCTATCCGGGCGAGGCCGGCAAGCAGCAGATCATCACCGCCTACCTCAACGAGATCTTCTACGGCCACGACGCCTACGGGATCGCCGCGGCCGCCAGCATCTATTTCGGCGTCAGCGACCTCTCGAAGCTGACGATCGCCCAGGCGGCCCTGCTCGCCGGACTGCCGAAGTCGCCGTCGAACTTCGATCCCTACCGGTATGCCAAGCCCGACAAGAAGGGCCGCCTCGTCGTGCCGTCGAGCGCGCCGCCCGTCGTCCGCCGGGACTACATCCTCACGAACCTCTCGACGTCGCGCTGGACGAGCCTGACCGCGTCCGAGCTCAGCGCTGCACTCGCCGAGCCGGTCATCCTCCGCGGCGACATCCCGTTGTCCTACAAGGCCCCGCACTTCACGTGGCAGGTCCGCCGCCAGCTGCAGAAGCTCCTCGGACCGGACGCGTCAATCGAGACCGGCGGCTATACCGTCATCACGACCCTCGACTGGCGCGCCCAGACCCTCGCCGAGAAGTGGCTGTCGGCGGCGGCAATCGCCCCGAACCTCAAGGCGAAGGCCTCGGCCACGCTCCTCCGGAACCTGAAGATCCGGCCGGGTGACCGAGCCTGGATCAATGCCCTGCGCGGCAAGGACCTCCACAACGGCGCCCTCGTCGCGCTCGACTACCGGACCGGGGACGTGCTGGCGTACGCCGGCAGCGCGGGCTACTACCAGGACAAGCTCGCAAGCCGGAAGTTCGAGCCGAAGTACGACGCCGCCGGGGACGGGACGCGCCAGCCGGGTTCGGCCTTCAAGCCGATCGTCTACGCGAGCGCCTTCGACACGCGGAAGCTGACGCCGGGCAGCCTGCTCCTCGACATCGCGACCCGGTTCGGGCGGGACTGGACGCCGCGCGACGCCGATCGTCTCGACCGCGGCCCGGTCCTCGTCCGGAAGGCGCTCCAGTACTCGCTCAACGTCCCGGCCATCCGTGCCCTCCAGCGAGTGGGCAACGAGGCCGTGGCCGACCGCGCCGCGAAGTTCGGCATCCGGTTCGCCGGCGGTCGAAAAGCCTTCCTGCAGTCGGGTCTCGCCGGGGCGATCGGCACGGTCGAGCTGCGCCCGCTCGACCTGACCTCGGCCTTCGGCGCGATCGGCAACGGCGGGCTGCGCGTCCCGACCCGGATGATCCTCGAGATCCGCGACGCGTCCGGCAAGGTCGTCTATCGCGCGCCGAAGCCGAAGGGGGTCCAGGCCGTCAGCCGGCCGGCGGCCTTCCTGGTGACCGACATCCTGCAGGGCAACACGATCCGCTCGCAGAACCCGATCTGGGCCGCCGCCCTCGAGCTCCGCAACGGACCCCGCGGACAGCATCGCCCGGCAGCCGTCAAGACCGGCACCGCGAACGACGCCCGGGATCTCGCGACCTACGGGTTCCTCGCCCCGCCGAAGAACCCGCGGGCGCCGGCGATCGCGGTCGGCATCTGGATGGGCAACAGCGACCACTCGAACCCGAAGTCGGCGAAGCCGGCGACGTCGCTGACCGCGGCAGCGCCCCTCTGGCGAGCGTTCGTCCGGGACCTGACCGCGAAGCAGCCGATCGCATCGTTCACCCCGCCGAAGGGCGTCGTCCGGGCGACGATCGACGCCTGGACCGGCGGCGCGCCGGGGCCGTGGACCAGGGACACGGTCACCGAGTGGTTCATCGACGGGACTCAGCCGGGCGGCCCGCGACAGGTCGACGAGCCGGGCCTCCTCTACACCCGGGCGTGCGGCGGCTGGCGGGTGGACCCGGTCAAGGCGGAGCTCGGGCCGCCGGCCTGGGATTCCGATGTCGCGAACTGGCTGGCGCGGGCCCGTCGCGGGGTCGGCGTCGTCGGGCCGTACGACACGCGGACCGCCTGGTTCTGGGCGCGAACCGGTTGGGGCGGTCCGCTCCTCGGGACCTGCGCCCCAAAGCCCGATCCGACCAAGCCCCCGAAGGACGGCGGGCCGGGTCCCGGTGGTGGCGGCGGCGGTGGCGGTGGCGGCGGCGGTGGCGGCGGGAAGCCCAAGCCCTCCCCGACGCCCGGCCCGAGCCCCGTCCCGTGATCGTCGACGACAGTTTCGGACGCTCGGTGACGCGCGGCGCGGGACTGGCGATCGGCGTGGGCCTGGTCGTCGGACTCGTCGCGCTCGCGGTCGCCGCCGGCCATGTCCTGATCCTCGTGTTCATCGCGGTGATCCTCGCGTCGGGGCTCGAGCCGTTCGTCGCCTGGATCCGCGGCCATCTCGTGATCGGTCGCGGGCCGACGATCCTCCTCGTCTACGCCGTCTTTCTCGTCGTCGTCGTGGGAATGGCCCTGGTCGTCGTTCCGGCGGCCATCGCCCAGCTCGACCGGACGGTCGCGTCGCTCCCGCCGTTCTTCCAGCACGCCCGCGAGTGGGCCGCGACGATCCGCCCGGCCGGCCTGTCGCGCAGCGTGATCTCACTGATCGACGCGGCCGCGCGGGCCATTCAGCCGCCGGCGGCGGCGCCGGTGCCCGGCCAGGTGGTCCAGGTCGGCCTGACCCTCGCCGAGACGGTCACGTCCGTGCTGACCCTGCTGACAGTCGTCTACTTCTGGCTGACCGAGCACGCCCGGCTCCAGCGCTACGTCCTCGCGTTCGTGCCGCAGGATCGCCGGAAGCGGGCGCGCCACGTCTGGAATGCCGCCGAGACCCGGCTCGGGATGTGGGTCCGCGGCCAGCTGATCCTGATGGCCACGATCGGGATCGGGGCGGCCACGGTCTACTCGATCCTGGGCGTCCCGGCGGCGTTGCTGCTCGGCCTGATCGCCGCCATCGCCGAGGCGATCCCGATCGTCGGGCCGCTCCTCGGAGCGATCCCGGCCATCCTCATCGCGGCGACGATCTCCCCGCAGCTCGCCCTGGCCGTCGCCGGGGCGTACCTCGTCCTCCAGCTGATCGAGGGCAACGTCCTCGTGCCCCTGGTCATGCGCAACACGACCGGCATCTCGCCCTTCCTCGTGATCCTGAGCGTCCTGATCGGCGGCGCGGCGGGCGGCTTCGTCGGGGCCCTGCTGGCCGTTCCGATCGCCGCGGTCGGCGAGGTCCTGATCGAGGGACTCCAGGCGCGCGAGGTCCCGGTCGCCCAGGATCCGACGGCCAACGAGACGACCGACAACGAGCTGAATGCGCCCGACTCGCCCGACGGTGGCACGGAAACCGGTCGGCAGACGCATCCGGCCAGGGCCGCGGGCGAGGGCTGACCGCGGCGCCCGATCGCCCGATTGCAATGCGGTTGCAAGCCTTCCGGGGCCGTGACCCATCGCGCTGCGAGTCGTCGGCTGCGCTACTCAACGGGGCGCCGCGTCCGGGCGATCAGGCGCGTCGTACGAGGGACACCCGTGCATCAGGAAGTGATCGACGTCACGGAAACGGCCGCGCCTGCCGACGCGCCCGCCGCGTCCGACGCTTCGCACTCCCTGCTCGGTCCCGATTCCATGCCCGCCGATCTGCGGACCGTCCTGGAGGGCATCGCGGCGGGTGTCACGGTCCAGGACGATCAGGGCCGGCTGCTGTTCGTCAACGAGGGCGCGGCGCGCCTCAGCGGGTTCGGATCGCCGGCCGAGATGCTCGGCGCGACGCGGGATGAGCTGATCGACCGGTTCGAGCTGGTCGACGAGGAGGGCAACCCGTTCGATCGGGCGCACCTCCCGGGCCGTCGGATCCTGGCCGGCGAGCCCGCCGAGCCCGTGCTCGTCGGCTTCCACCTCCTGGCCGACGAGGAGTTCCGCTGGTCGATGCTCGAGGCGCGGCGAGCCACGCTGGCCGACGGTCGCGCGGTCGCGATCAACACCTTCCACGACGTCACGCCCCGGATCGAGACGGAACGCCGGATCCGGGCAAGCGAGCAGAGCACCCGGGCGCTGGCGGAGCAGCGCCGGCGAGCCGAGGAGATCGCCCGGATGCTGGCCGACGCAGCGCTGCGCCTTGACGAGGCCGCCGACGTCGGCGCGATCGCCGAGGTCGCCGCCGACGCGCCGATCCCGATCCTCGCCGACTGGTGCGCCGTCGATCTCGTCGACGCGGAGGGCACGATCCGGCGGGTGGCGCTCGGCGCCCGCGACGAGCGTCTCGAGGCGCTCGTCGAGCCGCTCCGGGACCATCCATCGGTCGCTGACCCGGCACGCGGCAGCCGTCGGGCGATCGCCTCGGGCAGCGCGGTGATCGCGCTCGACATCGAGGCCTGGTGGGCGGAGACGACGCCGGATCCCGAGCTCCGCGAGCTCCTCGTGGCGACCGGGATCCGGAGTGCCATCGCCCAGCCGCTCGTGGTCCGCGGCGAGGTCGTCGGCTCCATCGTCTTCGCCACGGTCGACGAGCGAACGTTCGACCAGGCGGCGATCGACGGAACCCTCGAGATCGCTCACCGCGTCGGTCTGGCGATCGTCAACGGCCGCGCCCACGAAGCCGAGCAGCGGGCGCGGCGGGCCGCCGAGGAGCTCGCCGACCGGATGGAGCGGCTCCAGGCGGTGACCCGCACCCTGGCCGATGCGCCGACGATCGAGGACGTCGTCGCGATCGTGGCCGACGAGGCGAAGCGCGCCCTCGGGGCGGACTCGGTCGTCGTCGGGCTGCTCGACGAGACGGCCAACCGGCTCGATCTCGTCGTTCGCGACGGCGACGGGTCGCCATTCCCGGACGGCGGACCCGTCGCCGACGGCGGGGCAATCGCCGAACGCGCGCGGACGCTGTCACTGGACGCGGAGGTACCGCTCGCGATCGCGGTTCGCGAAGCGCGGCCCGTGTGGATCGAAGGCAACGCCGGCGCGGAGGCAGGCGGAGGCGCCGCGCCCGCCGAGGGCGACGAGCCGTCCGGCTCGGCCGTGCCGCTCGTCGCCGACCAGGCGCCCCTCGGCGGGCTATGGCTCGGCTTTCGCGAGCCTCGGACGTTCGCCCCCGCCGACCAGCGCCTCGTCCGGGCGTACGCCGACCTGGCGGCCGGAGCGATCGTCCGCCTCCGGCTGGGAGCCGTCCGCCAGCTGCTGCTGTCGGCCAACGAGGCCGAGCGGGCGAGGCTCGAGTCCGTCCTCCGCCGGATGCCGATCGGGGTCATCCTCGCGGCGGTCCCGAACGGCCGGTTCGTCTACGCGAACGAGGCGGCCCACCGACTCTCACCCAGGCCCGTCGAACTGGATGCGGCGCCCGACTACGAAGCCGCTCGAGGCTACCGGACGGACGGCTCCGAGCTCGGCCCCGACGACTGGCCGTTGCGCCGGGCGATGCATGGCGAGACGGTCGAGAACGAGGTCATCGAGATCCACTACGGGGACGGGACGCGCCGGACCTTCGGCCTGAGCGCCGCCCCGATCCCGGGCCCGACCGGCGCGATCGAGACCGCCGTCGTCACGTATGCCGACGTCACCGACCGGATCCGGGCCCAGGAGCGCGAGACGTTCCTCGCCCGGGCGTCCGAGGTCCTCGCATCGTCCCTCGACTACGAGGCCACGGTCCAGGCCGTCGCCGACCTGGCGGTGCCCGACTTCGCGGACTGGTGCGTCGTCCAGCTCGCGAGCGAGGAGGGGGTCCCGCGCCGGATCGCCGTCGCGCATCGCGACCCCGACAAGGTCGCGCTCGCGACCCGGCTTCAGGAGGAGTACCCGCCGGATCCCGACGCGACGACGGGCGTGGCCGAGATCCTGCGCACCGGCAAGTCCGAGTTCGTCGCCGAGATCCCGGCGGACGTCCTCGACGCGGCCGCCCGCGACGATCGCCATCGCGAGATGATCCAGGCGCTCGACCTGCGTTCCTACATCTCTGTCCCGCTGATCGCCGCCGGCCGGATCCTGGGCGTCCTGACCCTCGTCGCGAGCGAATCGAGCCGGCGCTTCGAGCAGTCCGACGTCGCGTTCGCGGAGAACCTCGCGGTCCGCGCGGCCGGGGCGATCGAGAACGCCCGCCTGTTCCGCGAGGGCATCCGGTTCAAGCGCCTTCTCGACGCGACGGGCGACGCCATCCTGATGATCGATCCACTCGCCCGGCGGATCGACTATGCGAATCGCGGCGCGGCGGTGCAGCTGGAGCGGCCCGTCGACGAGCTCGTCGGTTCGTCGATCGACGAGCACCTCGACCCGGCCGGGGCGGCCGCGCTCGACGACGCGATGACGTCGATGAGCGGCGGGATCGTCGATGCCCGGACGGTGACGCTCGAGCTCCGCCGGCCGAACGGATCGATCCTGCCGGTCGAGGTCCGCCTCGAATACGTCGCGCCCGACGGCGCCCCCGCCCGGATCCTCGCGATCGCCCGCGACATCCGCGACCGGATCCAGTCCCAGGAACGGCTGCGCGGCCTGGCCGCGGCCGAGCATGCCCGGGCGGCCGAGCTCAACGCCGTCATCCGGGCGATGGGCGACGGCGTCGTCGTCTGCGATCGGACGGGCCGGATCATCCTCGCCAACCCCGCCGCCGAGGACGTCTTTCCCGACGTCGAGGAGACGACGTACGGCGAGGTCCTCGCCCAGCTCGACGATCCCGACGGCCTCGCCCCGCCGCTCGGAGCCCGTGGCGGACCGGTCGAGCTCAAGGTCCGGTCCGAGGAGGAGCGCTGGATCGAGATCAGCACCTGGCCCGTCGCGGCCGGCCGGGAACGGCTGGTCGGTCACGAGGACGAGACGATCGTCCTGCTCCGGGACGTCACGATCCAGCGCCAGCAGCAGGCCGTCCGCGACACGTTCATCGGCGTCCTGTCCCATGAGCTGCGCACGCCGGTCACGACGATCTATGCCGGGGCGAAGGTCCTCGCCCGGCCGGGCGCGCTTCCGGACGCCACGCGCCAGGAGATCTTCGACGACATCGTGGTCGAGTCGGAGCGTCTCCACCGCCTCGTGGAGGACGTCGTGGCGATGACCCGGTTCGGGGAGGAAGGCGGCGACGTGGGCGCCGAGCCCGTCCTGCTCCAGAGGCTCCTCCCGCCGGTCGTCGCGTCCGAGGACGGCCGCTGGCCCGGGGTGTCGTTCGAGGTCGACGTCCCGCCCGGTCTGCCGACCGTCATCGCCGACCCGACCTACGTCGAGCAGGTCGTCCGGAACCTCCTGTCCAACGCGGCCAAGTACGGCGGTCCGGGAGCATCGGTGGTGGCCCGGGTCGAATCGGTCGACGGCGAGGTCCGCGTCCGGATCATCGACGACGGCCCGGGCTTTCCGCCCGCCGAGAGCGAGCGCCTCTTCGAGCTCTTCTTCCGCTCGAAGCAGACATCGCGAGCGGCCGCCGGGGCCGGCATCGGGCTGTTCGTGTGCGCCCGGCTGATCAAGGCCATGGGCGGCCGGATCTGGGCGACGAGCCGGGCCGAGGGCGGCGCCGAGTTCGGGTTCGCGCTGCGCGTGATGGACGAGGACGACTGAGCTCGGTCGCGCGCCGATTTCAGACCCAGCGGCGCCAGCGGGCCACGCCGAGGATCGACAAGGAGAACGCGACCATCGCCCCGATCACGATCATGAAGTTATCGGGGTTGTCGAAGATCGGCGCCTTGAAGTTCATCCCCATGATGCCGGCCACGACGACGCCCGGGAGCGCGATCGCCGACAGGAGGGTGAGGACCTTCATCACGTCGTTCGTCCGCTGCGACGCCCGGCCGAGGTAGAGGTCGAACGAGCCGACGAGCAGCTCGCGCGTGTTCTCCAGCCCGTCGATCGCCCGCTCCAGGCGCTGGATGATCCCGGGCCAGACCGGACCCAGGTCGGCCCGCAGCTCGAAGTCCGGACGCTCCAGGGGCAGGAGTGCCTCGCGGTTGGGAGCGAGGACCCGGCGCAGCCGGGCGATCCGCCGGCGCAGGGTGAGGACGGTCGTGAGAAACGTGGAGTCCGCGCGGGCGGTGACCGCGAGCTCGTCGAGGGCATCGATGTCGCGCTCGATCAGCTCGATCTGGCGGAAGAACGCGGCGAAGACCGCGTCGATCAGGCCTGCCGTGAAGGACGCCGCGTCGAGCCGCCCGAGCTCGTCCTCGTGGTCGATCTCGGAGCGGAACGTGTCGAGGACCGCCAGCCGCCCGGTGTGGACGGTGATGATGTGATTCCGGCCGACGAGGATGTCGAGCTCCTGACGCCTGGCGTCGAGGTCCTCGGGATCGACCGCGCCGAGGGTCAGGACGACCCGATCGGGGAGGCGCAGGATCCGGGCCCGGTGATCCTCACGGGACAGCCGGCGGAGCGCCTCGGGCTCGAGGCCGACGGCCCGCGCGGCTGCCGCCAGGTCCGCGACGTCGCGCTCGTCGAGATCGATCCAGAGGAGCCGGTCACGATCGAGCCGGACGGGTTCGCCGGCGTGGAGATCGACCTCACGGTCCTCGCCCTTCGCCTGATAGAGGATCGCGCGGACCGTCAACGAATGAAGGCCAGGATCCCGGCGGCAAGGACGGCGACGAACGCCATGGCGTACTCGACGAGCCGCATCGAGCGGTCTTCGACATCGGATTCCGCTGCTGGAATCGCCGTCTGCCGGATCATCGATCGTGACTCCTGTCTACTGGCCTCGAAGTGGATCGCGCCCGATGGCCGGGCCGGATCCGTGGCCGACGACGTCACCAGGATGGGGCGGCGTCGTCGATGAGCGGAGGATCGTCGCCGGCCAGTACAAGATGCGGGCGTCCGTCTCGCCGGCCCCTATCACGGCCGTTGCACTCGCGCCCACAGCCCCTCGGCGGCGCCGCCGGCGGCTCCCATCGTGCGTCTCGCAGCGCGCCGAACCGCATCCGCGCCGGGCTCCCGGATGACAGAACCCTGCAACCAATCGAGCCCGGGACGCCAGACGTTCGTCGGGTCACGCTGGCTAAGGTCCGTGGTCGTGGTCGCCCGCCGGCCACGCGAGGCGCCGGACCCGCCGACGCCCTGACAACGGAGGAACCCCATCGCCATGATCAAGCGAATCCTGCTCGCCCTGGCCCTCGCGGCCTCCCTCGGCGGCGCCGCCGTCGGCTGCACCACGCCGGCCGCGACGACCAGCCCGACGACGACCGTCCCGTCGACGGCACCCGCGTCGGCCCCGGCCGCCTCGGACATGCTGCCGTCGTCCGCTCCCAGCGCTTCGCCGAGCGCCTCCTGACCGCCTGACGCACGGAACGCCCCGGGTCTTCGGACCCGGGGCGTTTTCGTCGTATCCGAGGCCCTTCGCCGCGGCCGGTCGCGCCCTCGCGTGCAAGGCGCGTGCAATCCCTCGACCCGAGATTCTCGGGCGCCTGCAATGGTCCGGGATCGATGCTCGGGCCGGCTCCGGCGTCGTCGGGAGGAGATCCTTCGAAGACGCGGCGATCGGGGACCGTGGGCCGGTCCGGGATCCAACCCGGACGGCCGTCAGGCAATGCGGCACTGGGCGAGACGACGACGTCGACAGTGCCGCATCTGTCTGTCCGGGACCCGACACGGGGGCCCCGATGCGCGGCGCGCCGCGGGCCCCGTTGCGCGGCCGGTCGGCGCGGCGGCGACTCCATCCCGACATCGACCGAGCGCAGCGGCCGACGGCTGACAGACGGATGCAATGAGGATCGCCCGCGCCGTTGTCGATCCGGTCGGATCGCCAACCGAAGATCACCTCGCTCCCGACTTTGGGACGCAACATCAGACAGATGGGATGGAGGTTCCACCACCATGAACATTCTCGCGTGGCTCATTCTCGGCGCGATCGCCGGATACCTCGCCGGCTTCCTCGTCAAGGGTGACGAAGGCCTCGGCGTCATCGGCCACATCGTCCTCGGCATCGTCGGCGCCATCGTCGGCGGCTTCCTGGCGAGCGTCCTGTTCAAGACCGACGCGATCAACGGCGCGTTCGACATCAGCTCGATCGTGGTCGCCACGATCGGCGCGATCATCACGGTCGTCGTCGTCAACGCGGTCACCGGGCGCAGCCGGTCCGGTCGCGGCGCGATCTGACCCACGCCATCGAGGCGGACCTCGCTCCGCCGAGAAGCTCCTGCGAACGCCCACCTGCCCAGGTGGGCGTTCCGATTCAGTCCTCGACCCACCAGGACCCCCGGCCAAAGGAGACCCGCATGTCCAGGATCATGGAAGCCATCGACGTTCACGTCCCGGTCCGCACCGCGTATGACCAGTGGACCCAGTTCGAGACCTTTCCGAACTTCATGGAGGGCGTGAAGTCCGTCCGCCAGCTTGACGACACCACCCTCGAATGGGTGGCCGACGTCGCGGGTCGCGAGAAGCGCTGGAAGGCGACGATCACGGAGCAGGCGCCCGATCAGCGGATCGCCTGGACGTCGACCCAGGGCGCCCACAACGCCGGTGTCGTCACGTTCCACCGGATCGACGACGGCACGAGCCGGGTGACGCTCCAGCTCGACGTCGATCCCGAAGGGCCGGTCGAGAACGTCGGCGACGCTCTCGGCCTCGTGACGCGCCAGGTCAAGGGGGACATGGAGCGGTTCAAGGACTTCATCGAGGCGCGCGGCACCGAGACCGGTGCGTGGCGCGGTGAGGTCGACCGGACCGCCCGCTGACCGGCGGCTGTCAGCCCCGCATCTCGGACCGCCGTCGGATCCTTCATTGGACCGCCGGCGGTCCCGTTTGCCAGTCGCCTGCAACCAGGAGCGCTTCACCGACGCGACGGCTGGCGCGTCCCGACCGATAGGGTCTGCCGATGATCACGATCTATCTCGATGGTTCCGCCGTCTCCGAGCGCGCTGCCGCGACGCACCTCGCCCACCTGGTCGATGCGGGCCATGAGGTCGTCCTCGTCGCGCCCGCCGGGCACCCGTCCGGCGGGCTCGTGGACTGGGCGGGGCACCTCCCGGCGCTGCCGGATCGCCCCGCGCCGGGATCGTGGTACGTGACGGCCGACCCGGCGACCTGCGGCGATCGGCAGGCCGGGCTCCGGACCGTGCTCATCGGCCCGAGAGCTGCCGGAACGCCGCCGGGCGGGCTGTTGCCCACGCGCTGCGACGTCACGGCACGGGACCTCCGCGACGCCGTCCTCGAGATCCTCGCCGCCGACGCGATGGGCTGACGGTCGGCTCCGAGCGGCTCCGAGCTCATGGTTCCGGGCGGCGAAGGGCCGCACGTCCCGGACGGTGGCTGGCTGCAACACCCGCAAGAGGCCGCTGCAACCTCTCGAGCCGAACATGTGACGCGCCCGACAGTACGTGCCCGTGACACTGGTGGCGCGGGCTTCCGACCACTGGGGGTCCGGGAGCCCGCCTTCCGATCCGGATCGCCCTGGGCGCGTCGGCGGCCCCTGGCCGGACCCACCCTGGACGACGATCCCGGCACGCCGCCGACCCCCGGTTTCACGCACGGCGTTTGCAGGGTCGTTATGCGGATGCAATGTCCCGAAGCCTCGCCGAGAGATTCCCGGCTGGGTCCGCCGCCTAGGATTCGGGGCACGCTCGACGGCTTGCCGTCGCGCCGAATCGAACACTTCACAGTGGAGGCGCTTGTGACGGGGCGCCTTCACCCCCGATCCCGCGGACGCCCGGAGCCCCCTCCTCCGGGCGTTCCGCACGTCCGGGGCCGGACGAGCGTGGGGCGCCTCCGGGTCTGACGCGCCGCCCGGGTCCAAAGCGGATCTCCTGCGGTCAGGCGAGCCTCGCCTACCGAGCCGAGGATTCTCCCGCCTTCATGCGCGACGATCGCGCCCGCGCGGGACGCGTGCCCGACCCGTAGGCGACGCTCGCCTACGCGCAAGAAGGAGGGCGGGGCGGGG
>DATNBW010000105.1:0-7027 GCA_035607275.1 Verrucomicrobiia bacterium | reverse complement strand
CATGTCGCTGCGCCTCGCCGCGGGCCTGCTGCAGGAGCAGCTCGACCTCGCCGACTTCGCCGTCCAGCGAGGCCTGCTCGGCGCGCAGCCTCGTCGCGAGGCCCGCCATGGATTCGGGCGTGGCGGCGCCGGTGGATTCCTGGGACGTCCTGTTCAATCCTCAGGCATCCGGATCCAGCCCTGTCGCATCGCGTACACGACGGCCTGGGTCCGGTCGTTCACGGACAGCTTGCGCAGGATCGAGCTCATGTGGTTCTTGACGGTCTGCTCGCTGATCGACAGGGCGTAGGCGACCTGCTTGTTGGTCATCCCCTGGGCGATGTTGTCGAGGATCTCGACCTCGCGCGGTGAGAGCGGGGCGAAGATCGGGGCGGCCTCCTGGCCGTAGACCGCGAGCTCGCGGAACTCCTTGAGGACCCGCGACGCGACGGCCGGCTTCGAGAAGACCTTGTCGTTGATCAGGTACTCGCCGTTCACGACGCGGCGGATGATCGTGACGAGATCGTCCGGGCCGACATCCTTGAGGATGAACGCCGCGGCGCCGGCCTTGATCGCATCGAACAGCGCGTCCTCGTCCTCGGACGCGGCCAGGACGATGATCCCGGTCGAGGGCAGCTCGCGCTTGATCCGCTGGGTCGTCTCGATCCCGCCGGGGGCCGGCAGGGACAGGTCCATGAGGATGATGTTCGGCGAGGTCTCGAGGGCGCGATCGATCGCGGTCCGGCTGTCGTCCGCCTCGCCGACGACCTCGAAGTCCGGCTCGCGCTCGAGGATGTTCCCGATCCCGACCCGGAAGAGGGCATGGTTGTCGACGATCAGGATCCGGGTCTGCTCCCCGTCGGCCCGCCGGTCGGGGCCGCCCCGTCGACGTTCCTGTCCCGCATAGCTCATGAGCTGGTCTCCTCTGCTCCCACCGGGATCGCCAGCCTGACAAGGGTGCCCCCGTCCGGCCGTGAATGCACCTCGAAGGAGGCACTGATCAGTTCCGCGCGCTCACGCATGAATTGCAGGCCGAAGTTGCGCCGCCCACGGGCGGCGACCGCTCCCACATCGAACCCGCGGCCATCGTCACGGACGGTCAGCACCCAGTCGCCACCGTCGATCGCGCTGGCGACCGTGACGGCCGAGGCCGCGCCGTGCTTGCGCACATTCTGCAGCGCTTCCTGCAGGACGCGCAGGACGACCGTCTGCTGGGTGCCGCTCAGGCGGTCGGGCGGGGCCGTCAGCTCCGCGCTGATCGCGAGTCCCGTGAGCGCGGTCGCCCGGCCGATCGCGTCCGAGATCGCGCCGTCGAGGCCGAGCTCGTCGAGGACCGGCGGCCGGAGCTGGCTGATGAACGTTCGCACCGAGCCGAGCTCGCGCCGGAGCAGGTCGCGCAGGAAGCGGAGCTCTGTGCGCGCCGCCCGGAGGTCCGTCTCGATCACGCGCTCGATGTACTCGACCTGGAAGATCGCGTTCGAGAGGGTCTGGGCGGGGCCGTCGTGGACCTCCTGGGCGAGCCGCGAGCGCTCGGACTCCTGGGCCTCGACGATCCGCATCTGGACGTCGGTCGGGAGACCGTCGTTGTCACTGACGAGGCTGACATCGCCACGCTCGAGGAACAGCCACGTCGATTCAAGGTTGCGCATCGCGATCTCGAGCTTGGCGAGCTCGGTCTGCTGGTGGCCGAGCTCGCGCCCCACGGCCTCGACGTCGCCGCGCAGGGTCCGGACGCGGGAATCCTCGGCGCCGGCCTCCGCCGCGGCCGCGGCTGCCTCGTCCGGGCCGCGATCCTCGTAGCCGTCCCGTGCCCCGTGGGACTCCGGCCTGCCGCGCTCGATCTCGTCGAGCTCGTCGCGGAGCGCTTGCCAGCGGGCGAACTCTTCGGCGTAGGCGGTCCGATACCGCTGGCTCACGGTCCGGAGCGTGTTCGCGCTGTAACCGACCGCCTCCGACGCTTCCGCGCGGAGACCGTCGATCCGCGCGTCGCGGACGGTTCGGATGTCGTCGCTGGACCGGGCCGCGTCCATTCGCCCCGGAGTATACGGGCCGGTCATGGGCAGACGACGCGGTACACACGCAGCGTGTCGGCGTCCTCGCCGCCGAGCGCCGGCGTGGCCGGCGGCGTCACGTCCTCGAAACAGTGCGCCGCCGGATCGGTGCCGGCCGCCAGGGCCGCCCGGAAGGGGTTGTCGGCGCTGAGCAGGACGACGGCCGGGGCGCCGAACCGATGGGCCAGGTCGAGGACGCTCGTCGGCGACTCGAACGGGAGCGCGAGCGCCGTCCCGCCGTGCGTGTACGGCAGCCAGATCGGGGCGTCCGTGATCAGCGGCCGGCCCGGGTCCGGAGTGAGCCCGATCCGGTCCAGCCGCTGATCGACGTCCACGAACCTCCGCTCGCTCGAGACCGATCCACCGCCGAAGCTCGGCAGGAGGACCGCCGAGAAGAGGAGCGCGCCCGACACGGTCAGGGCCGGCGCGAGCCAGGCCACCGGACGGGTCCAGCCGCGGCGCCGGCCGACCGCGACGATCAGCCGATCGAGCGCGAGCAGGGCCGAGATCATCAGCAGGACGTGGACGGCGCCCGCGGCGTGCAGGAACGTGCCCCAGGTCGTCGAGACCGGGAAGAGGAGGCTCGTCACGAGGAAGATCACGCCCGACACGAGCAGGAGCGGCTGGAGGGCCCGCGTCCGGAGCAGCCACGGCAGCCCGACGAGGCCGATGACCGAGAGCGGCGCACCCGGCAGGAGGAGGACCTCGAACAGGTTGTGCTCGATGCCGATGACCCGCATCTCGAGGAGTCGGGCGGGGCCCACCGCGAGATAGCGGCTCAGGGTCGGCGGGTCGCTCCAGGCGAAGATGTCGGTCCCGTCGATCGACAGGGCGTTCGTCAGGGCCTGCCCGGGCAGCGGGCTGCCGAACGCGAGCCAGTCGCGGATCATCCACGGGCCGAAGATCGCGAGGGCGATGATCGCCGGAAGCGCGATCGCGCCGACCCGCTCGCGTCGCGGGATCGGGAGCTGCCACGCGAAGACGACCCAGGCGAGCGCCAGCCAGGCGGCCTCGTTGCGGGTCAAGGCGGCCAGGCCGAGGACGACGCCGAGAACGACGAGCCAGCCCAGTGGCCGGGCGTGTCGCGCACCGCGGTCCTCGTAGGCCCTCCGGATCCGGGTGATGAGCAGGCCCGTCGCGAGGGTCAATGCCGCGAACGGCATCGTCGAGTCCGGCAGGGTCGAGTGGAGGATCAGGGGCAGGGACACCGCGGCCGTCAGCCCCGTCCCGACCGCCAGCGTCCGCGCCCGGCCGATCGGCAGCCGGCGCTCCTCGGCCACGTCGGCCGCCAGGCGCCAGGCGAGGACCGGGACGAGCGCCCCGATCAGGACCGAGCTGACCTGGGCCGCCGCGAACGTCGCGCCGAGGATCGCCATCGGCAGGGCGGCTGCGAACGTCGGCAGGGGCAGCCAGACCTCGAAGGCCGCACGGGGCACGGTGAGCGGCAGCGTCTGGTAGCTCCAGAGCGCGTCGCTCACGAGGCCCCGCCCGTTGAGCAGATTGCGCGCGGCGTCGACGTAATACGCGGTGTCCTCGGGCTTCGGGAAGACGACGAGGCTCGCCGCGTACCAGCGGACCGCCAGCGCGGCGAGGAACACGACGACGGCCGAGGCGACGGCCTCGCGACGGCTCAGGGCCGGGCCTCCGCTCGCGGACCGGCGCCCGCGTGGGCGAGCGCCCCGGCGGCCCCGGGCGCGGTCGCCACGACCGTGCAGCGCGCGTCCGCGAGGCTCAGGCAGATCGGATAGAGGACGGCGCGCGGCGCCGCACCGTCGGCCGCGGGGATCGTGAAGACCGGCGCCCCGATCCACGCCGGCCGCGACTGGCCGGTGAGGACCGGCGCCAGGGCCCGGACGATGCTGTCGCGCTCGAGGATCAGCCATTCGATCCGGTAGGCCGTCGCGACGTCGCGGATCGTGTCGATCGGGTCGTCCGGGCTGACGACGCCGCCGTGTCCGCTGGCGTACTCGATCCCCGACGCGTCGATCGACATCACCCGCGCGCCCGGGTCCGCCACGAGCGCGAGCGCATCGGCGAGATGCGTCCGGTCGGCCCGCTTCTGCGCCCACCCGCTGTGGACCGCGAGTGACACGACGACCGCCAGGACCGCGCCGGACGCGACGGTCGCGCCGACGAACACGCGGGTCGCGGTCTCGCGGTTCCACGCCCGGCGGCGCGCCGCCACCCACGCGACCGCGACCGCGATCCCCTCGAGGATGAGGATGAACGTGTGGGGGACGAGGGCGACGGCCGAGTGGATGAACGTGCCGCCCGGGACATGGACGGCCGAGACGAGGGCCGAGAACGTGAACAGGATCCCCGCGTAGAGGAAGAAGGGCCCGAACCAGACCGAGCGCCGGCGCGACCACGCGCCGACGACGAGCGGAGCGACCAGCACGACGGCGCAGGCCAGTGTCGAGAAGATGCTGACGGCCGCGATCAGCCCGCCGATCCGGCTGGCGATCAACGGCCCGAGGCCCTGGCCGAGCAGCCAGTCGAGATTGGCCGGGGTCGTGATCGAGTTCCACTCCTCGATCGTCCGGATGAAGAGCACCTTGCCCGACGCGGTCGATGGCGAGATCGAGCCGAAGACCGCGAGCTGGCGGGCGATCCACGGGGCCATGACGGCGACGAACAGCCCGGCGCAGGCGACTGCCGACCAGAGGGGGATCGCCGGCCGGCGCGAGCCACCGGACCGCCACGCGCGCCAGCGGTCCCAGATGAACGCGAGCCCGAGCGTCGCCCCGACGAAGACCCCGTCATTGCGTGACAGCGTCGCGAGGCCGACGAGCAGCCCGGCGAGGGCAAACGACCGGGCGTCGCCGCGCAGTCCGCGGGCACCGAGCCACAGCGCGCCCGCGACGAGGGGCTGGTACAGCGAGAAGTTGTCCGGCTGGACCATGAAGACGAGGAGCATCAACGGCAGCGCGACGAGCACGCCCGCGCCGACGGCCACCAGCCGGCTCGTGCCCGCGTCGCGGGCGATCGCCCAGGTCAGCGGCGCGGCGAGGGCGCCGATGAACGCGAACGGCAGCGCCGAGGCGATCGCGGTCGGGCCGAGCACCCAGATGAACGGCACCTGGACGAGCGAGGCGAGCGGCATCCAGTGGGCGTTGGACGGGATCGGCAGGACCGGGACGGCGGGGATCCTGCCCCCGACCTCGGCGAAGATCCAGACGAAGTCGACGCTGAACCCGTGGCCGGCGGCAAGGCTCCGGGCGACGTCGACGTAGTAGTAGGAATCGGGGTACGCCGGGTCCGGGAAGTGGCCGATGACCACCAGTCGCGCGATCAGGGCGAGCAGATAGAGGGCAATCGGGGTTCGCACGGCCGGTGCAGCGTAGCACCGCCCTCCGGCCACGGGACCGGTACGAATCGACTAGCCCGAGCCGCCCGCCGAGCACGAGACGGGGCCTCCTCCGGCCTCTACGATGGCGGCGATGTCGACCTCGATCCGGGCTCGGCGCGAGCGGCGCCTGTACCTCGTCGCGTTCGCTGCCGCGGCCGTCGGGGCCCTCCTCGGCGTCAACACGCTGATCCTCCACCTCTCGAGCGACCCGCTCGTCGACATCCACGCCTACTACGACGCGGCCACGCGGCTGAACCACGGATTGCCGCTCTACGCCCAGGCGGCATCGACCAACGACGCGGAGTTCTACCGCTATCCGCCGCTCCTGGCGATCCTGTTCCGGCCCCTCGCGACCCTCCCGTTCGAGGTCGCGGCCGCGATCTGGGAGCTGCTCGTCATCGCGTCGTTCGCGGCCACGGTCATCGTCCTGCGGCCCGGGCGGCGGGGCTGGCTCGTGTTCGGGATGCTCGCCCTGCCGATCATCTGGAGCCTCACGATCGGGCAGGCCCAGGTGCCGGTCACGCTCCTCATCGCGATCGGCAGTCCCTGGTCGATCGCCCTCGCGACGAACCTCAAGGTGTTCCCGGCGCTCGTCGCGATCTGGTGGGTCGGGCGGCGCGACTGGGGCTCGCTGGTCCGGTTCGCCATCGGGCTGGCGCTCCTCGGCGTCGCCCAGCTCCTTCTCGAGCCCGCCGGCACGCTCGCCTATCCGGGCGTCCTCAACCTCGGCCAGGTCGGTGAGGTCACGAACATCTCGCCGTACGGGCTCTCCCCGGTCGTGTGGGGCGTTCTGCTGGTCGTCGGCGCGCTGGCCGCTCTCCGGCTCGCGCCGACGCGCTGGGGCTGGGCGACGGCGGTCGCGTTCTCGGTGCTGGCGAGCCCGCGCCTGCTCGTGTACCAGCTCATGACCCTCGTGGCGGGGCTGCGGGCGCCTGGCCCGGCGCTGACAACCGACGAGCCCGACCGGCCGACGTCCACGTGAGCCCGCGAACGGCCGGCACCGTCGCCCTGGCCGGCGTCCTCGGCTGGGTCGGGCTGGTCTGGCTCGCGATCCAGCTCTACGGCACCCATCCGCCGACGGCGGGGTTCGATCTCGAGCTGCTCCTGCGCGCCGGGCGCGACGTCGCGGCCGGCCGCTCGCCCTACGACCCGGCGATGCTCGCGGGCACGGCGCCCGTCGCCGAGACGCTGTTCTACTCGTATCCGCCGGTCGTCGCCCAGGTCATGGCCCTGTTCGCCGCGATCCCGTCGCCGGTGATGTTCGTCGTCTGGTCGGCCGCCGCGGTGGCCGGTCTCGGGCTGGTCGCGCGCGGGCTCGCGCTGCGCGTGCCGGTCGCGGGGGTGGCGCCCCCGACCGTCGGCCGCGTCTGCGTGGCCCTGGCTCCGTTGATGTTTCCGTTCGCGATCGGGATCCTGTTCGGTAACCTCGACGTGTTCTTCCCGCTGCTCTTCGGGCTCGTGCTGATCGGCGTCCTGCCGGCGGCGTCGAGCGCCGATCAGGCCACGGCCGGCATCGCCGCCACCGTCGCCGCGATCACCAAGCTCCATCCGGCCTCGATCGGCCTGTGGCTGCTCGTTCGGTCGATCCGGCTGCCAGGCCTGCGGAGCGCGGTCGGCGTCGCCGCGCTGGCACTCGTCGCGATCCTGG
>DATNBW010000100.1:0-5843 GCA_035607275.1 Verrucomicrobiia bacterium | reverse complement strand
GGCGGCGACCGGCCAGGCATCCTCGGTCGACCCGCGCCTGCTGATCCCGGGCTACCTGTTGGGGGCGCTGCTGTTCATCGATCGGTACCGGGTGTTCTGGACGCAGTTCGGCGACAACGTGGTCCGCGGGTTCCGGATCCTGGCCAAGGATCAGCCCAAGGACGCAAGCGGCTGAACGCCCGATCGCGAACGCGCTGAACGTGTCAAGGCGACGTGCCGGGCGCGCGACAAGTTGCGAGCCGGATTCGATGCTCAGGCGCCTCCCGGGAGCGTGCCCTTCCCGCGCTGGGTCGTACGGTCGGCCCATGAAGACCCATGGCACGGTCGCTCCTCGCCACGCGACCATCGAGCTCGATGAGGACCGGCGCGAGGGCCGGTCCACCCCCAATCGATTCGGCCGGCTGGCCACGGTCGCCGCCGGCGCGACCCTGGCGATCGGGATCGCTGCATGCGGTCCCGCCGCGACGCCCCTCCCGATCGCCTCCTCGCTGCCGAGCGTCAACGCCTCGGCCCTCGCGAGCGCCGCCGCGAGCGTGGCCCTGGCCGCCCTCGACCAGGTCGACGCGGCGATCACGGCCAACCAGACCTCGTCGGGACTGACCGCCGACGACGCCAGCTCGCTCAAGCAGCTGACGGCCGGAGTCCGGACGGCGCTCCAGTCCGGCGACATGTCGGCCGCCAGGACGGCGCTCGACAACCTGAGCGCGAAGGTCGACTCGTTCGCCGCCAAGCTCAACAACGCGACCGGTCAGCAGCTGACGGCCGCGATCGCCGCCCTCAAGGCCGCCCTGCCGGCGAGCTGATCTCGGGCGGCACGGGCCGGCGCGCGGCCGCGGCCGCTACGGCCGTCAGGCGACCCCTCCTCCTCGATCGTCCGAAACCGTACGCCGTCGGAAATCACTCGCGTTTCCGGGGGCCTCATCCGATCTCGGACGCCGATCTCGGACGCTCGGGGACGAAACGGGAGTCGATGTCCAGAGCGTTCGCTTTCGGACGACTTCCGGGAGCGGACGCGAAGTTAGATCCAATCCGCCACCGGCGGGCGTCAAGGGGTGTCAGGCCAACGCCTGATGCTCGCGGCGACCGCCGCGCACGTGGAGGTGGGGATCGATGTCTCACAGGATCTGGCCAGCGGCGGTTGTCGCCGTCATCGCCTTGACCGGGGTCGCCTTGGCGCCGGCGTCGGCTGCGGACCCGGGGGTCGCCAACGGGCGGATCGCCTTCGGGACCCGGGCGAACGGGAGCTTCAACATCGACACGGTCATGCCCGATGGGTCGGATCTGAAGGCGGTCACCAGCGGCGCCGGCTTCCACCTCTGCCCGGACTACTCGCCAGACGGCCGTCAGATCGTCTACTGCAGCAACGTGAGTGGCGCCTTCGAGTTGTGGGCAATCAAGCAGAACGGCGGCAAGCCGACCCAGCTGACCCACTTCGGCGGCTTCGCGATCTTCCCGGACGTCTCACCGGATGGCTCGAAGATCGCGTTCAACGGCTGGATCGGCGAGCCTGCCAACGACCAGGTGTTCGTCGTCGACGCAGCGAGCGGTGAGGGCCTCGTGCAGCTGACGTCCTGCCCGGCCGCGCTGCCCGACTGTTTCAGCAGCTACCCAGTCTGGTCACCGGACGGCCACAGGATCCTGTACATCCACGGCGACGGCTTCGATGCCGACGACAATCCCGTGAACGAGCAGATCTACGTCGCGAACGCCGACGGCTCGCAAGGCCACCCGATCACGACCGGGCCGGCACCGAAAGACCAGGTGGCCGACTGGAGCCCGGACGGGACGAAGATTGTCTTCACGAACGGCTACTTCGGCAGCGAAGGCATCTGGACCATCAACCCCGACGGGTCCGGCGCCCGCCAGCTGACCGGCTGCACCGCATCGGATCCGAGTCCGTGCCCGACCGGTGATGACTGGGGCTCGTCGTGGTCGCCGGATGGACGGAAGATCGTCTTCCTGCGCGACCTGACCAACCTCGGCATCGCCGACCGCCAGGTCACCGTGATGAACGTGGACGGAACAGGCGCACACTCCATCTCCACGCCCGGCCTTCACGCGGTCCCGGCATGGCAGCCGCGCGGCGTCGCGCTGGGCGGCTGAGCTCAGCACCCAATCGCGGGCGCGGCGACCCGTCTCGAGGCTCCATCACATGGGCCTCGAGCGGGTCGCCGACAGGAGGACGGGCATGGGGTCGGAGAGCGCGGCGGTGGTCACCCGGGCAATGCACGGTGACCACGACGCGTTCGCCACGCTCATCGGCCTCGCCACCAACCGGCTGTACGCCCTGGCCTGCCTGATCCTCCGGGACACCGATCGGGCCGAGGACGCGGCCCAGGAGGCGATCGTGCGGGCATGGCGCGAGCTCCCCCGACTGCGGGATCCGGAGAAATTCGATGCCTGGCTGCGGCGGCTGACCGTGAACGCCTGTTTCGACGAGGCGCGCCGCGTCCGCCGCCGGGCCGAGGTCTCGCTGATCCGGCTCGAGGAGCGCCAGACCGCCGATCCGGCCGGCGCGTACGTCGAGCACGAGCGGGTCGATCGCGCGTTCCGCCGGCTGCCGTTCGACCAGCGCACGGTCCTCGTCCTCCAGCATCACTTCGACCTGTCGCACGGCGAGATCGCCGACACCCTCGGGATCCCGATCGGCACCGTCAAGTCGCGGATCCGCTACGGCTCCGCGGCCCTGCGCGCCTCGCTCGACGCAGACGATCGCTCGTCGCTCCCGGCCTCGGACCGGACGTCGGCATGAACGGCAACGGACCGAGGGATCCCATGGCCGGCCATCGCCCGAACCGCGACGTCGCTCCGATCCTCGAGCACTGGATGGCCGAGGTGGCGCCGCACCGCGCGCCCGAGCGGCTGCTCGAGGAGGCCTTCGCCAGGACGATGGTGGCCCGGCAGCTGCCGGTGTACCCGTGGCACGGCCTCCGGCTCGGGCGGTCACGAGGTGCACCGAGCAACCGGATCGGCGGACTCGCGCTCGTCGGGGTCGCGCTGGCGGTCGTGCTCGCGGTCGGGGCCGGCCTGCTCCCGCGGCGCGACTCGGGGATCGTCGGCCAGCCGTCGCCGACCCCGTCTCCCGCGTCCCCCTCGCCGTCTCCGCCGATCCCGAGCCCCACGGCGAGCGCCGCCCCGTTCCCGTCGGCGATCGTCGTCGAGCCGACCGCCAGGATCCCGGTGACCGGGCCGATCACGATCGCGACGGACGGCGCCTCCATCTGGCTGTTCACCGCGACCGGCGAGCTCGTGCGGATCGATCCGGCGACCAACGCGGTCGCCGCGACCGTCCAGATGACCCCGTCGGCCGACCAGTTCCAGTCGCTCGCCGGGAATCGTTCCGGGTTGTGGGTCACCGACTGGGATCCGAGCCTCCTGCTTCGGTTCGACCCGCGGACGCTCCGGTCGATCACGTCGATCAGCACCGCGGGTCAGTCGAAGGGCGTGCTCGTCACCAGCAGCGGGGCGGTCTGGATCGCCAACACCCGCGGCGGCAGCGTGGAGAAGATCGATCCGGCGACCAACACGGTCACGGGCCGGATCTCCCTCGGACCGGTCGGGCCGTCCGGACCGAACTGGCTCGCGGAGGGCCTCGGCAGCATCTGGGTGGGCACCCCGAACAACAGCACGGTGGCCCGGATCAGCGAGGCGACGAACACGATCCAGGCGACGATCGACGTCGGGCCGCCGGCCAGTCCCTGTGGCGGACTCGCCGTGGGGACGACGGCGGTCTGGATCACGAGCTGCGACGGCAGCAACTTCGTCGCCCAGATCGACCCGGCCACGAACAGGGTCGTCGCCACGATCGACCTGCGCGGCCGCGGCTATACGTTCGCGATGATCGCCGATCGTCCGTGGGTCTCCCCGATCGGCGGTCAGCTCGTCCGCCTCGACCCCGTCAGCCACACGGTGGACCGCGTCGTCGCCCCCGGCTCAGGCTTTTCCGGTGGCGGCGACGTCGTCGTCGCGGCCGGCTCCCTGTGGGTCATCGACGGCGCGGCGAACCGCGTTCTCCGTCTTCCGATCGAGGCCTTCGGCACGTGAGGAGCAGACGCCACGCTGACGGAGGCGTGGCAGGATCGCCAGTCCGGGGTCCGATCGCACGCAGCACGCGTGGAAGAAGAGGTGGGTTCATGCTCTTGCACCGGATTCGAGCCGTCGCCGCGGCCGTCATCCTTCTCGCGATCGTCGCCCCGACGACGCTCGCGGCGTCGGGCTCGACCACGATCACGCTCAACTCCTTCGCGACGGAGACGTTCACCGCGACCGGCGGTGTCGTCTGTCCGTCGGGCACGGCCACGACCGACTTCCACAAGTTCGGCGGTGGGCCGGTCGCGGGCTCGTTCCACCTGACGAAGACGCTCGTGTGCAGCGACGGCTCCGGGTCCTTCACGATCGTCGTGAACGCGGCCACGGTCTTCGGCTCGCCGGGCGACCAGGGCGGCTGGGCGGTGCTCTCGGGAACCGGCGCCTATGCGACGCTCCACGGCGGCGGAAACGTCGTCGGGACCTACGTGGCGGACGGGATCATCGACGTGTACACGGGGTCGCTCGGCCTCTAGCCGGGCGACGCACCTGCCGGCCGCCGGGACGACTCGGCGCCGGCAGGGTCCGACCTGGAACGCCCGCCTGCTGGCCCTGCGTCAGCCGGCCGCCTCGAGCTCGCTCCACGTCCGGGTCGGCATCCGCGTGTCGTAGACCGCATATCGGCCCTTGCCGCTCGCCTTCGCGGCGTACATCGCCGCGTCCGCCTGGGTGAGGAGCTCTTCGGCGGTCGCGCCCCGCTCGGACGTCAGCGCAATCCCGATCGAGCCGCCGACGACGATCGAGCGCGCGCCGAGCTGGATCGGCCGGCGCAGCTCGCCCAGAATCCGCTCGGCCGACGCGGTTGCCTCGTCCTCGCTTCGAACCTGGCCGAGGAGCACCGCGAACTCGTCGCCGCTCTGGCGCCCGACGACGTCGTCCGCCCGGACCGCGCTCGTCAGCCGGGTCGCGATCTGCACGAGGATCTGGTCGCCGGCCACGTGCCCGTAGGAGTCGTTGACCCGTTTGAAGTCGTCGAGGTCGACGAACAGCAGGGCGACCGTGCCGCGGTTCCGGCCCTGACGGGCCAGCGCCCGCTCGAGGTGATCGCGCAGGAGCACCCGGTTGGCCAGCCCGGTCAGGGGATCGTGCAAGGCGTCGTGGATGAGCTTCGATTCGAGCCGCTTCCGGTCGGTCGTGTCGACGAGCAGCCCCTGCGACATCTGCCGTCCGCTCTGGGTGTCGTCCGACATCGCGTAGGCCTCGTCGCGGACCCAGACCTCGGAGCCGTCGCGGGCGAGCATCCGGTACTCCGCGCGGAGGGGCTCGCCGGTCCGCCAGTGCGCCTCGTACGCGGCGACCGCGGCGGCCCGGTCGTCCGGGTGGATCCGGCTCGGCCAGAGCTCCGGATCGTCGACGAGCTCGTCGGGCCGGTAGCCCAGGATGCCGACGATCTGCGGGCTCATGTAGGCGAGGCGACCCCCGTCGGACACGTCGGGATCGGCCATGTCGATGTAGACGGCGGCGGGGACGTGTTCGACGAGCACCTGCAGGCGCGACCCGACCTCCTCGGCCTCACGTGTGCGCCGCTCGAGGTCCACGGTCGAGCCGCGCAGTCGGCGCACCAGGACGATGCCGCAGCCGAGGACGACGGCCAGGGCGCCGGCGACGCCGACGGCGACGACGAGCTGCGCGACGGGCCCCGATACGACTCCGGTCAGGCCGGCGACCGCGAGCCCGGCCAGGGCGACCGCGCCGCCGAACAAGCCGACCGCCGGGAGGCGATCGGGCACGTCGAGCTGCCGCGTGGGTCGATCCAC
>DATNBW010000045.1:0-12657 GCA_035607275.1 Verrucomicrobiia bacterium | reverse complement strand
GTCGGCTCGATCACCTGAGTCCGGCCGGTTCCGACTCGTCCCGGGGGGCAGCCGTCACCGCCGTCCGTCCGCGCGCCGCAGCGATGGCGCGCCGCTGATGAGAGGTACTTCGCGTGACTCGACTCCGCTCCACCTCCGTGCGCCGCAGCTGGCGATCAGCCCTCGCCGGCGTCGCCCTGCTCGTGGCGGCCGCGTTCCCGACCGTCGTATCCGCGGTCACCCCGGTTTGCAACGGCCTCGCGCCGACGATCGTCGGCCAGCCCGGCGAGACCGCGATTCGCGGCACCCAGGGCCCCGACGTCATCGTCGCCCTCGAGCCCGGTGTCCGGGTCGACGGCCGCGGCGGCGACGACACGATCTGCACGGGTGCCGGCGACAACATCATCAACGGCGGCGCCGGCAACGACTGGATCAACGGCGGCGACGGGGCGAACACGATCGACGGCGGCTCCGGCGACAACACGATGTCGGCCGGCTCCGGCAACGACATCATCCTCGGCGGCATCGGCAACGACACGGTCAGTGCGGGCGACGGCGACAACCTCGTCTCGACCGGCGCCGGCGACGACGTGATCGTCACCGGGTCGGGAAATGACCGGATCGACGGCGCCAAGGGCTACGACACCTGCGACGGCGGCGGCGGTCTCAACTACGTCGGCCACTGCGAGGCCTCCCCGGCGATCGGCAACGGCGCGCCGAGCTGACCTGCAGCACTCCGAACAAGACGAAGCCCCGGCCCGATGGGCCGGGGCTTCGCAGTGTCAGCCCGGGATGTTCTCGAGGGCGGTCGACGAGTAGACGAGCTCGCCGGCCTCGCGCTCCTCGAACTTGAGCGGCATGCCCGGCGCCGAGCGGGCAAACCAGAACGTGTTGACGGTGTCGCCCTCGCGGCGGGTGTAGCGGAGGCAGTCGAACCGGCCGGCGGGGATGTCGATCGCCTCTTCGGCGATGTCCGTCGTGGCGGCCGGCATCGAGGCATGACCCTGGAAGCCGAGCCAGGCCGTTCGCCGGCGCTTCGGCTCGGTCAGCCGGACGCCGTCGGGCGTCTCGGTCCAGGACTCCTGCTCCGCGCCCTCGGCATCTCCGGACACGAATCGGGTGATCTGGACGTATGGCTCGCTGCCCGTCTCCACGACGAGCGAGCGGACCGTTCGCCCGGGTGGACATCCGACCCGGATCTCGTCGGCCGTGAACGGGGTCGGCAGGTGGTCCGGGTGGAGCACGTGCGGATCGCTGGTCATGTCCACGACAATCTACCGACCTGTCGCGCCGGGCGCCCGTCCGAAACGGTGCGCGGCCGCACCTAGTACTCTCGTTGGCCATTGAAGGGAAGGCACCCACGAGTCATCGTCGGCGCGCGGAGCCTCAGCCGGACATCCGATTCCCGATCGGTGACAGGGGCTGGGGCTTCGCCCGATCGGGAGCCGGGCCCGGAACGGCCCGGAGGAAGGCACAGGGGTCTGCCATGCGACGCCTCGGCCCCATCGCAAACGCGGTCGCGGCGATCGTCGTCGCGCTGGGCGTCATGGGCGCCGGCCTCGCGTCGAACGTCGCCGCCCAGACCACGCCGGATCGGTCCGACGTCGTCCTCGTCTTCGACTTCTCGGCCTCGATCCTCGAGGACGCGACGACCCGCAACCGGTTCGGCGCTGCGCTCGAGCGGATCGCCGCCCGGGTCGACGAGACCTCGGCGGACCTCGTCGCCGGGGATGCGACGGTCTCGATCGTCCAGTTCGCGACCCGGGCGGCCGACGACCCCGGCTGCGCCGACCTGAGGCTCCTCGACAGCGCGGAGACCGTCGCCCATTTTGCCGACTGCCTTCGATCGATCGCCGCCGCGTACCGCAAGGGCCTGAACCCGGCCCTGACCAGGAAGATCGGCATCGACACGAACTACGTCGCGGCCATGGAGCAGGCGGCGAAGCACCTTCCCCTGGACGCCGTCCGGCCGGCGCTGATCCTGTTCACCGACGGCAAGCACGACGTCAGCGGCGTTCCCGTCAGCCAGGTCCAGCCGGCTCGCGATCGCCTCTTCGGCAGCCGCTCGCCGTTCGCGCTGCTCCCGGTCGGCATGGGGCTCGACCCGACGAAGCGCGCGACGCTCGCCGCGGGACTCGTGCGGCTGCAGATCGTCAAGGACATGCCGGCGTGCATCAGCGGCGCAACGTTCGCGTGGCCGCAGGTCGTGTTCGAGACGGCCGACGAGGCCGGCAATGCCGTGGCGGTCGCGCTCCAGGACGCCACCTGCACGTTCACCGCCGAGCCCACGCCGTCGCCGACGCCTGCCCCGACGCCCATCCCCGTGACCGGCATCCGCCTGACCGCGGGCGACGGCCGGATCGATCTGTCCTGGACGCCGGCCGCCGCGGCCGCCGGAGTCGTCGTCGACTACAGGGCCCGCTGCCGCGCCGGGGAGGGCGACTGGATCGAGTCGACCGAGGGCGTGTCCGTCGAGCCCTCCGCCACCATCGAAGGCCTGACGAACGGGACGCCCTATCAGTGTGAGGTCGCCGTCGTCGGCCCCTCCTCGGAGGGCGACTGGACGCCGGCGGCCGTATCCGTCACCCCGGTGGGCCGGCCCGCGGCGCCGGCGAAGCCATCCGTCGAGGCGTTGAACGGCGGCGTCCGGATCGGCCTGACGCCGCAGCCCGGGCAGGGCGTGTCGGCCTATCGCGTCGAATGCTCGCCCGACGGCGGTGGATCCTGGCCGGCCGCGGAGGACGTGGCGTCAGACAACACGACGGTCCTCCTCGGGAGCCTCACGAACGGCGTCGAGTACCAATGCCGGGCGTTCGCGACGAACGCGATCGGGGTGAGCGCGGCGTCCCCCCTGTCGGACGCCGTCCGGCCGTGCAGCTCGCTCCTCGAGTGCCGGTCCTCGCTCGTGCCGGTTCTCGGCGGCCTCGGCCTGCTGCTGCTCGTCGGGCTGATCGCCGGCCTGGTCGCGCTCCTTCGCGGGCGAACCACGGGGTACGTCGTCGCGGTCGTCGACGTCGTCCATACCGCCAACGTCGGACACGGGTCACGCCTCGGGATCGCGCTCGTCCGCCCACCCGGCAGCCGGGCGGTGACCGGGATCGTCGCCGACCGGGGATCCCACGCCGACGTCCGGATTCGCAAGCTCCGTGGCGGTCGCTTCGAGGTCCGGGACAAGACGGGCCGCCACGTCGTGACCGACGGTGAGGCGGTCGTCGTCGCCGATTCGATCGGCGTCCGGCACAGCCTCGTGCTCCATGCCTTCGACACCAATGCCGCGTCACGGGTGGCCAGCCGCCGCTGAGAGCGTTCTGCGCCGGGATACCGCGGAGGGCGGAGCCGCGAGGCTCCGCCCTTCGGTCGTCAGGCCGTGCGGTGGTCAGCGATTGGCGGACGCCGTCGCGAGGATCTCCCGCGCCTTGATCGGATTGTCGGTCACGAAGCCGACGTTGACCTCGTTGCCGGACATCCCGGTCGGCATCATCGCCTCGATGTTGACGCCGGCATCGGCGAGGCGTCGGGCCACCTTGCCGAGCGAGCCGGGCGTGTGGGCGAGGCTCGCCTCGGTGAGCTCGTACTCCTTGAACGTCGTCTTGAGGTCCTGGAGGACGGTCCGGGTCGTGACGTCGTCGGCGGTCGTGAGCACCGCGCGACCACTGTCGCCGCAGGTCGCCCCGCTGATCCCGGTGATGTTGACGCCGCGAGACCCGAGCGCCTCGGCAATGGCGGCAATCGCGCCGGGCTTGTTCTCCAGATCGACCAGGAACGCGGTCATGGCATACCTCCTGAGCGCGTTGGCCCGTCCGAGACGGCTGGGTTGCCCTGCTCGTGGGCGGGTCGGGAGACCATTGATTCTATGCCCGGCGTCGAATCCGGTCGCGGTCTCGTGCCGTCGCGGCCTCGTCGATCGTCCGAAACCAGACGTCGTCGGAAGTCACCCCCGTTTCCGGACTGGTCGTTCGATTTCGGACGCCGATCTCGGACGATCGCCCGGGAAACGGACGTGGCTTTCCAGAGCGTTCGATTTCGGAGGACTCCGGGAGGGCCGGGCCCGGTCTCGCGCGATACCGGGTCGCCGGCGGCCGGCGCGGCCGCCTCAGCGACGCGCCGAGCGGCGCAGATGCAGGGCGAGGCCGAGCGTCAGGCAGCGGTCGGCATCATCGGCGAAGGGCCCGAGGATCTCCGCGATTCGCTCGAGTCGGTTGGTCATCGTGTTCGTGTGGACGAACAGGCGCCGCGCGGCGACGGCGACCTTGCGCGTCGCCAGGTAGACCTCCAGGGTTTCGACCAGGTTCGTCCCGTGCTGCGCGTCGTAGGCCACGAGCGGCCCGATCGCGGTCTCGACGAACGTCCGCCGTTCGGCCTCCGGCGTGTTGAAGAGCAGCCGTTCGAGGTCGAGCTCTTCGAACAGCGCCACGGCGCCGTGGCCGCGACTCCAGCCGGCGACCGCGATCGCGCCGCGCGCCTCGCGGAAGCTCTCGTCCAGCCGGAGCGGATCGCGTGCGGGCCGGCCGATTCCGACGTCGACCACGCTGCCCGGCAGCCGTCGAGTGCCCTCGCTCACGAGCTCCAGCCCCGCGGCCCGGGCAGCATCCCGGCCGCGACCCATGACCGGCACGAGGGCGGCGATCCCCGCCGTCCGTTCCCAGATGATCGCGCCCTGGCCGAGGGTGAGGCGAGCGGCCTCGTACAGCCGGTGACGTGCGAGGAGCTCGTCCGACGACCCGGCCGACTGCCCGAACGGACGGCCGTCGAGCTCGTGGAACTCGGCGACGAGGACCGCCCGCGGGGTCGCGAGATCCCAGTCGAACGCCGCGGAGCGCTCCATCAGCGCTTCGCGATCCGTCACGTGGCCGGTCACGAGCTCCTCCAGGCAGACCGCCTGGAAGCGACGGTCGGCCTCGGCCACGGCCCGGGCCTGGACGAGCCGGAGGGCGGCCACGGTCGCGGCGTAGTCGAGCGCCTCGATCTCGTCATCGCCGAGATCCGTTGCCCGCCCGAGCGCGACGATCGTCCCGTGGTGGTCGGCGCCGACGAGGATCGCCTGCACCAGCGCATCGCGGCCGTCCGCCAGGCGGACGGCCGCGAGCTCGCCGCCCTGGACCGGCTCGATCCGCGTCGCCCCGAGCGCCGTGATGAGATCGCCGTCGAAGGTCGACGAGTGGGCAAGCACGGCCCCCTGGCCGTCGACGATCGCGACCGGCAGCGCGATCGATTCGGCGAGCGCCTCGGCGATCGGGCGAAGGCCGCCGCCGCCCAGGACGATCTTGGTGAAACGATCGTGGATCTCGGCCGCCCGCTGGAGCCGGACCGATTGGACGTCGAGGATGACTCCGAGGATCGCCCCGATGATCTCGTTGAACGACGCCGGCGGCGGCAGCTCGATCAGCGGGAAGCCGAGGCGTTCGGCGTCCTCGATCATCGTCGCCGGGATCGACCCGATGTAGCGGGTCGGCTTGATCGCCATGCCGGCCAGCCCATGTGCCACGAGATGCGGAACGAGCTGCTCGAGCGCTGCCGGATCCTCGCGCAGCGGGTAGGCCGTGGTCAGCAGGAGCTCGTCCGGCTTGACCCAGTCGAGGATGTCGGGGACCTCCATGACGTTGACCGACCGGATCACTCGACCGACGCCGGCGTGCCCGGCAACGAGCCGGGCCTGGCTGAGCGGCGGCAGTTCGAGAACGTCCGAGACCGGCACGCCGGTCAGGGCCCGGCGTTGGCGCCCGCCCGGCGCGGCCACTCCGATCAACGACCTCACGCCCACCTCCTCGACGTCGGAACCTCACAGCGAAACGGCCATCGAACTGTGAGGTTCTGCCCGTGACGGCCCCATCGTAGCGTCCATACGATGGGCGCCGTGCCGACCCCCGTCACCGACGCACGACCCCTGCCGAACCTTGCCACCGTCCTGGCGGCGACGCGCCTCACAGCGGGTCTCGCCGTGGGCGGGTCGACGCTCCGCGGGCGCGTTCGGAGCGTCCACCGGGCGGCGGTGTACATCGATGGACCCGCTCCGCACGGCCTGCTGGTGGTGGCGATCGACGATGTCGGCGGTGTGCCGGACGGGATCCTGGTCCTCGGCCCAAGCGATCTTCGGAGCATGGGGATCCGTCCCGGGATGGCCGTCCTGCCGTCGATCGACGGCCTCGCGATCCCCGCGGTCGCCGTCGAGATCGACCTGTCGAAAGCAGTGAGCTGGTCCCCGACCCTGCCGGCCGGGGCGCGGCTCGGGCCGGCGGTCGACCCCGGTCGGATCGCTGACGCCCGCCGCCGGATCGCCGAGGCGCGCTGTCTGGCGGCCGAGCTCGCGCGGGCCGGCGGCCTCGCGCCGTCCGCCGGCCTCGCGCCGATGCTGGCCGGGCACGCCGCCCCCGACGACCCGTGGCTGGCTCGCGCCGCTGCCCTGATCGACGCGCAGCTGAACGCCGTCCGGTCGGGCGAGGTCGCCGCCGCGATCGATCCGACGATCGACCTGATCGGCCTCGGCATCGGGCTGACGCCGTCCGGCGACGACTACCTCGTCGGGTTCCTGGCCGGGCTCGAGGCGACCGACCATCCGGCGCGGCCGGCGCTCGCCGCGGCGATCGCGATGCATGCGCCGTCGCGCACGACGGCGGTCGGCGCCGCCGCTCTCGACCATGCGACCCGGGGTGCGTACTCGGAGCGTCTCCACGACGTGCTCGTGGCGCTCGCGGGCCGCGACCGTGTCGACCGCGTCGATGACCTGGCGCGGCCGGTCACGCGGGCCATGGCGTACGGGGCGACCTCGGGCGGCGACACGCTCGTCGGCCTGTTCGGCGCCCTGGACCTCGCGCTCGCCGGGTCCGCGGGCCGGGGAGTCGCCGCGTGACGCTCGTCGTCAAGGGCGCCATCCATCGCAACAGCTACCGAGACTCCGTCGAGCTCATGGGCATCGCCGCCCAGCTGGAGCAGCTCGCGGGAATCCAGCGGGCGGGCCTCGTCATGGCCACGCCCGCGAACCTGGCGGTCCTCGCCGAGGCCGGCCTGGCCGAGGCGGCCGCCGGCGGCCCGGGCCCGAACGACCTGGTCGTCGCGGTGGCGGCCACCGAGGGCCCCGCCGCCGACCACGCGCTCGCGACCGCGGCGACGCTCCTCGCCGCCGGGACGGGCGATGCGGACGGTCCACGCGAGGTCCGGACCGCCCAGACGCTGGGCGAGGGCCTCGCCGAGCTGCCCGACGCCAACCTGGCGCTGGTGTCGACGCCCGGGACCTACGCGACCGCGGAGTCGCTCCGGGCTCTGAAGCGCGGGCTCAACGTGTTCCTGTTCAGCGACAACGTCCCGATCGAGGACGAGATCCAGCTCAAGACCCTGGCCGATCGGAAGGGTTTGCTCGTGATGGGTCCGGACTGCGGGACGGCGATCGTCGGTGGCGTCCCGCTCGGGTTCGCGAACGCGGTCCGTCCTGGCCCGATCGGGCTGGTCGGGGCGTCCGGCACCGGGCTCCAGCAGGTGACGTCGCTGATCCACCGCTTCGGCTCCGGCGTGTCGCAGGCGTTCGGGACCGGCGGTCGCGACCTCGACGAGCGGGTCGGCGGGACGACGATGCTGGCCGCGACACGGCTCCTGCTGGCCGATCCGGCGACGAGCGTGATCGTCCTGATCTCGAAGCCGCCCTCGGCCAGCGTCGCGCTCAAGATCCTGGACGCGGTGCGGACCTCGCCAAAGCCCGTCGTCGTCAACTTCCTGGGCGGCGATCCCGGAGCGGTCGAAGCCGTCGGGGCCATCTTCGCGCCGACGTTCGAATCCGCGGCTCGTCTCGCGGTCGGCCTGGCCGGCGGGGCAGCGATGACGGACGACCCGACCGATCTCGTCGGCGGGCTCCGCGACCCGCTCATGCTGGCGGTGGCCGAGGAGGCCGCCTCCCGGCTCGCCGCGGGCCAGGGCGAGATCCGCGGGCTCTATTCGGGCGGTTCACTGGCCGGCGAGGCGAAGGTCGTCCTGGCCGCCGTCCTCGGTCCGGACCGCCACGACCGAATCCTCGATCTCGGCGACGACGAGTACACGGTCGGGCGACCCCACCCGATGATCGATCCAAGGCTGCGCAACGAGCACATCGTGGCGACGGCGACCGAGCCCGCGGTCGGGATCCTCCTGCTCGACGTCGTCCTCGGCCACGGCTCGCATCCGGATCCGGCCGAGGCGCTCGCCCCGGCGATCGCCGATGCGATGGCGCTGGCGATCTCGGCCGGGCGCCGGCTGCTCGTCGTCGCCTCGGTCTGCGGGACGGACCTCGATCCGCAGGGCCTCGAACGCCAGGAGCGGATCCTCGCCCAGACCGGGGTCATGCTCGAGTCGAGCAACGCGAGGGCCGCGATGCTCGCGGCGTCCATCGCCCTGGCGGCCTCACGCGGCCCGGCCGGCGAGCCACTTGTCGGGGCCGCGGAATGACGGCAGCACCGACCGCCGGGCTCATCGCCGATGGCGTCCGGGCCATCAACGTCGGCCTGGCCGGGTTCGCCGATCCGATCCGCGCCGCCGGCGCCCCCGTCGTCGCGCTCGACTGGCGGCCGCCGGCCGCCGGGGACCGCGGGGTCGGGCTGCTGCTGGCCGCGCTCGAGGACGACCCGACGGACCCGGTCGGCGGCCTGATCGCCGCGGCCAACGCCCGGGCGGTCGAGCGGATCCTGGCCGCGCAGCCGATGCTCGTCGATGTCCGCCTCGCGAGCGAGGTGATCGAGGGTCTCGGCGGACGGATGCTGCTCCATAGCGGTCCGCCGATCGAGTGGCCGGCGATGTGCGGCCCGGTCCAGGGCGCGGCGATCGGCGCCGTCCTGTTCGAGGGCTGGGCATCCACCCCGGAGGAAGCCCGGCGGCTGCTCGACGGCGGCAGGATCGTGTTCGCCCCGTGCCACGACCACGGCGCGGTCGGTCCCATGGCCGGCGTCCTGTCGCCGTCGATGCCGGTCGCGGTCGTCGAGAACGCGGCGGCCGGCAACAAGGCGTTCGCGACGCTCAACGAGGGCCTCGGCAAGGTCCTCCGGTTCGGGGCCTACGACGCGTCCGTCCTGGAGCGTCTGCGCTGGTTCGTGACGAAGCTCGGACCGGCCCTCTCGACCGTCCTGACCGCCGGCGGCCCGATCGATCTCAAGGCGATCACGGCCCAGGCGCTCCAGATGGGCGACGAGGGCCACAACCGCAACGTGGCCGCGACGTCGCTCCTCACCCGGACGATCGCGCCGACGGTTGCCGGCTCCCTCTCCCGGTCGGTCGCGGCCGAGGTGCTCACCTTCCTCCGGGCCAACGACCATTTCTTCCTGAACTTCTCGATGGCCGCCTGCAAGTCCGGGCTCGATGCGGCCGCCGGCATCGAGGGATCGACGGTCGTCACGGCGATGTCGCGCAACGGCGTCGATTTCGGAATCCGCCTGAGCGGCACCGGCAGTGCCTGGTTCACGGCCCCGGTCGGCGTCCCGGACGGGCTCTACTTCCCGGGCTACGGGCCCGATGACGCGAACCCCGACCTGGGCGACAGCGCGATCACCGAGACGTTCGGGATCGGCGGGTTCGCGATGGCCGCGGCGCCGGCAATCGTCCGGTTCGTCGGCGGCACGCCGGCCGACGCGATCGCCTTCACCCGGTTGATGGAGCGGATCACCCTCGCCCGGAACTCGGCCTACGGCCTGCCGTCGCTCGGGTTCAGCGGGACGCCGACCGGCATCGACGCCCGGAAGGTCGTCGAGACCGGCATCGCGCCGGTCATCAACACCGGGATCGCCCACCACGATGCCGGGGTCGGCCAGATCGGGGCGGGGATCGCCCGGGCGCCGCTGGCCTGCTTCGAGCTCGCGGTCCGGGCGCTGGCCCGCGGGTTCGGCATCGAGGCCGCGGCATGACGGCGCAGCGGGCGGTCGTCGCGATCGGCGGCAACGCGCTCATCCTCGACGGCCAGCAGGGCACGATCGCCGAGCAGTACGACAACGCGATCGAGATGGCCCGCCACATCGCGACCCTCGTCGACCGGGGCTGGGGGATCGTCCTGACTCACGGCAACGGCCCGCAGGTGGGGTTCATCCTCCTGCGCTCGGAGCTGGTCGGCGATTCCGCGCCGGTCCCGCAGCTCTCGCTCGAGATGTCATCCGCCGACTCGCAAGGCGGCATCGGCCACATCCTCGCGATGGCCCTGCTCAACGAGCTGGCGGCGCTCGGGCACCGCGACCGGGTGGCGTACATCCTCACCCACAGCGTCGTCGATCCCGCCGACCCGGCGTTCGCGAACCCCACCAAGCCGATCGGCCCGTTCTACACGGCCGTCCAGGCGGCGACGAAGCGGAAGCGCAACGGCTGGCAGATGATCGAGGACTCGGGCCGCGGCTACCGGCGGGTCGTGCCCTCGCCGAAGCCGCTCCGGATCGTCGAGTCGGCCCAGATCCGGGCCCTCGTCGACGCCGGCCACATCGTCGTCGCGGTCGGTGGCGGCGGGATCCCCGTCGTCGAGACGGCGCGCGGCTACGAGGGCGTCGAGGCCGTGATCGACAAGGACCGGGCCTCCGCTCTCCTGGCGGCGAGCCTCGGGGTGCCGCTCCTCGTCCTGTCGACCGGGGTCGAGCAGGTTGCGTGGCACTTCCGCCAGCCGGACCAGCGCCTTCTCTCCTCGATCACCGCCGCCGAGGCGAGCCAGTACCTCGCGGACGGGGAGTTTCCCAAGGGCAGCATGGGGCCGAAGATCGAGGCCGCGGTCGACTTCCTCGCCCACGGCGGCAAGGAGGTCCTGATCACGACGCCGGCGGCCCTGGAACGAGCGATCGCGGGCCAGACGGGGACCCGGATCGTGCCGGACCTGATCCCCACCCCCATCGGACGCGACTGACAAGGAGGCTGATCATGACGACCGTCGAGGCAGAACCCTACGGCTTCGACTTCGATCCCGCGACGACCGCGCTGGTGATGATCGATTTCCAGCGCGACTTCGTCTATCCCGGCGGCTTCGGGGAGGCCCTCGGCAACGACACGTCGCCGCTCCTGAAGGCGCTGCCGCCCGCCGAGCGCGTCCTGAAGGCCTGTCGAGCAGCCGGGATCTTCGTGATCCACACCCGCGAGGGCCATCGCGCGGACCTGTCCGACCTGCCGCCGTCCAAGAAGGTCCGCGGCCGCGGCAAGATCACGATCGGGGATGTCGGGCCGATGGGCCGGATCCTCGTCCGCGGCGAGCTCGGTCACGACATCGTCGAGGAGGTCTACCCGATCGACGGCGAGCCGATCATCGACAAGCCCGGCAAGGGAGCCTTCTACGCGACCGACCTCGACGCGATCCTGAAGATGAAGGGAATCCGGCAGCTCGTCGTGTGCGGCGTGACCACGGAGGTCTGCGTCCACACGAGCGTTCGCGAGGCGAACGACCGCGGCTACGACGCCCTCGTCCTGTCCGACTGCGTCGGCTCCTACTTCCCCGAGTTCCAGCGCGTCGCCCTCGAGATGATCAAGGCGCAGGGCGGGATCTTCGGCTGGGTCAGCGACTCGGAGCGCTTCCTCCGGGCCCTGTCGACCGTGTCCGGCGCCCAGCCGGCCGCGGCGGGAGCCGCCGTTGGTTGACGGCCCGGCGGCGGTGTGAGGGGGAAACGCGGAGGAGTGGAGGAATCCATGCAACAGCAGTCCGATACCTACAAGCCGCGTCTCTGGGTCCCCGGAGACTGGAACGCGTTCTTCGGCCTCGGGACCAACGTCCTGCTCAATGTCCTCGTGCTGTCGGGCCTGGTCCTGTTCGTCATCAAGCTCCCGAACGACATCGTCTTCGGGCGGATCCTGCCGGCCCTCGGGATCGCCCTCCCGATCGGCAATCTCTACTACGCCTACCTGGCGTACCGTCTCGCCCGCAAGGAGGGCCGGGACGACGTCGCGGCCATGCCCTACGGCCCGAGCGTCCCGCACTACTTCTTCGTGACGTTCGTGATCATGCTGCCGGTCGTCGGGAAGACCGGTGACGTTCTCAAGGCCTGGGAGGCCGGCCTCGCCTGGGCGTTCTTCATCGGGATCGTCGTGCTGATCGGCGCGTTCATCGGCCCGACGATCCGGCGCTACACGCCGCGGGCGGCGATGCTCGGCACCCTCGCCGGCATCTCGATCGCGTTCATCTCGATGAGCGCGGCGTTCCAGATGTGGAATGCGGCCTGGATCGCCCTCGCCACGTTCGCGATCGTCCTGCTGTCGTGGACGGCCGGCGTCCGGCTGCCGTTCGGGATCCCGGGCGGGCTGGCCGCGATCGTCGTCGGCACGATCCTCGGCTGGCTGTCGTACTTCGTGTTCGGCTGGCACGGCCTCGACCCGAAGGCCGTCGGCGACTCGTTCGCCCAGTTCGGGATCCATCTGCCTCGCCCCGGAACCGAGGTCCTGAGCGGCCTCAGCGACGTCGCGCCCCTGCTCGCAACGGCGATCCCGCTCGGTGTCTACAACTTCACCGAGGGGATGAACAACGTCGAAAGCGCGTCGGCCGCCGGCGACAACTACAACCTTCGCGCCATCCTGCTCGCCGACGGCATCGGCGCCGTCGTCGGATCGTTCCTCGGCAGCCCGTTCCCGCCCGCGGTGTACATCGGGCACCCCGGCTGGAAGGCCGTCGGCGGCCGGATCGGCTACTCGCTGGCGACCGGCGTCGTGATTGCCGCGATCTGCTTCTTCGGGGTGGCCGGCCTCCTGCTCGCGGTGATCCCGCCGGCAGCGCTG
>DATNBW010000009.1:0-2804 GCA_035607275.1 Verrucomicrobiia bacterium | reverse complement strand
GCCGCGACCGGCGGCGCGAACGCGTCGCTGACGTGGACCGCGACCGCCGACACGTACGCCAGCGGCTACGACCTCCAGCGCGCGGCGGTGTCCGGCGGGCCGTATTCGGTCGTGGCCTCGATCGCCCCGCGAACGACGGTCGCCGCGACCGACACGCCGCCGACGAGCGGGACCTGGTACTACGTCCTGCGCAGCGTCTTCCAGAACTGGACGAGCGTGAACAGCAACCAGGCCTCGGCGACGGTCACCCTCGGCTCGACGCCGACGGGCTTCCTGGCCTGCACCGCCGGCTCGAACGCGGCCGATACCGGAGGCGACGGCAACGGCTACGAGACGACCCCGGCCAATGCCTGCGTCGTCGACGGCAGCGTCGCGACCGACGCCGGCACCGGCACGAACACGACGGTCAGCTGCACGGACGCCGGCAAGGACCGCCACCGGTTCTGGGACTTCGGGCTCGGCATCCCCGTGGTCGTGACCGCCGTGAGCGGGATCCAGGTTCGGACGGACGTCGGCCTGAACAACAACTCCGGCACGAGCCAGATCTGCGCCCAGCTGTCGTGGGACGCGGGTCTCACGTGGACCGCGGCCAAGTCCGTCGCGGTCCCCAACGTCGGCGTGACGACCTACGTCCTCGGGGCGACGAACGACACGTGGGGTCGGACGTGGCTCGGCGCCGAGCTCCAGAACGCCACGTTCCGGGTGCGGATCATCGACGTCTCGGACAAGACGACGAAGGACTTCCGCCTCGACGGCCTCGCGGTCCAGGTGACGTACACGCCCTAGGCTCCGGGCGGGTCTCGAAGCCCCGGCCACGACCCCTCGCGACCCCCGGATGGTGCCTGCGCGCACCGCTATCGGTGGTTCGGTCCGGTTGGGTCTGCAATTGTAACGACAACTTCAGGCTAGTCCCTTGACCCGGCTCGTGGCGACTCCGACACTACGCCGAGAGGACGCCGCCCCGGGGGCGCCGGCGACTCGGATCTTCGCCCTGACGACCGGCGCAGCCGGCGAGAGGCAGCGTGTGCGCGTACGCGCAAGGAGGACATGTTGATCCGACGTCTCGCCGCGTTGATTGCGGCATTCAGCTTGGTGCTGATGATCTCGGCACCGGTCTACGCCAACGACCTGCACCAGACGCCCCCGATCTCGGCCGATGACGCTGCGTTCCAGGGCACCGACGAGGACTGCGCGGGTCTTGACCTCCAGCCGGGCGAAGTCCTCTGGCACTTCGTCCATACCATGACCGACGGCAGCGATCTTCCTTCGACACTGACTGCGACGTTCCAGGACGCGGGAACGATCACGGTCAGCGGCTACTCCAACGGCGGCGGAACGGCCGAGGTCATGTACGACATCACGACGACAACCGGGACGGACACCCTCTTGTCGGCGTCGGACACGATCACCAATGACGGGCTCCTGAACCTCAGCCACATCTGCCAGGGCGGTCCGCCCCCGGATGTGCCCGAGGCTCCGGCGAGCGTGCTCCTGCTGATCACGGCCGGCCTCGCCGGTCTGGCGTTCTTCGCCTGGCAGAAGCGCCGCGCGGCGGTCGTCTAGGGATCTGGTGACGCGGCTCGCGACGACACGCTGATGCTGTCTTCGCTCCGGCCGTCGAGCCCACGGTTCATCGCCGCTCGCGGGTTTCCCCTGCGAGCGGCGGTGATCGTGGGCCTGGTTCTGGTTGCCTACAACTATTCGCTGATGACGCTGGTCCGGGGCCTCGGGCTGCAGACGCCCCTCGCCTACCTGGCCCTCGTCCCGATCATGGCGCTCGGGATCGCCGCCGCCCGCCTGCGGATCCAGCCGCGCGAGCTCCAGATCCACGACCGCCAGGTCGACTGGATCGTCGGCCTCGGTCTGATCGGCGTTTCCGCCGTGGTCCTGATCCTCGTGCCCGATCCGACGAACTCCGTCTTCTGGCTGCAGCGTCTGGACCTGCTGACGCTGCCCCTCTTCGTGGCTGGACTCATCTCGCTGCTCTTCGGCGTCCGGCGCGTCTGGTCGCTGAAGGGTCCGCTCGCGTTCCTGCTCCTCGCCTGGCCCGTGCCGTACACGCTGTTCCTCGCGGACGCGGCCGGCTGGTTCACGGACTTCACGGCGGGGATCGTCGGCCTGTTCACGAAGGTCGTTCCGATCGCCCATCAATCGCCCGGCGACGCCTCGATGTTCATCATCGGCTCGGCGCCCCGGGCGTTCTCCGTCAGCATCGGCTCGGCGTGCGCCGGCGTGAACAGCCTTGTCGGCTTCCTGCTCATCGGGACCGCGTTCCTGTTCGTCGTCCGCGGACCGATCGTTCGGCGGGGCGCCTGGCTGGCCGTCGGCCTCGCCGGCATCTTCCTCCTGAACGTCATCCGGATCTTCGCGATCCTCGCCGTCGGCAGCGCCTTCGGCCAGGGAGCCGCGCTCGACGTCCTCCATCCCGTCGCCGGGCTCGTCGTCTTCAACATCGGCGTCCTGGCGATGATCGTCCTCGTCCCACGGTTCGGGCTGCGGTTCATCGGCCGCGAGGACCGGCCCGACGACGGCGACGCCCCCGACGATCCGACCCCGGTCCGCCGCGTCCGCCCGGCCCTCCTCGTCGCGCTCGCCGCAGCGGCGGTCCTGGGCGCGACCAACGCGGCGTATGCCCGCTACGAGGCGATCTCGTCGGGTCTCGCGGATGCCCGGCTCGGGAGCTTCGATGTCCGGACAACGGCGCCGTCGAGATGGGATTCCCGGTTCATCGCGGCCTTCCCCCAGGCCAAGCAGTACTTCGGCAGCTCGGCGACCTGGGATCGAGCGACGTACTGGTCCCTGCC
>DATNBW010000008.1:0-3364 GCA_035607275.1 Verrucomicrobiia bacterium | reverse complement strand
TAGTCGGCGCCGAGCGCGGCCGAGCCCGCGGCGCTCGCGTAGTCGACCGTCACCGTGCCGAACGCCGGCCCGATCCGGACCACCGTGACCGTGGCCGCGCCGGCGGCTTCACTCACGACGTAGACGGGCGCGCTGAATTGGAGTGACTGCTCGTCGTCGAGGATAGTGAGCACTGCCGTGGTGAGCGCGCCCAGCTTGGCGCCTCCGGTCGGATTGCTCAGCGTCAGGGCGACAGTCTCGTTCCCCTCCGGCAAGCCGTCGTTGAGGATCGGGATCTGAACATCTTTGAACGCCTCCAGGGCGGCGAAGGTCAGCACCTGGGTCGAGCTGGTGTAGTCGGCGCCGGCCGTCGCGGTGCCGTTGGTCGTCGTGAACTGCACCGTCATGCCGCTGGCCAGGTTGGCGCCAGTGCGCGTCACGCGGACGATCGCCGGCCCCGCGTTCTCGATCACGCTGTAGGCCCCGGCGCTGAACTGGATCGTGCCCGGGGTGTCGTTGTCGACGATCGTGACCGTGGCGGTGGCGGGGTTAACGATGGTTCCGACGCTCGGGCTCACGAGCATCAGCACGATCGTCTCGTTCCCCTCGAACAGGGTGTCCGGCGCCGTCGGAATCGTGATCGTCTGGCTGGTTACACCCACGGCAAAGCTCACCGTGCCGTCCGCGAGCGTGTAGTCCTGACCTCCGCCGATACCAGTCCCGGTGACCTGAACCTGATAGCCGACCGTCACCGGGCTGCCCACGCCGTTGGTCCGCACCACCGTCACGCTCGACGTCGCGCCCTCGGTCACCGTGTACGTGGCCGCGCTGAACTTGAACGTGGGCGCGTCGTTGTCGTGGATGGTCAGGGTCGTCGTGTCCTGGGCCCCGATGATGAGGCCGGTGCTCGGGTTGATCAACTCGACCCGGACGGTCTCGTCGACCTCGATGACCGTGTCGTTCACGATCTTCACGGCGAACGTCTTCGCGGTCTCGTTGGCGCCAAAGCTCAGGGTGCCGGTGGCCAGCGTATAGTCCACGCCGCCCCCAGTGGCGGTCCCCGGATCCCCCGGGAGCGGCACCACGCGGTACTGCACGGTGACGCCGCTCGCGGCGCCGCCCGTACGGTTCACGGTGATCGGCACGCTCGCGGTGCCCTCGGCCACTTCGTAGGCCGGCTGGGCGAACTGCACGGTGCCGGCCACGTCCTCGCTGACGATCGTGAGCACGGCGCTCGTGTTCAGCGGGCTCATCGCCGCGCCGCCGCCGACGCCGGTGATCTGAAGCTTGACCGTCTCGTCGAGCTCGGCCAGCGTGTCGTTGACGATCGTGACCGTGAAGGTCGCCGTCGTCGCCCCCCCGAGGAACGTGACCGGCTTGTTGGTGAATGGCGTGTAGTCGGCCCCGGCCGTTGCGCTACCACCGGCCACGGTCGACACCAGCGAGACGGCGCCGGCGGCGAGACCGCCGGTGCGCCGGAGCGTGATGGTTGCGGTCCCGGCGGTTTCGTTGACCGTGTACGTCGGCTGGTCGAACGCGACCACGCCGGCCACGTCGTCGTTGAGGATCGTCAGCACGGCCGTCGGCTGGGCGCCGAGCAGCGCCCCCGACGGCGCGCTCAGCGCCAGTCCGATCGTCTCGTTCGGCTCGATCGTGAAATCGCCCCGGATCCTGATCTGGACGTTCTTCGATGTCTCACCGGGACCGAAGGTGACGATCTGGTTGACGAGTGGCACGTGGTCGGCGGCGCCGGTCGTCCCCGGTGTCGCGGTGCCGGTGGTGGTCGAGACACGCACGCTGGAGCTGCCGACGGCGAGCACGTCGGGGGGCCCGGTACGGGTCAGCGTGACCGTGGCGGTGCCGGTGGTGTCACCTTCGCTTGCGGTGAAGGTGGGGCTGCTGAACTGGATGGCCGGCACGACGTTCGGAAAGGTGGCCAGCGCGTCGATGACCTTGATGCGCTTGAAGCCGCCGATCGACTGGCCCGTCGACTGGAGCGCCGCCAGGACCTGGTCGACCGTCGCACCCGGCACCGCCTCCCGAAAGATCGCGAACACACCAGCCACGTGCGGCGCGGCCATCGAGGTGCCGTCGGCCGTCTGAAAGCCGCCACCGGGGGCCGACGTCGTGATCGTGACACCCGGCGCCAGCAGGCTGAGCCCCGGCGCCCGGTTGGAGAAGCTGGCGATGGCCTCGGCTGGGGGATCCGTCGTTGCTCCGACGCTGATCGCCGATCCGATGCAAGCCGGCGCCGTGACCTGGCCGTTGAGCCCGGCATTACCCGACGCGGCCACGGTGGCCACACCCCTGGCCCTGAGGTCATTGATGAGCGCGGACTCGGCCGGGAAGTTGGCGTCGCACGGGATCGACAGCTTCTGGCTGCCGAGACTCAAATTGATCGCCGCGATGTTCAGAGACATCGGGACGGCCAGGAGCGTGTCGCGAACGTAGACGCTCGCCGCGAGCTCGTCGGACGGGAAGCTGCCGACGCAGGGGGTAAACGCCATCCCTCCGCAGAAGGCTGGATCGTTGAACCTCGAGAACACCTGGATCGAGACGATGTCCGCACCCGGCGCCACGCCGTTGAAGCTGACGCCTCGGCCGGCCGCGATGCCGGCCACCAGCGTCCCATGGTCGCAGCCGTCCAGGGCGGTGTCGCACGCATCCCCGGAGCCGGACGTGAGATCCTGCTCCTGACCATTGGGACACAGACTCGTGCCCCCAACAGAGTTACTCGAGAAGCACGCTTCGTGGACGATCCGCGACGTGCCGGAGCCATCGTCGAAGAACGGGTGGCTCTTGTCCACGCCGGTGTCCATGATCACGATGACGGCACCGGTGCCGTCGTACCCGAGCGCCGCCGCCTGGTCAGCCTGGATGCGCGGCACGCTTTCCACGAGCGAGGGATGGCGCGGTACCTCCTCGACCACATCGGTCACGATGCCGCGGAGCGACTCGAGCATCTGCAGGCCGTCCGGCCCGACTTCGATCGCCAGCAGCGGCATGGCACCGCGGAACTCTCTGACGACCCGGTGGGCGACGCCGCGAAGACCGGCCCGGACGAGCTGCTGGGCCGATGCGATGTTCTGGCGCTGCGCCATCACCTCGGCGCGGCTCAGCCCGTGCGCCTCCGGCGCGTAGGGCGCTGCGACGTGTACGAGGACGCGAACGACTCCGTGCTGATGTGCCTTCTGGTGGAGCTCGGCCGCCACCAGCGCTCGCTCCTGGCTCCCGGTTCCCGCGGCGCCGGAGAGCGTGAGCAGCGCGACCAGAACGAAGGTGGAGACGACGCGGCGGGCCATCAGATCAGAGCACCCGCGAAGATGGACGTCGACGCCGGAGCAACTGGGCACTCTTTGCGTCGCATGGGTCGCCTCGCCATTCG
>DATNBW010000298.1:0-9558 GCA_035607275.1 Verrucomicrobiia bacterium | reverse complement strand
GGTCGTCGCTGACAGGGTGAGCGGGTCCGGCGCCGCGTCGGCCCATGCGACGTTCGCGGTGTGGAGCAGCTCGACGCCCCACGTCTGGGTGCACGTCTCGGCCGTGACCTGGATCTCGGTCCCCGGCATCGTCTTGATCGTCACGCTGGCCGGCGCGTCGGCGGTGCCCCAGGCCTGGACGTCGACCGTGAACGCGCCGTCGGCCCCGGTCGTCGCCTGGACCGCGACAGCCCCGCCATCGGGCGGCAGCTCCTCGGAGATCATCAGGTGGAGACCGGCGAGGGGCGCCCCGCCACCGTCGACGACGGTGCCCGTGAGGGCCACCGTCGTCGGGTCGGCCGCCAGTACGGAGCCGATGCCGGTCATGCCGCCGGTGCCCACGGCGGCTGCGACCAGCAGGGCGGACGCGGCCGCCCGAATCGTTCGGTACTGAAGTCCCACGCGCGCTCTCCCCGAAGTACCAGTGCCGGTACGAACCGCAGGATCGCAGCGCTCGGTTGAGCGTGTCCATAGGGCGCATGCCGTATTCCGGGCGTCCATCCGTCGAGCCAGAATCGGTGCGCCAGGGCAACGGATCGGCCCGCGCCGACCGCGGCCCGGGCGTCGCGAGGGCATCCGGACGGCCGATCCGACCGCCCGATCGCGACGGGCCGGTGGTAGACTCCCGGCAACCCGAGGGACCCGGAGGAACGCAGTCGTTGCGGGGTCCACGGGCCCGTCGTTATCAACACCCGACGGCCGCCATCCCCGTTGGACGGTCCGTCGTCACGAGCCACCAAGCCCCGGAGGAAGACGATGGCGTTGCGGTCCGATTCCGAGAACTTCGCGCTCATCCGCGTCATCGGTGTCGGCGGCGGCGGGAGCAATGCCGTCAACCGGATGATCCGGGCCGAGATGATGGGCGTCGAGTTCATCGCCTGCAACACGGATGCCCAGGCACTCCTCCAATCGGACGCGCCGCACAAGATCCGGATCGGCGACAAGATCACCCGCGGCCTCGGGGCCGGTGGCGACAGCGCCATCGGGGCTCGCGCGGCCGAGGAGGACTCGGAGAAGATCGCCCAGGCGCTGGCCGAGTCGGACATGGTGTTCATCACCGCCGGCCTCGGTGGCGGGACCGGCTCGGGCGCCGCCCCGATCGTCGCCCAGCTCGCGAAGGACGCCGGGGCGCTGACGATCGGCGTCGTCACCAAGCCCTTCGGCTTCGAGGGCGCGAAGCGCAAGCTCGTCGCGGAGAAGGCGGCCGAGGAGCTCAAGGCCCAGGTCGACACCCTGATCACCATTCCGAACGACCGGCTCAAGGACGTCGTCCAGAAGAACACCTCGATCATCGACGCCTTCCGGGTCGTCGACGACGTGCTCCGCCAGGGCGTCCAGGGGATCAGCGACATCATCACGATGCCGGGCCTCATCAATCTCGACTTCGCCGATGTCCGGGCGATCATGAAGGATGCCGGCTCGGCGCTCATGGGGATCGGCCGGGCGACCGGCGAGAACCGCGCCGTCGAGGCCGCCCGCATGGCGATCGCGAGCCCGCTTCTCGAGGTCAACATCACCGGCGCCCTGGGGATCCTGTTCAACATCACCGGCTCCTCGAACCTCAGCCTGTTCGAGGTCACCGAGGCGGCCGAGGAGATCCGGGCCGCGGCCGATCCGGAGGCGAACATCATCTTCGGCACGAGCTTCAACGACCGGCTCGGCGAAGAGGTGATGATCACGGTCATCGCGACCGGCTTCGACGGCAACCGCAAGCGCGACACGACCCGCCACGCCCAGTCCGCCCAGCCGGCCGGCGAGCAGCACTCGATCCGGGCCCCGCGCGAGCGCGACTTCCTCGAGGAGCTCGAGCGCCAGCGCCAGGAGTCGAGCGACGGCTCCGCGGATCCCGGACGCGAGGAGCGGCCGGCGGCGGCCGTGATGGCGCCGCGGATCGAGCGCAGCGTCGGCGAGCCGGTGCCGGTCAAGCGGCCGGCCGCCTACGACGCCGACGACCTGGAGATTCCCTCGTTCCTGCGGCGCAAATAACGGTCGCCCACCGGGCGGCCGATGCGTGCGTTGGCCGCTCCGCCCCTCGCTCACGCACGTCCGAGTGCGCTCGCTCGGGTGCTCGCGGCCGCCTTCGCCTCGGCCGTCCAGCGGGCGAAACCCGGACTCTTCTCTGATTGGGAGCCGTCGAGGAGTTCGCCGCTGCCCGGCAACGCGTTCTCGCGTCGATCGCCGATGCGTGTGCACGTGTCGGGCGCGATCCCGGGTCCGTCACCCTCGTCGCGGTCTCGAAGACCGTTCCGCCGGAGCGGCTCGTCCCGGCGGTCGCGGCCGGCCTGACGATCCTCGGCGAGAACCGCGTCCAGGAGGCCGAGTCGAAGGCCGCCGCGGTGGCAGGCGCGACCTGGCACCTCGTCGGCCCCCTTCAGTCGAACAAGGCGAAGCGGGCGCTGGCGACGTTCTCGGTCATCGAGTCGGTCGATTCGGTCGAGCTCGCCGAGCGCCTCGACCGGCTGGCCGGCGAGGTCCGGCCCGGCGAGCGCGTGCCGGTCCTGCTCGAGGTCAACGTCGATCGCGACCCGGCCAAGGCCGGCTTCGGGCCCGATGCGCTCGCCGCCGCGCTGCCGCGCCTCGCCCGGCTCGAACGCCTCGAGCTGCAGGGCCTGATGACCGTCGGCCGTCTCGTCGACCGGCCCGAGGACAGCCGACCCACCTTCGCCGGCCTGCGCGACCTGTCCGAGCAATTGCGGGCCGGCGACCCGGCCCGGGGAGGATCGATCCTCGGGCCGGCGCTGTCGATGGGGATGAGCGACGACTTCCCGATCGCGATCGAGGAGGGGGCCACGATCGTCCGGGTGGGTCGCGCCCTGTTCGGAGAACGGCCGCATCACCCGGCCGGCGACGGGCACCACCCGGCTCACGAGGAGTCATCCTGACCGTGACTGGTAGACTCGTCGGGTGGCGATCCCCCTTGCGACCCCTTCTGCCGAGCGTCCCGCGGCGCCTGATCTGAGTCCTGGCTGACACCGAGGTTCGTTTCGCCGTCCGGTTGACTCCTCGATCGGGGTCCGACCGTGTCGACGGGGTGATCGACGGAGCGCTCCGGGCACACGTCGCGGCACCGGCCGTCGGCGGAGCGGCCAACCAGTCGCTCCTGCGCCTCCTCGCCGATGAGCTCGGGGTCCCGCGGCGCGCGGTCCGGCTCGTGGCGGGGGCGGCCGGTCGCCAGAAGCTCGTCGTCGTGGACGGGGTCGAGCCCGACGCGATCGTTGCCCGGTATCCGGGGCTGCGCGTATGATCGACAGGCGACACCCGGTGCCCTGAGCGGCGCCGCGGATCTCCGGGCGATTGGCTCAGTGGTTAGAGCACGCGGTTCACATCCGCGGGGTCACTGGTTCGAATCCAGTATCGCCCACCATCTTGACCCCAACAGTGCAGGGCCTTCGGGCCCTGTTTCTGTTTCCGCGTGCTGATCGCTCGGGTCCGACGCCGCCGCCCAGTGGGGGTGAACGGTCAATCCGCGTCGAGCAGCTCGAGGACCGGGGCCATGGCGTCGAGCGTGGCCAGGCTGGGCGGCGACACGATCACCTCGACGTTCGTGAAGCCGGCGGCCCCGAACCCCCGGAGGACATCGGCGATCTCCGCGGCCGAGCCCCGGATGGGTGTCCCGAGCGCGTCCCCTCCGCTGACCGATGTCGGCTCGACCACGATGCCGGCCGATTTCCCGATGGTCGCGGGATCGCGATCGATCTCGACGCACGCCGCCTCGAGGGCGGCGAGCCGCGGCCCGAGCTCGGCGAGGTCGCTTCGCTCCTCGGCGAACCAGCTCCAGATATCGGCGTGAAGCGCGGCCAGGTGGAGCATCTTCGGGCCTTTGGCGCCGATCATGATCGGGATCCGACCGGGGCGCGGCCCGACCGGCCGCTGCTCCAGCTTTCGCGCCGCATGGAAGGTGCCCTCGAAGTCCGCTCGGCCCTGCCGCAGCAGGGGAAGGATGATCTCGAGCGCCTCCGCGAATCGGCTGTAGACGTGGTCCTCCGGGAGCCCGAAGGCATGCGCCTGGGCGCCCGCATGCCCGGACCCCAGGCCGAACAGGAACCGGCCGCCGCTGATCTCGTCGATCGTCTCGACGGCCTTGGCGGTGATGGCCGGGTTGCGGTGAAGCGCGGACAGGATCCACGTGCCGACCTTCACTCGCGAGGTCGCTGCCGCGACCGCCCCGGCCATGGCCACGGCCTCCCACCACCCCTGCCGATCGTCATGGGTCGGTCGCCAGAGCAACTCATCCGGAATCCAGACCGTGTCGAACGCGAGCTCCTCGGCTCGCAGGGCGAGGGCACGAATGTCGACCCAGCGCGATGTCGAGCGGTCGACGAACGAGTCCCACAGCGGGAGGACGAGACCGATCTCGAACGGGCGCATGAGACCTCCGCGGGGATCCGCGGCCACCGAGTCCAGGCACGGCGCCGTGGGCGCGCACAGCCGAGTGACAGCGAGGGGTCACGGCAGACGCTTCTCCAGTATCGCCCACGGTCACGGTACGAGGATCGCAATGGGCCGTGGTCCGAGGCAGGCCGGTCGTACGGGAGGATCCGCTTTTCTGACAGGATCCGACCGGAACCCGGCGTACGGTACCGGGCATGAGCAGCCCGACGATTCGACCCGCGTACAGCAAGTGGCCCGACTACAACCGGGCTCTCCGCGACGTCGTCGCGGCGATGACCGAGGAGCAGCTGGCGATCCGTCCCTCGCCCGGGCGCTGGCCCCTCTGGGCGACGATCGGCCACGCCGCCTGCCAGCGCGTGTTCTGGCTGTGCGATTTCGCGGGCGAGCCCGGGGCGGACACGACGCCCTTCACCAACGCCGGCTACGACTGCCCGGGCGACGACGACCTCGAGCACGTGCTCAGCGGGGCTGCGCTCGGGGCGGCCCTCGACTCCACCTTCCGGATCGTCGAGACCTGCCTCGACCGATGGACCCTCGACATGCTCGACGAGGAGATCCGCCGTCCAGACTGGGACGAGACGTGGGTGCACACCCGCGGCTCCGTCATCCAGCGCGTCTTCAGCCACGACGTCTATCACATCGCCGAGCTCAACGAGGCGCTCGGGGTCGCCGGCCTGCCGCAGGTCGATCTCTGGGATTGAGGGCTCCCTCCGTCGTCGCGAATTCGCATGCAAGGAATCTGCAACGGGGCCCGCCGGACCGCGATCGGACCGCGCTTGCACAACCGATCCGACAGGTCGAAAATGGCCCTCCGTGGAGCCGTTGGCTGGATTGCATTCGAGGGTAGTGCGATGCGGACTGACGAAGACCTGAGCCCCGCCGACATCCTCGCCGAGTGGCGCGCGGCCGAACGCGAGCTCGTCAACTGCAGGCAGGGCTCCAACGACTACGACACGCTCGCCGCGCGGGTCCATGAGCTGGCCACCGCCTACCGCGAGGCGAGTCGACCCTCGCCGCGCGAGACGCAGGAGCCGCAGCCGTCCGCCGCCACGTCGTGACCTGACGTCGCGGTCCGATCGCTAGAACGGCCGGCGCGGCTCCAGGTCGAGAGGCAGCTCCGGATCTGCGGCGGGACCCTTGCCGTCCGGTCCCGATCGAGTTCGATCCGGCGTCCCGTCCGGACGCGCCGGGATCCGCCGCCGGAGCAACCGCCAGCGCCCGACCGCGCGCCGTTCCTCCCGGGCCGGAAGCGATACGTCGCCGTACCGGGCGAGGGCGTAGTCGGCGGCGAGCAGGTCGAGTGACAGCCCGGAGCGCTGCCCGGCCCGGAGGCGGGCTGCGTGGGCGGCCGGGGTCTCGGCGGGGTCGCGCCGGACGTCGGCGTGCCGTTCGAGGTCCTCGACCAGCGCGACATACGCCTCGACCGCGGTGGTCGGCGCGGGACGCCGAGCGAACCGGTTGCGCCGCCGCCGCGGCGACAGGCCCTCCTCGCTCGGATCGATCGTCCGCGTCTCGCCGACGACGCCCTCCGGCAGCGGGGCTCGGCGCATCCACACCGCGATCAGGACGATGATCCCGAGGATGATCAGGAGCAGGAGCAGGCCGCCCAGGCCGATGGTCATGAGCTGCTCGGCGGTCGACGCCGGCGCGTCACTCCCGAACCCGGGCCGAACCGGTGGCGTCGTCGTGGGCGTCGAGCCGAAGAGGCGGATGATGATGATGAGGATCGCGGAAACGGCCACGACGAAGCCGAGGACGCGGCGCGCCACCCGGTCGAAGCCGGTCGCCAGGCCGAGGATCAGCATCGGCCCGAGCGCGACGGACACGACCACTGTGATCACGGTTCCGGCGACGGTCGCGAGCGGGATCGCGATCACGATCGCCACGACCAGCATCCCGATCGTCGCGATGAGCCACGGCGGGTTGCGTCGCCAGTCGAAGCCGGCGTCGAGGCCGATCGCATCGAGCCGGGTCAGGGCGAGGGCGAGGACTGCCGCGCCGACGTAGACGATCGCGGCACCCAGGGAGTCGGCAAGGAACCGGGTCCGGTACGGCTCGCCGATCAGCCCACCGAGCGACGCCGCCAGGGCAAGTCCCGGGATCCCGATGACGAGCAGGTTGGCGACGGTGTCCTCCGCGAGCGGGATCCGGGCATGGGCGAAGCCCCGGAGGATCGCCAGACCGGCCAGCCAGCCACCGGGGTGCGCGGCGAGGGCGGGACCGATCCCCTCGCCGAGGGCCGCTCGGGCGCCCGGGTCGGCGATCCAGCCGATCGCCCCGGAGCCGGCGACGAGGGCGAACGCCACGGCCGGCCAGCGGCTGCCGAGCCGGGGGCCGGCCACCCGGGCGACGACGATCCCGACGGCAACGAACGCGGCGAGCTGGGGCATGCCGAGGACCGCGTCGCGCAGCGCGAACTCCTGGAGCAGGCCCGCGATCACCGAGATCCAGGCCGCCTCGGCCACGACGACGAGGGCGACCGGGGCGAGCTCGACGAGGGCGGTCACGGTCCGCGTCCGGCGGTTCGGCCGGCTGCCGGGGACGCCCGCCGGGGTCGGCCCGTCACCGCCGGGATTCGGCACGCTCATCCGGTCACCGAGAGCGCGCCCGCCGTCCGCCACGGTCCATCGAGCCGGACACTCCGGGCGGCCAGCCCGACCTGACGCATCCGCCCGGCGTCCGCGGGTCCGTTCGGTCCGCAGGCGACGATGACGACCCGGCATCCGGCACGTTCGATGCGGCGCAGCCAGGGCAGGAACGCCGCCGGGTCGCGGGCGGTCAGGACGATGACGGTCGTGCCCGGCCGGACCACGCGCAGGACCATCCCGAGCAAGCGGTCGAACGGCGCCGAGGGATGGGACGTGAGCCGGGCCAGGAGGTCGAAGACACGCTCGAGCTGGCCGGGCGCCTCGGACACGGGGAGGTGGGCAAACCGGCTCTCCGCTCCGTGAAAGCCGGCCGCCGCGAGGCCGAACGCCGCCCGCTCGAGGGCGAGGGACCGGGCGATCGAGGCGGCCACGACGAAGAGCGACTCGACCTCGTCGCTGTCGACTGTCGCTTCCCATGCCGGCCCGTTGGCCGTCTGGACGTCGAGCGCGAGCAGGACCTCCCGGTCGCGCGACGGCTCGAACCGCTTGACGACCGGGCGGCCGAGCCGGGCGCTTGCCCGAGCATGGATCCGCCGGAGCGGGTCGCCGGGGACGTATTCGCGGACGCCGGCGAACCGCGACGGATCCTCGCTCAGGCCGAGGCGCGCACGGTCCTGGCCGCCCACCGTGTCCCGCCGCTGGAGCGCCGTGGCCGGCACGGTCCTCGGGCGGACGAGAAACCGGTCGACCGCGGGTCGCTGCTCGCTCGCCGCCTCGCGGGCGAACAGGTCGCCGACCGTGAGGCCGACCGGCCCGAGCTCGTAGACGCCCCGCCGCTCGGCGCCGACGTGGAAGTGGCGATTCACCCGCTCGTACGGGGCGAGCGTCCAGGCGTTGCGCAGGACGCGTCCGCCGCGGCCGCCGATCACGAGCGGTCGCTCGCGGACCTCGACCCCCGACGTGGCTTCGTCCTCGGCCCGGATCCAGGCCAGGGGCAGGCGCTTCCGGTTCCAGATCTCGATCGTCGTGGGGATCTCCTCGCCCCACGTCATCCGGTCGCGCTCGAGATGGCGGCGGTAGGTCACGCGCTCGAGCCCGAGGCGGGCCCACACGGCGCGGACGATCTCGAGGAGGAGGACGACGATCGACAGGACGATCGCGACGGGCACGTTGAGGACCGTGCCGGCCAGGAGGAGCAGGATCGCGAGGAAGCCGGTCCCGGTCATCGGTGTCGGACCGCGGCGCTCGGCGTTGCTCAGCCTGCCGCGATCGGCGGCACCGGCACGGTCCCGAGGATCGCCGTCAGGGCGCTGTCGACGGAGGCCCCGCGGAGGCTCTGGTCGAGGTCGACGACCAGGCGATGACCGAGCACCGCACGAGCGATCGCCTGGATGTCGTCGGGCAGGACGAACGAGCGTCCGGCGAGGAAGGCGGCCGCCTGCGAGGCGCGGTACAGGGCGACCGTCGCCCGCGGGCTCGCCCCGAGCTGGAGGTCGGAGTGGGCCCGCGTCGCCCGGACGAGCGCGACGCCGTACGCCTCGACCTCGTCCGCCACACGGATCCGGCGGACCTGCTCGCGAAGCTTGAGCAGGCGCGGCCCGTCGAGGACCGGCTCGATCGCGTCGAGCGGCTCGGCGGCGTCCTGGTAGCGGCGGGCGATCAGCCGCTCGGCGGCCTCGTCCGGATAGCCGATCCGGACGCGCAGCAGGAACCGGTCCAGCTGCGCCTGGGGCAGGGCGAAGGTGCCCTCGAACTCGATCGGGTTCTGCGTCGCGAGGACGATGAACGGATCGGGCAACGGCCGGGTCGTCCCCTCGATCGACACCTGTCGCTCCTGCATCGCCTCGAGAAGCGCGGCCTGTGTGCGCGGCGTTGCCCGGTTGATCTCGTCGACGAGCAGGATGTTCGTGAAGACGGGTCCGGGCGCAAAGCGCAGGGTGCCGCCCTCGAACAGGCTCGAGCCGGTGACATCGACCGGCAGCAGGTCCGGCGTGCCCTGGACTCGGTTGGTGTCGAGCGACAGGGCCCGGGCAACGGCTCGAGCGAGGAGCGTCTTGCCCGTCCCCGGGACGTCCTCGACGAGGACATGGCCGTCGGCGAGGAGGGCGGTGACGATCAGGCGGAGCGGCGCGTCGGCGCCGATGACGGCCCGACCGACCGCGCCGCGCAGGTCGTCCCAGAGGCGCCGGGCATCCGGGGCGCGGACGGCGATCTCGGTGGGCTCGATCTCGGTGTCCGTGACGGGTCCTCCGGCGGTCGGGGCTCTCGACAGGGATTACGCGCAAGGCGTGTTGCCCGTTCAGCCTACTCGACCCGACGGCGCCGATCGGCGCGGACCCGTGGGCCGGATACGGGCCGATGTCACGTCACCCGGGGATCGAGCGTCACAGGGACAGCGCCCGGCCGGCAGGTGTCCGGTGGGCGCGAGAAGAAAGGGACGGCAGCCCCATGATTCGCTGGTGGCACGAGCTCACCGGCTTCATCGTCCGTCGGCGCAACGATCGGACCGTCGCCCGGCGGCTCAGGACCTATGTCGGAG
>DATNBW010000292.1:0-4693 GCA_035607275.1 Verrucomicrobiia bacterium | reverse complement strand
ACTGGTCGAACATCATCGGGGGGATGCCGCTGTACATCGGCGGTGTCTCGTACCGGGCCGATCCGGGCGATCCTCCGCCGCAGTTCGGTCACTTCCGGCCGGCCATCGTCCTCTCGCCGGTCGTCAACACCCCCGTCATCTACGAGGACGGCGACAGCCCCGGGTACTTCGAGATCACCGGCACGGCCCACGATCCCGGTCTGGCGAACATCCACTCCCTGAGCGGGGAATTCGGGGTCGAGGCGTTCAGCCTGCCGCCGGTTCCGGTCCAGCCCGGCGGGCTCGACATCGCCCGAGCGGCAGACGACCGGCCGACCGACGCGGTCTACCGGCTCGGGACCCTCTGGTTCACCGCCACCGGCGATTTCCTCGATGGCGTGGACCACTGGGCCAAGGCCCGCTGGTCGAGCGTGACGGTCGGGGCGAACGGCACGCCTCCGACCGCCGCGAGCGACGTGTTCGCCGTCGGCAGCGGCGTCCATTACGTGATGCCCGGCGTGGGGATCAACGGCCGCGGCAGCGCGATCATGGCCGTCACGGCGATGGACCCGGTGTCCATGAACCCGACGACCCTGGTCGGCGGGATGATGGCCGGCTCCGGGTTGTCCCCGTTGGTCCCGATCGAAACCTCGCCGGCCGCCTATATCGGCACCCGATGGGGCGACTACCTCGGGATCGCGGCCGATCCGGCCGGCGCGGGGTCGGTCTGGCTCGCCCACGAGCTGAGCGATGCCGCCGGGAAATGGCGAACGAGCGTCGTCCGGATTGTGTCGGACGGCACGCCGCCCGGAGCGCCGGGGCCGTTCGCCCAGAAGCCCGTCATCCCCTCGACCCTCGGCGCGACGGTCCCGATCCAGGTCAGTTGGGGCGTCGTCGAGGTCGACAGCGGGATCGCGTCGTACCTGGTCGAGCGATCCGACGATGGCGGCGGGTTCTTCGGCGTGCCGATCTCCGGTGCGACGATCACCCAGCCGCTCCTGATCGGACACACCGTTCGGTATCAGGTGACGGCCACCGACGGCGTCGGCCTCGTCGGGCCGCCCGGGTACAGCGCCACCTTCCGGCCGACCCTGTACCAGTCGACCTCGTCGACGACCGTGACCGGGACCTGGAGGACCGGGACGAGCAGCGGCTTCTCGGGCGGGTCGACCCGCTATGCCACGGCGGCGGGCGCCAGCGCGACGTTCACGGCCACCGCCGCGCGCTCGATCGCGATCGTCTCGACCAGGGCGAATGCGCGTGGCTCGTTCAGGGTCTACGTCGACGGCGTCTACAAGGCAACGGTCAGCACCTACTCGACCACGTGGAGGTTCCGTCAGCTCGTGTACCAGTTCAACTGGTCGAGCGCCGGCACCCACAAGGTCAAGATCGTCGTCTCGGGGACCTCCGGTCACCCACGAGTCGACCTCGACGCGTTCGTCGTTCTTCGCTGAGGCGGCCGGGCGGACCGCCGTCGTCGATCAGCCGGCGGCGAGTTCGCCCGAGCCGATCGTCCGAAATCGAACGCCGTCGGAATCCACATCGGTTTTTCGGCGACGTCCGATTTCGGACGCCGAAATCGTCGGATCCGAGCGCCATGACGCGAACGACCGATTTCGGACGCCGAAATCGTTCGAGGGAGACGCCAGCGCGGACGGCCGATTTCGGACGCCGAAATCGGCAGATGATCCGCGATGGACCGAGCGTGCAGGCGATCCTGCGACGATCCGCCGATGGCAAACGACGAGTTCGACGATGGATGGCCGCCGGAACGCACGCCGGCCGTTGACACGCGAGTCATTGCCGCCGTCCATGGCGCCCATCACGCCGTCACGAGGCGCCTCGAGCTGTCGACCCGGGAGCACGGCCTGGACGCAGCCGAGGCGATCGTCCTTGATGCCGTCTTGCGCGACGTCGGCTGCGCGCCGTGGGAGATCCGCAGCCGCGTGGGACTGCACCGGTCGACGATGTCGAGCATCCTCGACCGCCTGGAGCGCGACTCGCGAATCGAGCGACGCCGGAGCAGCTTCGACGGCCGTCGCTTCGAGGTGCGACTGACGCAGGCCGGCGTGATCGCCGCCGGGTTGGCGGAGTTTGTGATTGCCGAGGTCGAGGCTGAGATCGCCGGGTACACCTCCCGGGCTGAGCGCCACGGTGCCAAGGCGGTCTACGAGGCGTGCGTCGCCATCGGACGGCCCGACCGCGGGTCGTCACACTGGCAGTGAGGTTCCGACGATTTCGGACTCCGATTTCGGCGGCGGCGAAGAAACGGGAGTGAATGTCGACGGCGTTCGATTTCGGACGATCGTCGGTCGAGCCTGGCAATCGGCGACCGAGCCGGGACGACCGCGACCCGGTCCCTCAGCCCGGTCCGAGCAGCCGCTGCTCGAGCGTCCGCATCTCGCGCTCCTCGTCGGGGTCGGCGTGATCCCAGCCGCAGATGTGGAGCGCGCCGTGGATCACGAGCAGCCGTAGCTCGTCGGCCGTCGACCAGCGGACGTCGCCGGTCTGGCCGCCTCGGCCGGTCGCGGCCTGCTCGGTCGCCCGCTCGACCGACACGACGATGTCGCCCAGGTGGATCCGTTGACCGGGCGGACCGCTGAACGTCGCCGCGTCGCCGGGCCGCGGGTCGGCACCGCGATCCGGATCGCCGGGATGCGCGGGAAACGCCTCGGGTGGAAGGAGGGGGAACGAGAGGACGTCGGTCGGACCCTCGTGGCCGAGATGGGTCTCGTTGAGCGCCGCCAGCTCCGCATCGTCGGACAGGATCAGCCCGATCGACCCGGGCGACGGCGCCTGGGCCGCGTCGAGCGCGGCCGCGATCGCGGTCGCCAGCGTTGCGATCGGGATCGGACGCCGTCCGCCATGGGCGTCGACGACGGTGTTGCGGACGATCGGGTCGATCCGCCACGGCGTCCGGTAGACCGAGCTCACGCCCCCGTGCCGGTTCCCGTCCCGCGCCGCGATTCGAGCTCGACCACCTTGTTCTGGGGATAGGCGATCCGCTGGTGGTACATCCCGAGGAGCTGCTGGACGAACGCTTCCTTGATCTTCTCCACGTCGCGCAGGGTCAGATCGCATTCGTCGAACTGCCCGTCCGACATCCGCTCCTCGATGATCCGGGCGACCATCGCCCGGATCGCCGGCTCGTCGCGTGACGCCAGGGACCGGACCGAGGCCTCGACGCCGTCCGCGAGCATGATCAGGGCCGCCTCGCGCGATTGCGGCTTCGGGCCCGAGTGGCGGAACTTGCGCTCGTCGACGGTCGCCGCGGCACGCGCCCCGTCCGCCGTCTGCGGACCGCCGTACGGAGCGGCGGCGATCCCCCGGGCCCGGGCGAAGAAGTAGCTCATGATCGCCGTCCCGTGGTGCTGCGGGATGAACGCGATCAGGCTCTTCGGCAGCTTGGCCTTGTAGGCGATGTCGATCCCGTCGGCGGTGTGCTGCTTGAGGATCTGGGCCGACGTCTCCGGCTCGAGCTCATCGTGGACGTTCTCGCCGCCGGCCTGGTTCTCGATGAACGCGAGGGGGTTCGCGAGCTTGCCGATGTCGTGGTAGTACGCGGCAACGCGGGTCAGGAGCGGATCGGCCCCGATCGCCTCCGCCGCCCGCTCCGCGAGGTTCCCGACCATCAGCGAGTGGTGGTACGTCCCGGGCGTCTCGACGAGGAGCCGGCGCAGCAGCGGTTGGGACGGGTTCGCCAGCTCGAGCAGCTGGAACACCGTCAGGATCCCGAACACGCTCCCAAGGACGGCGAACGTGCCGACCGCCGCGACCGCCGAGCCCGCGGCGGACAGGAGCGAGGCCCCGATCAGCTCGATGACGCCGCGGGCGTCGTGGAGACCGAGGAACCCGAACGTCGCGACGACGAGGACGTTGACGATCGCGACCGCGAGGCCCGCCTGGATGAAGACCTGGAAGCGGTCGCCGCGGCGGATCCCGACGATCCCGGCCATCCCGCCGAGGAAGATGTACGCCATCAGCTCGAGGGATCCGGCCGTCCCGTTCACCGCCCCGCCGAGAAGGGCGATCATCGCCAGGACGATCGTCGCGACGCCGGCGTCAAGGAGGATCGCGAGGAGCATCCCCGCGGCGGCGGTCGGCAGAATGAACGGCAGGCCGTGACGTCCGGCGGTGACCTTCAACAGGAGCGTCATCCCGACGAGGACGAGCCCGATCAGGACGAGCGCGTTCGCGCGGTGCCAGAGCTGCCGCCGGAAGCGCCAGATCCAGCCGAACAGGATCCCGACGATCAGGGCCGAGAGCAGGAACCAGCCGCCGAGCCTGGCGACATCCGGTCGGGCCTCCGTCAACCCGAACTTCTCGATCGCCTCGAGGGCGATGTCGGTGACCTTCTGGCCGTGGCGGACGATCGTCTCGTTCTGGGCGTACTCGACGTAGACCGGCGTGACCTCCCGGGCCGCCTCGTCGCGGGCCAGGTTCGTCCGCTCGATGCTGTACGACGAGTTGGGCACGACGAGCGGCGAGATCAGCTCCGCGGCCAGGGTCCGCTCGGCCTCGTTGAGCCCGCCCGCCATCTGGCCGGTCAGCGCGACCTTCACCGACTCGACGGCCGTGTCGCGCAGCTCTGCCCGCTCCGTGAGGTCGAGCACCCGTGAGGCCTCGGCGCGGACCGCGGCCCAGCGTTCCTTCGACAACCCGACGAGCGTCGTCCGCGAGTCATCCGTCAGGCCGGGGACGGCGGCGGCGAGGA
>DATNBW010000274.1:0-17871 GCA_035607275.1 Verrucomicrobiia bacterium | reverse complement strand
CACCAACCAGCGCGAGATCGCGATCGTGATCGGAACTCCGCCTCCCCGGATTCCGAAGACGGCCGATTTCTCGAACGCCTAGTTCACGGGGAGATGACGCAGGAACCGACCCGGCGCGGGCGTCGTTCAGCCGGCCGCGTCGCCGGGGAACGTCCAGCGCGTCGCCTTGTGCGACCGGTCGGTCTCGAACATCCCGAACATCCCGGGCAGGCCGAACACCTTCGTCGGCTCGAGCCGGTAGATCGCGTACGGCGGCGGGCCTGCCGTCGGGCCATGCGGACCGTGGACCTCGCTGCCCCGGGCCTCGAGCGGCCAGCCCTGGCCACCGAACTCGTCCGCGAGCCGGCGCACCGTCTCCTCGTCGGTGACGCGCCTGGCGCGGCCTTCGACGATGAGGTCCAGCGACGGGAGGGTCAGGTTCCCGGTCCCGATGACGCAGCGTTCCTCGGCCGCCAGGTTGCGGCCCTTGCGGGTTCCCTCGCCGGCGAGGAAGTGGAACGCGTCGTCGATCCAGAACGCGATGATCGGCATGAGGTGGGGCCAGCCGTTGGGACGGACCGTCGCGAGCCAGTGGTTCTGTCCGGGCGCGGGATGCTCGAGGCGTTCCAGGGCGACGGCCCAGGACGTGGTCTCGGTCTGGCCGGCGACCATGGGCGTCTCGGACTCAGGTGCGCGTGCGGCGGTCGTCATCGAGTCAATCTCCCGCGTTGCCGAAGGTTGCCCGCCCGGCCAGGCGGAAGGTCTGGATCGTCACGCCCGTGGAGCCGGAGATCGACTCGACCAGCTCCAGGTTGTGCGTCTGGCCCCGCTCCGGAAAGAGCCGCAGGCCGTCGCCCACGATGACCGGGTAGACCCGGAGGTTGAGCTCATCGACGAGGTCGCGCTCGAGCAGCCAGCGGAGGAGGACGCCGCTGCCGTGCAGCTGGAGCTCGCGGCCGGGCTTCGCCTTGAGCTCGCGAATCGCCGTCTCGACGTCGCCGTCGATGACGTGGGTGTTCTGCCAGGTCGGGTCCTTGAGCGTGGTCGAGGGGACGTACTTCGGCAGCACATTGATCCCGTGGGAGACCGGATCGCCGCTGTCGTGGAGCGGCCAGTAGGGCTCCCAGATCTCCCACGTCTTCCGTCCGAGGAGCAGGGCATCGGCGCGCTCGAACCACGACGTCAGGAACGGCCACATCTCCGGGTCGGCGTAGGGGGCCGTCCAGCCGCCGCGCTCGAACCCGCCGCGCCGGTCCTCGTCGGGGCCGCCCGGACCCTGGTACACGCCGTCCAGGGTCAGCATCATCGATGCGGTCAGCTTCATCGTCATCGCTCCTTCGCGTTGGCTCGTTGAACGGTAGACGGCGCGCCGAACGACAACTCATCGGCCCGGATCAGCCGGATGGTGACGCCACGCCCAACGCGAGCTCGAGGAATGCGAGGACGTCCGCGCGTTCGTCGATCAGCTTGTGGATCGGCTTGCCAACGCCGTGGCCGGCGTCCGTGTCGATCCGGACCACCACCGGCGCGTCCCCCGCCTGCGCCGCCTGAAGGGCGGCCGTGAACTTGAACGAGTGGCCGGGCACGACCCGGTCGTCGTGGTCGCCGGTCGTCACGAGCGTCGGCGGATAGGCGACGCCCGGCGCGATGTTGTGGAGCGGCGAGTACGCGAGCAGCGTCCGGAACTCGTCCGGGTCCTCGGGTGACCCGAAGTCGCTCGTCCAGCCCCAGCCGATCGTGAACCGATGGAACCGCAGCATGTCCATCACGCCAACCTCGGCGAGGGCGGCCCCGTAAAGCTCGGGATGCTGGGTGATCGTCGCGCCGACGAGCAGGCCGCCGTTCGAGCGCCCGCTGATCGCGATCCGCTCCGGTCGCGTCCAGCCGGAGCCGGCCAGCCAGCGCAGGCACGCCGCGAAGTCGTCGAACACGTTCTGCTTGTTCGCGAGCCGGCCGGCGTCGTGCCAGGCCGTGCCGTACTCCCCTCCCCCGCGCAACGAGGCGACGGCGAGCAGTCCGCCGCGCTCCATCCAGGCGAGCCACTCGGGGCGGAAGCCGGGCGTCGTCGGAACCGCGAAGCCGCCGTACCCGTGCAGGAGCGTCGGGGTGTCGCCCTCGGGCCGCGTGCTTCGGCGGCGGCTGAGGAACATCGGGATCCGGGTCCCGTCGGGCGAGGTCACGAACACCTGCTCGGTGACGAACTCGGCCGGATCCCAGGCGAGCGTCGAGTGGCCGGCCTCGCGAACGCGACCGTCGGTCATGCGGACCGCGAGGACGGCCGGCGGCGAGAGGAACGTTTCGAACGAGAGGAACAGCTCGTCGTCGACCCTTCGACCGGAGAGCTCGACGATCGAGCCGATGGCCGGCAGGGCGACGTCGAACCGATGACGGCCGTCGAGCTCGACGACGGCCAGCCGGCCGTGGGCGTCGTGGAGGTAGGCGAGCGCGAGCGCCCCGCCGACGACCCTTGCTTGCTCGAGCGCCTCGTCGGCTTCGGGGACGACCTCACGGATCGAGCTCGGGTCGTCGACCTCGAGGGCCACGATGCGGCCGAGCGGCGCATCGCGGTCGGTCAGCAGGAGCATCGTCCCGTCCCGCGTCGCGATGTGGTCGTACCGGGCGTCGGCCTGGTCGAGAAGCGGCCGAACGACGGCCGCCTCGACCCCGGCGCCGAGGTCGGCCACGAAGATCCGGTTCTTCTGGTCCGTCCCGCGCCAGACATTGATGACGAGGAGCCGGCCGTCGTCCGACACCGCCGGCTCGAACCCCCACTCCGGCTCGTCCGGCGTCGCGAAGACGAGCGGGTCAGCGGCGTCGGAACCGAGCCGGTGGTACCGGATCTCCATGTTCAGGTTCGGCGCGTCGTACGCCGCGTCGGCGGGCGGCTCCGGGTAGCAGCCGTAGAAGAAGCCCGCGTCGTCGTGGGTCCAGGCAGCCGACGAGAACTTGCTCCATTCGACCCGGTCCGGCAGCTCCTCGCCGGTCGCGACGCGGCGGACGCGCCAGCGGCGCCAGTCAGAGCCCGCGTGACTGAGGGCGAGCGCCACGAACTCGCCGCTCTCGCTGACGGCGATCGAGGCGAGAGCGGTGGTGCCCTCCTCGCTCAGCTCGTTCGGGTCGAAGAGGACGCGGCCCTCGGCGTCCGGTGCCGGCGCCACCCACAGGACGTCCTGGTCCTGGAGGCCGGTGTTGCGGAGCTGGAACCAGTGGTCGCCGCGCCGCCAGGGAGCGCCGGCGCGCGGGTGATCCCATAGCTCGGCGAGCCGCCCGCGGAGCGCGGGTCGGCCGGCGTGCTCGCCGACGACCCGCTGGGTCAGCTCGTTCTGGGCAGTGATCCACGCGCGCGAAGCCGGGGCGTCGGAATCCTCGAGCGTCCGGTACGGGTCGGCGACGAGCGTGCCGTGATGGTCGTCGACCTGGTCGGAGGTCGGCGGAATCGGATAGGTCAGCGGCGTGGATGAGGTACGGGCGGCCATGGCCGCCGATGATACGTCGCGATCGGGACCCGGCCGTCGAGGGTCCACGTGCCCGGTACCCGCGTCGCTGACCCGCACGCGGTAGCCTCTCCGCCCCGCACAACTACCGATCGCGGCTGCGTCGCTCAGTCCCCGCGCTTTCCTCGTCAGCCGCCCCGCTGGCTTACGCCTCGGTCCCGGCGGCGACCTTTTGCAGCGCAGCCATCATCGAGCGCGCCTGGTCGTGGTCCTTCTCATTCGGGTGGCTGTGATCGGCCATGATCCCGCAATAGACGTCGTGGATGGCCTGAGCCATCGTGTCCTCGCTCGCGATCGCCAGCCCCGCCGCCTGCAGACGATGCACGGTCTCGCCCTGCGGCATGTTCAGCGCCTGCTCGAGTGTTTCCCGCATCGACATGGTCGCCCTCCGTGGCTGCGTTGAACGGCAAGCGTACGCTTCGACGGCGCGCCCCGGAAGGCGTCGGCCACCTCATGTTCGTTGTTGGTCCATGTCAGGCCAGGGATCCGGCTCGGCGCCCTCCGGGCTGCCCGAGGATCCGCCCTCCGCGGATGTCGGCACCGTGTACGACAGATAATCTCCGCGGTATGAAGCCCCGCATCTTCCTCGGCTCCTCGGGCAAGCAGGCGAAGCTCGTCCAGGCCCTGACGCGTGGCCTCGCCGACGTCGCCGACGTCGAACCGTGGACCGCGGTCTTCAACCCGGGCGTCTCGACGCTCGATCGGTTGGTCGAGCTCACGCGCGAGGTCGACTTCGCCGCGTTCGTCTTCGCGCTCGACGACTGGACCAGCAACCCATCGGACGGGACCACCCAGGGTCAGGCCTCCCCGCGGGACAACGTCGTCTTCGAAGCCGGCCTCTTCGGCGGAGCGCTGGGCATGCGCCGGACCTTCATCCTCCACGCGAAGGGGGCCAAGCTGCCGACGGATCTCCTCGGGATGACAGCTGTCCGCTACCCGGCTGCCCTGACGGCGGCCGACATGCGGACGGTGAACCAGAAGCTTCGCAAGGCGATCGAGGACGAGGGTCGACTGACCCGGCTCGAAGGAGACTGGTGGCAGCACTCGCTCACCCTGCGCACCGAGCGCGAGCCGTCGGCGATCAGCCTCCTCCGGATCTCGCGCGACCGGGAGGGCGGCCTCGAGGTCGCCGGCCGAGGCTGGCAGGATGACGGCACCCTCTCGGTGCGGTACTGGAGCGTCGCCTCGAAGGAGCGCCGCGACCCGACCAGGGTCTTCTACTTCTGGAACGGCGAGCGGCCGCGCCACCCGAACGCACCGCAGCTGGAGGGCACGGGCGAGATCCGGTTGGAGGATGCCGATCGGGCAGCGGGCTACTGGACGACCCGATCCGAGGCGGACCCGCTCCTCCACGAACGAACCTCCGGTGTCTATCTGCGCGCCGATCCGGATGACATGGGCATCCTCGATGGCGGAGATCCGACGTTGCGCGCGGGGCTCCTCGCAGCCCGGCTCCAGGAGTGGAAGGCGATCGTCAATTCCTGAGCTGCCCCGCTCCTGGCTCCGGTACAGTTCGGCCCATGGCGCGACCGATCGACACCTCGGCTGAGGCGCACGCACAGCAGCTCGAGGCGTATCGGCGGATGAGGCCGGAGGATCGGTTGCGCCTCGCCGACCGGATGAGCGACGACGTCCGATCGCTCGCTCGATCCGGCATCCGGGCACGCCGCAACGGTGAGGCGTCCGAGGAAGATGTCGATGCTGCGCTGGCACGGATCCTTCTCGGCGCCGAGGCCGCCGCTGTCTTGAGGCGCCGCCGTCCTGCCGGCCGACGGTGACCTTCGGCGAGCTGCTCGCGTCGATCATCGGGTGCCTCGAGCGGGCGGGGATTCCGTACATGGTCACGGGATCCCTGGCGAGCTCCTATCACGGCGAACCGAGGGCCACGCGGGACGTCGACCTGGTCGTCGACCCTGAGCCCGAGGCGCTGGCGAAGCTCGTGGACGATCTCCAATCTGCCGGGTTTTACGTCGACCGCGATGTCGCGCTCGACGCGCTCGCCCGTCGGTCGCAGTTCAACGCGATCGGCCCCGACGCCTCCAAGGTCGACTTCATCATCCGTCGCGATCGGCCCTTCTCGCGGGAGGAGTTCGCGCGGCGGCAACCCGCCGACCTCCTGGGTACCGCCGGTTACGTGACCACGGCCGAGGACCTCGTGCTGGCGAAGCTCGAGTGGGCAGCGGCGTCGGGCTCCGATCGGCAGCTCGCCGACGTCGCGGGCATCCTCGCGATCGCGGGCCCGCTCGACACCGCCTATGTCGACCGATGGGCCGGCGTGCTCGGCGTGGATCAGGCGTGGCGGCGCCTCAGAGACGAGTCGCGGTCCCGCTGACGCGTCCCGCGCGCAGGGCTCGTCGCGAGGCACTCGGCTCAGATCACGGCTTGGGCCGCTCGCGGATGACCTTCCGTGGGTCCTTCTCGAGCTCGATGCCCTTGTAGGCCGCCTGGCGGACGAGCCCGTCGCCGGTCCAACCTGCGAACTCGGCGCGGATGACGAGTTCCGGGCGCAGCCAGTGCGCGTTGCGGGCGGCGGCGCGCGGAGGCGGCACCGCGAACGGAGACTCGGAAGCGGCGAGCGGCGCGACCGCGGCCAGCAGCTCCGCCCGGTTGGCGTCCGTGAACCCGGCGCCGATCTTGCCGGCATACCGCAGCACACCGTCCTCGTGGACACCGGCGAGGAGGGCTCCCAGCTCGATGGCCTTGCCTGTGCCCGTCACCCAGCCCCCCACGACGAGCTCCTGCTCGGGTCGGATCTTGACCTTCAGCCAGCGATCGGTCCGCTTGCCGGGCAGGTACGGCGAGTGACGATCCTTGGCCATGATCCCCTCGAGGCCTCGTGTCCGGGCGGCCTCGAAGAACGCGATCCCCTCCCCGACGATGTGCTCGCTCAAGCGAACGCGCGGATCGGGTTGCAGGGCGTCGGCGAGGAGTCGCCGGCGCTCCTCGAGCGGCTCGTCAACGAGTGACCGGCCGTCGAGGTGAAGCAGGTCGAAGACCTCGTAGACGAACGGGGTCGGCTCCGCGGCGACTGCCCTCCCCTTGATGCGGGCCTGGAGCAGGGCGAAGTCCGGTTCGCCGTGCTTGTCGAGCGCGATGACCTCGCCGTCGACGATGGCGCGGCGCGGCGCGAGCCAGGACGCCGGCTCGAGGAAGGGCCCGAAGTAGCGAGTCGCATCTTGTTCGCCCCGGGTCCACAAGCGGGCATGACCGCCGTCGACCACTGTCTCCACCCGGAAGCCGTCCCACTTGACCTCGAACAGCCAGTCGGGGTCGTCGAACGGGGCGCCGCTGAGCGTCGCCAGCATCGGCGGGATGAAGGTGGGCGACCCGGCTCCCTTGGTCATGGGTACCATGATGCGGCGTCGTCCCGGCTCGGTCGACCCGTCGTCGCGGCATGGTCGACCCGTCGTCGCCGTCGCCGTCGGTCGCTCGCGCTTGGGTGCGGCGGCCTGACGTGTCGGCGCTAGAGTGCGACTGCGATGACCGACAACGCCCTGTTCCTGCTGCCGGCCCTGCGTCGCGCCCGGGATCTCATCGACCGCGAGTACGCGGCGCCCCTCGATCTCGATGCGATGGCGCGCGCGGCCGGGTACTCGCGCTTCCACTTCGCGCGCACCTTCGCCGACGCCTATGGCGAGACGCCCCGGTCGTATCTCACGAGGCGGCGGATCGAGCGAGCGAAGACGCTGCTGCGAACGGCGAACCTGTCGGTGACCGAGATCTGCCTCCTCGTCGGGTTCGAGAGTCCCGGCTCGTTCAGCAGCCGGTTCCGCGCCCTGGTCGGACAGTCGCCGAGGGAATACCGCGCGGCGGCCGTCGCCGCCGGCGGGGCGCCGCCGATCCCGGGCTGCATCGTCCTGATGTGGACGCGACCACATGGGGACATTCCGCAAGCGGCGAGAAGCGCGCCCTCCAACGCCGACCCTACGCTGGTCGGGTCGCCGCCGAAGGAGATCCGATGATTCGCAGGCTCAACCACGTCAACGTCTTCGTCCTCGATCAGGACCGCGCAAAGGCCTTCTACACGGAGAAGCTCGGGCTCGAGGTCCGCAACGACTCGGTCCTCGACGGCTTTCGCTGGCTGACGGTCGGGCCCACCGATCAGCCCGGCTTCGGCATCCTCCTCGCCTACCCGGCTCCGCCGATGTTCAGCGCCGAGGACGCCGAGACGGTCCGCGCGCTCGTCGCCAAGGGAGCACTCGGCGGTGGCGTCTTCGAGACGGACGACTGCCGCAAGACGTTCGAGGAGCTCTCGGCCAAGGGCGTGACGTTCCTCCAGGAACCGGCCGAGCGCCCATACGGCGTCGAGGCCCTGTTCCGGGACGACTCCGGGAACTGGTTCAGCCTCACCCAGTCGAAATGGGCCGGCTGACCCGTTCGCCGATGCGGGCAGGGGGCGGGCGACCTCGTTGACCATGGGCGCTCGCCCGGCGGCGGACCGTACGATGGCGCCGGACGATGACGACTTACCCGCTGACGCCGAAGACGAACGCCCAGCTGAGCCCTGGTCAGTTCTGGTCGATTCCGCTCTCCGACGGCCGGTTCGGCTGTGGCCGCGTGCTCCGCGTCGATCGCGAGAAGGCCGTCGGCGGTCGAACGCGGTTCATCGGCGCGATCCTGGATTGGGTCGGTGACGCGCCCCCGTCGTCCGAAGCGATCGCCACGCGACCGGTCCTGGCCGTCGGCAACGCCCACGTCCGCCTCATCTCGTTCGCCGGGGGCACGATCCTGGGCGAGCGGCCGCTGGACGCCGACGGGATCGAGCCGCCGGCGAGGGTCGACAGCTACTGGGGCGACGGCTATGGCGTCATGCGCGCGGAGCGACGGTTCATCGCGGGTGATCCGGCGCCGACCTCGGACTTCCGCCAGGCGTACTCGCCGCTGACCCCGGAGATGCTCCGGCCGTCGCTCACCGGCCGCGGCGTCGTCCAGTTCGACCGCCTGCTCACCGACGACGACTTCCGCCGGCTCGGCGAGTGGTTCCAGCCCTACCCGGAGATGACCCTCCGGGCGTACGGCTCGTACGACCACTCGATCGTCGACCTGGAGTTCCTGCGGTACTTCCCGACCCTCCGCCGATTCGGCGCCGACGCCCTGTGGGACTCGCTGACGTCGCTCGACGGCCTGCGCCACCTGCCGGCGAACCTGGAGCAGCTCGGCATCGGGGCGACCAAGGCCAAGCTCGATCTCGCGATCCTCGCCCGCTTCCCGGAGCTGACCTGGCTCTTCCTCGAGGGCCAGACGAAGCACCTCGAGGTCATCTCCGGGCTCGCCAGGCTGGACGACCTGACGCTTCGCTCGATCACGATGCCGGACCTCTCGCTGCTCCAGCCTCTGAGGCGCCTCCGCTCGCTCGATCTCAAGCTCGGCGGGACGCACGACCTGCGCCTCCTGCCGCGCGTCGGGGAGCTGCGCTATCTCGAGCTCTGGATGATCCGCGGCCTCACGGACGTGTCGGCCGTCGGGCAGATCCCGTCGCTCCGCTCGCTGTTCCTCCAGGCGCTGCGCCAGGTCGAGACCCTGCCCGACTTCCGCCAGGCCGCGGAGCTGCGCCGGGTCCGGCTCGAGACCATGAAGGGACTGCGCGACCTGCGCCCGCTGGCGACGGCGCCCGTGCTGGAGGGCGTCGAGCTCATCGACATGCGCCACCTCCAGCCCGCGGACCTCGCCCCGCTGGTCGGCCTTCCGCGTCTGAAGGCCGTCACGCCCGGGCTCGGCAGCCGCCGCAAGAACGAGGCGGCGGCCGCCATGCTCGGGTTGCCCAGGGTCAGCGAACCGTTCGACTGGACGGCGCCGTAGCGTCGTGCCGGTTCGGTTGCCCGGTCAGAACGTCAGATGACCGTTGTAGACGGCGCATCCGTTCGGCAGGTCGTGCATCTGCAGCACGCCGGACGCCCCGGCGAAGCCACCGTCGCCGCCGGTGATCGGATGATGGCATCGCCCGTGCGTCTCGACGCCGTCGACGACCTTGTACGTGAAGGTGTAGGTCGTCCAGAAGTGCCCGCAGCGGTTGCCGTCGAGGCAGCCCGAGAACCATTCGGTGCCGCCGGCCTGGATCGCGCCCGACGGTGTCTCGTTGCGGATCGTCCACTCGTCGATGTACCAGCAGCCGGTCAGGTTCCCGGTCACCGTGTAGTTGGCCACCGACGCGGCATCCTCGGTGCAGACGCCCTCGGTGTCGGGCGTGAGCAGGCCATTCACCTGGGTCAGGGACCGCGCCGTGGCGATCGAGGATGCCGCCAGCGCGACCATCGTCGCCAGGCTCATCGCCAGCCCCATTCGTCGGATCGTGTGCTTCGACACCCTCGTCTCCTTCTCGCGCTCGGTCCGGGTTGGACGGCGAGAGTGTCCGGCGACGAGGATCGGCCGAACCAGAGGCGAAATGCTCCGAACCGGGGCAAATCGGCCATGGCGATCGGCGCGCCCCCACGTGGTGCCTCAGCCGGCGGCAAGTCCCCGGGCCGGACGACCCGAATACGGGGCGATCGTCGCAAACTTCCGCCGGTAGGCCGCCGGCGTCAGCCCGGTCATCCGCTTGAACAGTCGCCGAAAGAACGTCGGGTCCTGGTAGCCGACGCTGTAGCCGACGTCGTCGACCGCGATCGAGCTCGACTCGAGCATTCGCCTCGCCTCGTCGATCCGGATCTCGTGAACGTACTCCATCGGCCGCCGGCCAGTCGCGGCGCGGAACCGTCTGCCGAAGGTCCGCGGCAGCAAGCCGGACGTCGCGACCATTGCGGCCACGGGGTTGTCGGTCGCGTAGTTGTCGGCGATCCACTCCTGGCAGCGGACGATGACCGCGTCGCTGGGATCCGTCAGCCGGACCATGGCCGCATACGGCAGCTGTCCGTCCTGATGCCCCGCGAGGAGATGGACCTTTGCAGTCCGGATCGCGTGCTCGGGCCCGCACAGCCGGGCGATCACGTGAAGCGCCAGGTCCTGCCAGGCGGTCACGCCGCCGGCGGTGATGACGCCGTCGGCCTCGGTCGCCAGGACCAGGATCGCTGCCCCGTCGAATGTCACCCCGGGATACTCGGAGCCGAACAGGTCCGCATACGCCCAGTGGCCGGCACAGGTCCTGCCGTCGAGCAGCCCTGCCTCGGCGACGAGCAGGGAGCCGGTGCAGACCGAGGCGATGAGCGATCCCCGGGCGTGCATCTCTCGAATCCAGGCGGCCTCGCGGGCGAATCGGCCGCGCGGCGCCGTGGTGATCGGCGTGTACAGGTCGCAGACGATGATGACGTCGTACGCGTCCTGGTCCCCGATCGCCGCGGCCGGCTCGATCAGCACGTCGCCGAAGCAGCGGAAGGGGTCGGCCTGCGCCGCAACGATCCGCAGGTCGAGCAGCGAGTCACCGGGTTTCCCCGTCGTCATGTCCGGATACACCGCGCCGACCGATCCGAGCACGTCGTACAACCCGAACACGATCGCCGGCGACGACTCCGGCGCGACGAACAGCGCGACCCGGGGCTTGTGCGGGTCGGTCACCGGATCCCCTCCTGTCGTTCAGTCACTTTTGCCCCGAATTCAGGCAATCCGTCTCTGGTCGCATCGTACCCGCGGGCCGACCATCCGATGCAGTGACGGCCGCCGGGCAACAGACCCTCGCGGCGGCGATGCGGCGGAGAGGATGATGGAACGCGTGGCTGACCCGGTTCTCGACGTACCGACGACCTTCGACGAAGAGGCGCTCCGCGCCCTGCGTGCTTCCGTGGCCGGCGCCGTCCTCGTCGCCGGGGACACCGGATATGACGCGGCCCGGGCGGTCTGGAACGCGATGATCGACCGCCGACCCGGGGTGATCGTCCGATGCCGGACGACAGCCGATGTCGTCGCCGCGGTGATGTTCGCCCGGGACCGTAGGCAGCCGGTCGCGGTCCGCGGCGGCGGACACAACGTCGCTGGCCATGCCGTCGCGGACGGCGGGGTGATGATCGATCTCTCGCTCATGAACGAGGTGCGTGTCGACCCGGATCGGGCCCTCGCGTCCGTCGAGGGCGGCGCCACCTGGGCCGCCGTCGACCGGGCGAGTCAGGCGTTCGGCCTCGCCACGCCGGGCGGCCTGATCTCCGACACGGGCGTCGGCGGCCTGACGCTGAGCGGCGGGATCGGCTGGCTCCGCGGGCGATACGGCCTCGCGATCGACAATCTCGTGTCGGCCGAGGTTGTCACGGCGGATGGGCGCGTCCTGCGAGCGAGCGCCACCGAGAACGAAGACCTGTTCTGGGCGCTGCGTGGCGGCGGCGGCAATTTCGGTGTCGTGACCGAGTTCGAGTTCACTCTCCATCCGGTCGGGCCGACGGTGATGTTCGCGGCTCCGATCCTCCCGATCGAGGCCGGCGCCGGCCCGATCCGGGCGTGGCGGGACTTCCTCGCGGACAAGCATCGTGACGTCGGCTCGCTCATCGAGTTCTCGACGATCCCGATGACCACCGACTACCCGGAGGCCGCGTGGGGCCGGCGGGTCTACACCGTCGCGGCCCTGTACGCGGGCGATCCCGACGAGGGCGAGCGTGTCCTCCAGCCGCTCCTCGAGCTTGGCGATCCGATCGCGGACTTCACCGGCAAGCTGCCCTACACCGACGCCCAGCAGCTGTTCGATACGGTCATTCCGTTCGGACGTCAGCGCTGCTACTGGAAGAGCCGCTACCTGGCCGCCCTCGATGATCGGGCGATCGACCTGATCCTTGGCGAAAACGAACGGCCGCCGTCGCCGAAGACGCTGTCCTCGATCTGGAACTTCGGCGGTGCGACGGCCGACGTCGAGGCCACGGCAACGGCATTCGGCGATCGCTCGATGCCGTGGATGGTCTCGATCGATTCGATCTGGGACACCCCTGACCAGGACGATCCGAACATCGCTTGGACCCGCGCGTTCTGGAGCCGGCTCGAGCCGTATGCGGACCGCGGCCGGATCTACCTGAACTTCGCGGGTCACGGCGAGGACAACGATGAGCTGACCCGGCGCACGTTCGGGCCGAACTACGCGCGCTTGGCGATCGTGAAACGTCGGTATGACCCGACGAACACGTTCCGCTTCAACCAGAACATCCAACCGGCGCCCTGACGACCGCTGCCGGTCGAGTCGAAGAGCAATCGCGACATCCGGCAGCTCTTGAAACGGACGGCCTCGCCGATGCGTCGATCGATCCGGATCTAGGCGTGTCGAGCCAGGTTTCGCCGAGCCGCCTGCAGGGCGGGATGATCCTCCTCGACAGCACCCTCGAGCAGCCGGATCGAGGCTCGGAACAGGGCACCGGCCTCGTCGGATCGTCCAGCCGCCGCGAGAACCGTGCCGAGATTGTTCAACGGCGTCGCAAGCGCCGGCGACTCGGCACCGAGCCGGGCTTCCTTGATCGCGATGACTCGCCGGTAGAACGCCTCCGCCTCGTCCAGCGCTCCACGACGCTGGACGATCGCCGCGAGGTTGTTCAGGGCGACGGCGACCTCCGGATGGTCAGGCCCGAGGGCGGCCTCGAGGTCGGGCAGCAGGTCGCGGATAACGGCTTCGGCCTCGTCGGAACGGTCGAGAGCGTCGAGAATCGCAGCGTGCGCGCTTCGGTCGAGCAGCATGGCGGGATCCCTCGGATCGACCGTTTCCGCTCGGATCTCGATCGCGCGCCGGGCCAGCGGTTCGGCCGCCTCGAAGTCGCCGCGGGCGTGGGCCAGCCCACCGAGGTTGTGGAAGAGCGCCGCCAGATCCTGCGGATCGACCTCCGGCGCAGATTCGAGGATCGCCCGGGCCTGACCGTACGCCGCCTCCGCCTCGACGAAGCGGCCTGCGTACTTGAACGTCATCCCGAGGTCGTTCAGGAGCTCGGCGACCTCGAGGCTCGCTGAGCCGAACCCGACGATCGCCGCGGTCAGCCCTCGATCGAACGTGCGCTCGGCCTCGGCGTAGCGCCCGCGAGCCCGCAACGTCGTGCCGAGCGGTCGGAGCGCCCGGGCGAGCGCCCGATCGCGGTCAGGGCCCGCGTCGAGCCCGCCGGCCAGGTCGAACGCGTGGCGACCCAGCCGCTCGCTCTCGGCGAGGTTGCCCAGGTCTGCCGCCTCGGTCGCGGCCAGCGCAATGTCCTCGATCTCGCCAACGAGCGAGGCGTCGTGCCGGCCGCTCACGGTTGGATCGACGTGGCGGGCGGTGGCCACCGAGGGCTGTCCGTGCCTAGTCTTCGTCGTCGCCCTCGACTCGCCGCGCACCCCTGACCGTGGTCTCGTTGTCGTTGGCGGCCAGGCGATGAGCCTCGGTGTCATCCTCGACGACGGTCTCGTTGTCGTTCCGGGTCAGGGAGTTGCCCTCGACGTCGAGCTCGTCGACGACGGTCTCGTTGTCGTTCCGGGTCAGGGCGTTGCCCTCGACGTCGAGCTCATCGACGACGGTCTCGTTGTCGTTCGTCGCGAGGCGGAACCGAGGATTGCTGTGGGACTGCCGTGCCGACATGGCGTGCTCCTTCCTCATTGGTCGTCGATGGACTGCCATGACGGACAACGTAGCCGTAGGTGCGCGCCAGTGCATCGGTCGATTGACCGATGCTTCCCTGGATTCGGGCGAGTCATCGGGCTCACGAGGCGATGGATCTCGGACCACATCGGATCCGGGATCGAACGTGATCCGGCCGATCCGGACGTATGAGAGCGACCCGACGGGCCCGCGGCCGTCGGGTCGCTCGTGCGAGGCGAACGGTGCCTACTCGTCGTCCTCCGCGTTGCCTCCAGGGCGTCCGCCCCAGTCCGTGAGGCGCGGCTTGAGCTCGCCCAGGAAGGCGATCTCCTGGAGATGGCTGCCATCCGGGCGCATCCGGTAGAGGGCGAAGGTCCCTGCCACGTGGTCCTCGAACCGGAGGACGATCCACCGGCCGTCCGGCGAGTACGAGCCGGCAAAGACCCCGAAGTGCCCGCCGGCATAGCTCGTCAAATGGTGCAGGCCGGTGCCATCCGGGCGGATGGTCACGATGTTCGTCGACTCGTCGGGCAACCCGGTGTCGGCGCCGTCGGTGTACAGGAGCAGCCCGCCATCGGGCGCCCAGTCGTGCTTGATGCTGACGTGGTCGAACGGGGTGACCTGGGTGACGCCGGTGCCATCGATCGCGGTCCGGAAGAGGGCGCCATTCTCGCCCTCGAGGCCGTCCCAGCCCCGGAAGGTGAGCGTCTGCCCGTCGGGCGAGACGTTCGGATCGGTCGCGCCGGTCGGCGGTCCGACGAGCCGGTGAGGGTTCGTTCCGTCGACGTTCATCATCCAGATTGCGTCGTCATTGGTGGCCGGGTCGTAGTGCTCGTACACGATCCGCCGGCCGTCCGGGGTGAACGACGGGTCGCCGCTGCAGCAGGTGCCGGCCGGCGTCAGGACGCGGACGTCCGAGCCGTCGGGCCGCATCACCTGCACGGTGACCTCTTCAATGTCGCCCGGGAGAACCCGCCCGACATCGAAGGCAATCCATCTGCCGTCCGGCGACCAGTCCGGCGCGGCCGCATCGCCATCGACGTGGGTGATCTGGCGGAGGTCGCGACCGTTGGGTCGGATCGTCCAGATCTGGGCGCCGGATCCCGCGTCGGCCGAGAAGGCGATCAGCCCGGTCGAGGCGGGATAGGTTGCCAGGGCCCCGCTCGGCATGAGAAGCGCGCTCAACAGCACGGTCAGGAGCGCGGTGATGACCGCGATCCGGTGCGGTCGTCGATGGGCGGACACGAGTCCCCTCCTTCACGTTCGCGGTGGCGGTCAGGGCGACCGTCCCTCATGCGTATCGGGCGATCGCCTGGTCGATCTGTTCCGTCTTCCCGCGGATTCGTGCGGATCAGGCTCCGAGAGCGAGGGACCAAATCCGGGCGCGCAGGGCCCACCATGAGTGAGAGCCGGTGCGGACCGGCGGATCGAGGGTGGCGACGGTGGATCGCGAGCTGGTCGTGCGGGCGCAGGGAGGCGATGTCGACGCCTTCTCGGCGTTGACGGCCGGCCGAACCGGGCGTCTGTACGCAGCCGCCCGGCTGATCCTCCGCGACGATGACGGGGCGGCCGATGCGGTGCAGGACTCCCTCCTCCGGGCGTGGCTCGACCTCCGGGCGCTGCGCGATCCCGATCGATTCGACGCCTGGCTCCATCGCCTCCTCGTGCGGCGTTGCTATCGGAACGCGCGCAAGGATCGGTCGCGTGCCGTCACGGAGATCGAGATCGCGCCGGGCTGGGAGCCGTCGGTGCGCGAGGACCAGCAAGCGGTCGCCGTTCGCGATCAGCTGGACCGGGGGTTCCGCCGGCTGTCGACGGATCACCGGGCCGTGATCGTGCTGTATCACTACCTCGGGTTGTCGCTCAACGAATCGGCCGAGGCGCTCGGGATCCCGCTGGGCACGATGCAGTCGCGATTGAACCGCGCGACCCGCCTGATGCGCGCTTCGATCGAGGCCGATGAGCGATCGCCGAAGCTGGCGGCGGAGGGGACCCGATGAGCGCGACCGACGGCTTCGAGCGCGTCCTCCAGGAGTGGCTCGAAGGGACCGCTCCGCAATCGCCGGTCGACCTGCACGCGACCGCGATCGCCCGGGTCCGGAGCCGCCGGCAGCGGCCGCGCTGGCTGGCATTCGTCCGGTCCGCGACCTTGTTCCCGGGTCCGCGCGCCGGCAGCCCGACGCTGCGCATCCTCAGGCTCGCCCCGACCCTGATGCTCCTCTTCCTGCTCGCGGCTCTGCTGGCGCTCGCGATCTGGCTGGTCGGTTCGAGTCAGCGCCGCCTGCCGCCGCCCTTCGGGCCGGCGGCGAATGGATCGATCCTCTACCAACGCGACGACGACATCTTCGTCGCCGATCCGACTCGGCCGGGCGAGCGGGTGATCGTCGGCGGGCCGACGCTCGACGGTTCGCCGAAATGGTCGCGAGACGGCACAGAGTTCAGCTTTCTCCGGGACGCCGGAATCAAGGTCGAGCCCAATTCCATGGTGAGGGCGGCGGACGTCATGCTGCTCGACGCGGATGGCACCAATCTGCGGCGCCTGACCGGCACGCCACTCCTCTCGCCCGAGGTCCTCGACTGGGCACCGGATGGAGCGCACGTCGCCGTCCGACACGAGCAGGACGGGAAGCTCGTGATCTCGATCATCGAGACGAGCGGCTCAGGTCGTGCTCTGACGCTCGATCTTGACCCGATGACGCCGTTCTCGTCCGTCCTCTGGCGACCGCCGGACGGGGCGGAATTGATCGTCGTCGGATCCCTGCCGGATACGAACGAGGTTGCCATCTACGGCGTTCATCCGGATGGAACCGGGCTGCGCCAGATCGCCATGGAGGGTGACCAGGGCGATGGCACGTGGCCGGGCGCGAGAAAGGTCTCCTTCCAGGATGCGTCGTTGTCCGCCGACGGGTCGTCGGCGATCTTCTGGAACTGGGAGCCGGGCCTCGGCGCGGGCCGCGACGGGTCGATCCACCTGCTCGAGCTGACCAGCGGTCGAGATCGTCGGCTGATCTTCGATCCGGCTGCATCCACGGAGCTGAGGCCCCTGCTCTCACCGGATGGCTCGACGATCGTGTTCCAGCGCCAGGACGCCGCCGGTGTCGCTCGGTTGATGGTTGCGGCGCTCGATGGAGGCGGACAACCCCACCCACTCGGCTCGACCTTTCCCTACGACTCGCCCCCGGAGTGCTTCCTGTCGCCGGACGGTTCGATCATCCTGACCGTCGACAAGACGGGGCCCTCACGCTTCATCGACACGGCCACGGGTTCCGTCGAGGACACGAAGCAACCCATGGGTGGACTTCCGAGCTGGCAGCGCCGCGCGCCCTGACGAAGCAAGATGTGGGTAGCTTCTCCAATCCAGTGCCGCCTCCTGGAGCGAATCCGTCCGCATGTCCGAGACCGTCGACAACCTGATCCTCGACCTGCTCGAATGGATCGGCCCGGGCCAGCGCCCGTACGCCGAGACGATGGAGGCGTGGAGAACGTCGTGCCCGCGCCTGCCGGTCTGGGAGGACGCGACGGACCTCGGTTTCATCGAACGTCACCGTGAGCCGGGCCGGCCGGCGGTCGTCACGGTCTCGGCGTCGGGGGCAGACCACCTGAAAGCGCACCGATCCACGTCAGGGGCGTGACCTGGCGTCTCTGCCTCGCGTCCGGGCGGCAGCCCGGCGGGCCGGCGACGCGCCCGAGCACCCGCTGTCGGCGGCCGGCCGCGCCCTCTAGTCTGTCGTCATGAAGCTCGTGGTGACCGCGTTCGTGACGCTCGACGGCGTCGTCGAGGGACCCGGCTTCGACGAGCACCGGACCGGACGGAACGCCTGGGCGTTGCGGATCCAGAACGACGAGGACGAGGTCTACAACCGGGCCCAGGTGATGGGCGCCGAGGCGCTCCTGCTTGGCCGTCGGACGTGGCAGATCTGGGCAGCATTCTGGCCGACCGCCGGCGGCGACGCGGAGATG
>DATNBW010000260.1:0-3800 GCA_035607275.1 Verrucomicrobiia bacterium | reverse complement strand
AGATGCACGGCATCACCGACAAGGACGTCGCGAAGGCGCCGTCGGCGGCCGATGCCGCGAAGCAGGCCGTCGACTTCATCGGCGACGCGCTCGTCGTCGGCCACAACGTGATCTTCGATCTCGGCTTCCTCGACGAGGCCGGCGCGGCCCACATCGACCAGGGCCGCCTCGTCGACACGCTGACCCTCGCTCGCGAGGGGTACCCCGACCTCCAGAACTACAAGCTCGACACCCTCGCCGGGTTCTTCGGGGTCGACCTGACCCAGAACCACCGGGCCCTGCCGGATGCCGAGGCCACCGCCAACCTCCTGATCCGCTTCGCGACGGACCTGCCGGGCCGGATCGCGACCGCGAAGAGCGACATCTCCGATGCGGTCCGGGCCAACCGGACCTCGAAGGACGAGGCGAAGACGAAGCTCGAGGCGGCCGGTCGCAAGGCCCGCGTCAGCAAGAGCCTGTGGAGCCTCATCTACAAGAAGACCTGCCGGACGCTCGCCCTCGACGAGGGCATCCGGATGGACGGCCGCGGGACGACGGAGCTCCGCCAGATCTCGGTCGAGGTCGGCCTCCTGCCGCGAGCCCACGGCTCCGGCCTGTTCACCCGCGGCGAGACGCAGGTGATGACGATCGCGACGCTCGGTGCGTCCTCGGACGTCCAGCGGATCGACACGATCAGCCCGAAGACCGAGAAGAAGTACATCCACCACTACAACTTCCCGCCCTATTCCACGGGCGAGAACAAGCCGATGCGCGGCCCGAGCCGGCGTGACATCGGCCACGGCAACCTCGCCGAGCGGGCGCTGATCCCGGTGCTCCCGCCGCACGACGAGTTCCCCTACGTCATCCGCCTCGTGTCCGAGTGCATGTCGTCCAACGGATCGACGTCGATGGCGTCGACCTGCGGCTCGACGCTCGCCCTGATGGACGCCGGCGTGCCGATCAGCGCCCCGGTCGCCGGCGCGGCGATGGGCCTGATCAGCGAGCCCGACGGCCGGTTCGTCGTCCTGACCGACATCCTCGGCAAGGAGGACTCGGTCGGCGACATGGACTTCAAGGTCACCGGCACACGGACCGGGATCACGGCTCTCCAGATGGACATCAAGGTCCAGGGGATCAACGAGGCGATCATCCGCGACGGTCTCAAGCAGGCCCTTGCGGCCCGGCTCGAGATCCTCGACAAGATGACCGAGGTGATGCCCGAGGCCCGGGGCACGATGAGCGACTTCGCGCCGCGCATCACCACGATCAAGATCAACCCGGAGAAGATCCGGGAGATCATCGGCAAGGGCGGCTCGATGATCCGCAAGATCCAGGAAGAGACCCAGACCGAGATCAACGTCGAGGACGACGGCACCGTGGAGATCGCGGCCGTCTCCGGCGAGAACTCGCGCAAGGCGATCCAGTGGATCGAGAGCCTCACCCGCGAGGTCGAGGTCGGGGCGCTGTACCTCGGCAAGGTCACCCGGATCATGGGCTTCGGCGCGTTCGTCGAGATCCTGCCGGGCAAGGAAGGCCTCGTCCGGATCGGTGAGCTCGCCGACTACCACGTGCCGACCGTCGAGGACGTCGTGTCCGTCGGCGACGAGGTGATGGTCGTCGTCATGGAGATCGACCGCCAGGGCCGGGTCAACCTGTCCCGCAAGGCGGCGATGCAGCGACACCTGGCGAAGGAGCCCGTGGGTTCCTGATCGTCAACCCATCCGCGTTCAATCCGGTGAGCCGGCCCGAGCGGGCCGGCTCATCGGGCGTCTGGACCCGATCTGACGCCATCCCCGCCGTTCACCATCGGTCGCGGTGCCGGCAAGTCCGGGCCCCGGACGCGGCCCGGGACGCGGCTCGGGAGCGGGCCGCTGCTATACTCCGCGGGTGCCCTGCCAGCGACAGTGACAGCGGAGCCATGCCCGACATGACACGCCCATCCCTCACCGTCGCGGTCGTCGGCGCCACTGGCGTCGTCGGGCGCACGATGATCCAGGTCCTCCTCGAACGGGAATTCCCCGTCGGCGAGCTGCGTCTCCTCGCCTCGGAGCGGTCAGCCGGACGAACGGTCTCGATCGACGGCCGGACCCTGGACGTACAGGCCGCGACCGCCGATGCGTTCGAAGGAGTCGATATCGCCCTCTTCTCGGCCGGCGCGACCGCCTCGCGCGAGCTGGCCCCGCTCGCGGCCGCCCGCGGCGCGACCGTCATCGACAACTCGTCCGCGTGGCGGATGGACCCGCTGATCCCGCTCGTCGTCAGCCAGGTGAACCCCGACGATCTCGAAGGCCATCCCGGGATCATCGCCAACCCGAACTGCTCGACGATGCAGCTGGTTCCGGTCCTCATGGCCCTGCGCGACAGCGTCGGGCTGGAGCGGGTGGTCGTCGACACGTACCAGGCCGTGTCCGGGACGGGCGGCGACGCGATCCGCGAGCTCGAGGGCCAGGTCCGCGCCCACGTTGCAGGCGAGCCCAAGGACGTGTCGGTGTACCCCCACCAGATCGCGTTCAACGCCCTCCCGCAGGTCGACGTGTTCCTCGACAACGGCTACACGAAGGAGGAATGGAAGGTCGTCACCGAGAGCCGGAAGATCCTCCACCTGCCGGACCTGCGCGTGTCGTGCACGGCGGTGCGCATCCCGGTCTTCGTGGCCCATTCGGAGGCGGTTCACGTCGAGACGCGCGATCCGATCTCCCCCGATCGTGCCCGGGAGCTGTTCGCGGCGGTCGACGGCGTGGTCGTCCAGGACGATCCGGCGACCTCGACGTACCCGCTCGCCACCCGGGCCGCCGGCTCGGACGACATCTTCGTCGGCCGCGTCCGACATGACCCGTCGATCGCCGACGATCGCGGGATCGCGTTCTGGGTGGTCAGCGACAACCTCCGGAAGGGTGCCGCGACGAACACCGTCCAGATCGCCGAGGTTCTCGTCGAGCGCGGCTGGGTTCGGCCCGGTGCCGGCCGGGGCGTGCCGCCGTACCACGCGGAGGGGACCGAAATCGGGGCCCCCGCGTGACCTCCGCCGAGCGCCGGGCGGCGCTCGAGGTGATCGCCTCCGAGGTCCGCGGCTGTACGCGCTGCAAGCTCGCAGCGGGACGGACGAACGCCGTCCCGGGTGAGGGGAGCCCCGACACCGAGGTCGTCTTCGTGGGGGAGGGCCCGGGCTACAACGAGGACAAGCAGGGGCGGCCCTTCGTCGGACGGGCCGGCGGCGTCCTCATGGAGTTCCTCGGCTCGATCGAGTGGCGACGCGACGATGTCTTCATCACGAACGTCGTGAAGTGCCGGCCGCCCGAGAACCGCGATCCCGAGCCCGACGAGATCACGGCCTGCGCGCCGTACCTGCGCCGCCAGCTCGAGGTCCTCGACCCGGCCCTCGTCGTGACCCTCGGCCGCTTTTCGCTCGGCACGTTCATGCCGGGGACGCGGATCTCGCAGGTTCACGGCACGCTTCGCCCGGCCGATCCGGCAACGGGCGCCGCCGACGCATCGGTGCTCGCCCTGTATCATCCCGCCGCCGCCGATCGATCGCCCGATGTGAAGCGCCAGAGCTTCGAGGACATCGGGCATGCCCCGCGGGCCCTCGAGGACTCGCGCGCGCGCCGAGCCGCGTCGCGGGCGGCCGCGGTGGCCGTCCTGGCGGCCGCGGCGCCGGACATCGGGGACGATGTCCTGCAGGAGGCCCTTCCCGCCTCCGATCTCACCATCTTCTGATCCCTTCCCATCAACCAAGGACAACCCACCCCCTGATGCCAACCGCAGACCTCCCTCTTCGAATCATCCCGCTCGGCGGTGTCGGCGAAATCGGCAAGAACATG
>DATNBW010000245.1:0-43681 GCA_035607275.1 Verrucomicrobiia bacterium | reverse complement strand
CAGCGGCCCGATCTTCGGCGTCTTCTTCCGCTTCGCCATCTACCGGCGCCGCCGTCCGCGCGCGTGGATCGCCTGGAGGATCCCCATCGCCGCGAGGTTCGCGATCATCGACGACCCGCCGACGCTGACGAACGGCAGCGGGATGCCGGTGATCGGCGCGATGCCCATCGTCATCCCGACGTTCACGAAGATCTGGAAGAGAAGGGCCATGACGATTCCCCCGGCGACGACCGCCGAGTAGAGATCACGCGCCACGGTCACGATGCGGAGGGCGCGCCAGAGCACGAGCAGGTAGATGAGGATCGCGCCGACGGCCAGACCGATGACCCGCAGCCCGCGAGTCAGAGAGTTCGATGCCGCGACCGCTGGAGAGGTGGCCGTCACGTCCGGACCTCGAGTGGTTGGGTTGTCACGAGAACATCGATATGGAGAGGCCGGGGATCCAGATGGGTCCCCGGCCTCTCCGGTTGCGCGTGGTTACTTCTTGGCGGCGTCGAGCTGGGACTCGAACTTCCAGTCGCCCTTGCCGGACGCGCCGGCCGGATCGAACGAGTAGATCGAGACGATCAGCTGGCTGGTGTCGCCATTCTTGTCGAAGGTGACGTCACCGACGATGGTCTTGTAGGTGTGACCGGTATCCGTCGCGGCGGCGCGGACGGCTTCCTTCAGCGCAGCGTAGGACGCTGGCTTGCCGGCGCCGGCCCGGCCGATCGCGTCGAGGACGATCTGAGCGCAGGCAAAGCCCTGGCCCGCATAGCCCGTCGAGTCGATCCCGTACTCGGCCTTGTAGTCCGCGTCGAACTTCGCCTTGCCGTCGAACGTGCCCGGGCCGGCAAGGGTGATGAACGAGTTGGCGGCCTTCGCGCCGGCCAGGTTGAGGAACGAGTTGGCGGTGGCGCCGGAGCCATCGTTGATCCCGTCGGGACCGACGAAGGGGATGCTGCCGAGGCCGACCTGCGCAGCCGCGAGCAGGATGCGCGCGCCGCCGCTGGCGGTCACGCCGCCGAAGTAGATCGCCTGCGGATTGAGGGCCTTGGCGGCCGTCATGATCGAGACGTAGTCCTGGGTGGTCTGCGGGGCGGCGTCGTGCTTGACGACGGTGCCGCCGGCAGCCTTGAAGGCGGCCTCGAACGAGTCGGCGACGCCCTTCCCGAAGGTCTGGGTGTCATCGATGATGTAGACCGAGGTCTTCTTCAGGGTGTTGTAGATGTAGAGCGCCGCGGCCGGGCCCTGGATATCGTCGGTGGTGACGACGCGGACGTAGTTGTTCGGCTTCGTCCGGATGGCCGCCGCCGGGGCGCCCTTCGTCAGGTCCGTGTTCGTGTTGGCCGGCGAGCACTGGAGCAGGCCGGACGCGTTCGAGATCGGGATCTGGGCCTTGGCAACGCCCGAGTTGAGCGGGCCGATGACGGCCATGTACTGCTCGTCCGAGACGATCTTGGTCATGTTGTTGGCGCCGGTCTGCGGGTCGTGGGCGCCGGTGCTGGCAAGGGCGTCATCGAAGATCGCCGAGTCCGGGATGGTGATCGTGTAGCCACCCGCGGCGCCGCCGGCCTGCTTGAGTGCCAGGCGGATGCCCTTGATGATCGGATCGGACGCCGCCTTGTCCGAGCCCTGCAGCGGAAGCTCGATGGCGATCTTGATCGCCGTCGGCGCCGCGGCGGTGGAGCTTCCGCAGGCCCCGACGACAAGCGTCAGCGCTGCACCCACCACTGCCAGTTTCGCGAACTTCATCGATTTCTCCTCCTCGTTCGCCGTCGACCCGGGAACCCCGGTCGACCTCGGTCGGTGCCGCCTCCGAGGGCGTCCGGCCACGCCTGTTCGCACATCCGGCGCCCGTTGCTGCGTTCCGCCGTCGGTCGACCGGCGGACGGTCAACGGTGGGCGAAAGCGTAGCGGCGGTACGTGACGGACGACGACGCAGGACGCTGGCTCGGACGGCGCGCAGGTTGCCGCCGAAGCGATGCCGTATCATAGGCGCCAGCGGACCGAATGCAACTACGGTTGACGCGACCCGGGCGTGTGCTGTCGAGCCTCTGGCTCGCCCTCCCGCGAGGTCCCGTCGACGACGATGCGAACCGACCCGCCCCCGATCGGCAAAGGATGCGAATTCCATTGCTCCAGCCGACCACACGAGGTGCCTTCGCCCGCGTGGAATACCTGATCCGCCCGGCTCGCATCACGGACATCGAACGGCTCGTCGCGCTCAGCGGCGGGTCGGTTCGCTCGCCCGGGGTTGCGGGATCGATGGATTCGGGAGACCTGCTCCGACAGCTGGTCTACCTCCCCCAGGCGAGCATCTTCATTGCCGAGGCCAGGCGCGAAGTGGTCGGAGGCGCGGTCCTCGCCCTCCGCCCGTCCGTCCGGGCCGGTGGCTTCGTCGGCGCCGTGGACCTCATCGTGGTCGATCCCGACCATGACGCGGACCGCGTCACCGACGCGCTGCTGGAGGAGATCCTCCGATCGGCGCGCAACAAGGGCTGCAGCATCGTCGAGGCAGCCCTCTCCGACGACCCGGTGGAGCGGACCCGCCTGGAACGTCATGGATTCGTCGAATCCGGTCCGCGTGCTGAGTGCCGGGTGGCCACGGTCGGAGCCGCCGGAGGACGAAGCAGGAACTGACTCGAGGCCGCCAGGCAGCGTGATCGCGCCGACGGTCCTCGTCCGACATCTTCTGAGGAGTCAAGGTGGGAAAGAACGTCGCCGTCTTCGTTGACGTGGCGAACATCTTCTATGCGGCCAAGGCGGCCGGAACCGACATCGACTACGTCACGCTGCTCAAGGCGACCACCGCCGGGCGCGATTTCGTGCGGGCGTATGCCTACACGGGGCTGGACCCCGACAACGAGAACCAGCGCAACTTCCATGCCTTCCTGGCCCGGAACCAGTACAAGGTCGTCAGCAAGGACATCCGCAAGTACGGCGACGGCAAGGTCAAGGCGAACCTCGACATCGAGCTCGTCGTCGACCTGATGAAGACGGCCCGCAACCTCGACATCGCGATCGTGATCTCCGGTGACGGCGACTTCGCCCCGGCGATCCGCGCGGTCCAGGAGATGGGCGTCCGGGTCGAGGTCGTCAGCTTCCGCGGGAACACGTCGTCGGACCTGATCGAGGTCGCCGACCTGTTCACCGACATCACCCAGCTGGCGCGCGTCGACAAGACGTCCTCGCGCTCGGGGCGCCGCGTCGCCGGTGACGACGAAGACCTGTCGATGACCGAGGTCCCGGACAAGCAGACCGAGGGCACCGGTCAGCGCGGTCGCGGCCGTGGTCGCGGACGCGGCCGGCCGGGCGAGGCCGAGCCGGTTGCCGCTCGCAGCCGGACCGGCGGGCGCACGGGCGCGGCACGCGTCGCGGCCGAGCCCGCCGCGGCGGCACCGGTCGTGGCCGGCAACGGCGCGATCACGGTCCTGCCCGGTGAGAAGCTGTCGCGGGTCGCGCCGGCGGCGTCGGCGCCCCTTGCCGCCCCCGGCGAGGAGCTCGACGACGAGGAGCTGACCCCGTTCGACATCGATCCCGAGTCGATCCCCGGCGGAACCGCCGAGGTGGCCGCGGGCGGCGATGCCGACGCCGACGGCGAGGGCGAGGCCGGCCACCGGCGCCGCCGCCGGCGCGGTGGTCGCGGTCGCGGACGCGGACGTGGGCGCGATGGTGAGGTGACGCCGGCCGGCGAGACCGGCCCGGCGGACGCCGCGCCGCTCGACGAGGACGAGGACGAGGACGACGAGCCCGAGGCCACCCCGGCCCCGCGCGGTCCGCGGACGACGCCGTTCGGTTCGGTCTGGGACTCGCAGCTCGGAACGCCGACGTCGGCGCCGTCCACGCTCGGGCCCGTGGCCGACGACGAGGACTTCGACGAGCCCGAGATCCCCGAATACCTGATCGCCGAGCAGCGCCGCGGTCGCCAGGGCCAGGGCGCACCGGGTGGACGCGGCGGCCAGGGCCGAGGCGGTCCGCGCGGCGGCCGAAGCGCGTACAGCGCGGCCATCGATCGTGAGCGCTACGGGCGCGGCGGCGGTGGCGGAATCAATCGCTATCCGGATGTCAGCGGCCGGACCGGTCAGAGCGGCCAGTCGGGTCGTTCCGGCGGCGGTCGGCAGGAGGGCGGCTACGCCCGCCAGGACGCGAGCTACTCGCGACCCCAGAGCGCCGAGCGCTTCGACCGGCCCGCCCCGAAGTCCGGGGATCCGTGGAGCGAGGTGCCGCCCGAGCTCGAGGAGATGCTCCGAGCCCAGCTCGCGCAGTCTCCGAAGGGGCGCCGGTCCGAGCCGACGCGGGCGTCGTCGAGGATCGAAGCGGCCGGCGCGGCCGGTGAGATCGAGACGATGACCGAGACGCCGATCGAGACGGCCGCGCCGAAGCGCCGGACGACCCGGAAGAAGGCCGTGGACGACACGTCGACCGGCACGCCGGCCTCGACCGCCGAGGCGGCGACGGACGCGGTCGCGGCGCCGGCGCCAGCGAAGCGCCGGACGGTGACCCGGAAGAAGGCCGATGCCGATGCGGCGCCGACCGTCGAGTCGGCACCGGTTACCGAGGCGACCGCTGTCCCGAAGCGCCGGCCGACACGGACGAAGGCCGGCGGCGCGGGCTCCGCGTCCGACTCGACGTCCGGGGCGGACGACGGCGCCGCTCCGGCGAGCGAGACGGCCGCGCCGAAGCGCAGGACGACCCGCAAGAAGGCCGATCCGGCCTGACCTGCGGCTGGTCGGCTCGACCTCGCCGAACGACGAATCCGTGATGCGGACCGCGAAGCCGGCCCCCGCCGGCTCCGCCGAGCCGGCCCGGGCCGGCACACCCGAGCTGACCTCGGCCGGCACCGCCCACGTGGCCCGTGACGGCTTCGCGGCGGCGTCCGGGCAGATCCGGACGCGGGGTCACGAGCGGGCCGTGGCGAGCGTCCGGCGGATGATCGCGGGCCGGGTCCCGCACGCGATCCTGATCAGCGGGCCGCCCGGGATCGGCAAGACGACGCTCGCCCTCGACCTGGCCGCGGGCCTGCTCTGCGACGACCCCGATCCACTCGCCCGACCCTGCCGGGCGTGTCGGGGCTGCCGCCTGGTCGAGCGCGGCCGTCATCCCGACGTCCACCGGCTGGCGCCGTCGGGGCCGGGCGACCAGATCCGGATCGGGGCCCGCGACCGGCCGGAGGACGGGACCGTCCGGCGGCTGGCGTCGGATCTCGTCCTCATGTCCGTGGAGGGCGGAGCGCGAGTCGCGATCGTCGAACGGGCCGACCGTCTGACCGACGACGCGCAGACGGCCCTCCTCAAGACGCTCGAGGAGCCGCCGGCCGGGGTCACGATCGTCCTGTGCGCCGACGACGAGGATCGACTCCTGCCGACCGTCCGGTCCCGATCGGCGCGGGTCCGGCTCGGCCCGGTCGCGACGCGCGAAATCGAGACGATCCTGACCGAGGCGGGCGTCGCCGAGCCGCCGCTGGCCGCACGTCTCGCGCGGATCGCGGCCGGCCGGCCGGGCGCCGCCCGGGTGCTCGCGCGGGCACCGGACGCGGTCGCGGCGCGCGACGAGATCGCGCGCTCGCTGCTCGACCTGCTCGATGCGACGCCGGCTCCTCGACTCGCGGCGGTTCGCGACCTGACCGCCCGGGCCACCGAGCTGGCCCGCGCCATCGATCGGGCCGCCGCCGTCGACGAGGGCTCGGAGGCCGGCGTGGCGCAGCCCGCCAGGCGCGGACGGACGCGTGCCCCGGGGCCTGCCGCGAGCCCCACGATGCCGGCCGCGAGTCTCGCCGCCGGTCCCGTTTCGGGCGGTCCCTCGCCAGGCGGCGGTTCGACCGGTTCCGACGACGCGGAAACCGCCGCCGACGGCGACACCGCCGAGGAGACCGGCGGGAAGACCTCCGTGCCCGCTGCCGAGCGCCGCCGTGCGGCATCGATCCTCGTCGGCCTGTGGCGGGAGCTCGCCCGCGACCTGCTCGTCGTCGTTCTCGGTGAGGAGCGCCAGGTTCGTGACCCGGCCCTCCTCGACGACCTTCGCGAGGCGGCGACGCGCCTCGGCGTACCCCAGGCGGGCTCCACAGCGAATGGGGCGCCTCCTGCCGGGGCCGGCCTCGGGCGGTTCCTCGGCCGGCTCGACACCGCCGGCGAGCTGCTCGAGGCGAACGTCCGCCCCGAGCTGGTCGTCGACACGCTGCTCCTCCACTGGCCGCGGACCGGGCTCCGCTCGTGACCGAGCAGCGCGCCCCCGAGCTCCGGCCAGCCCGCCTCGAGGCCACGGTGCGCGGCCGCGTGCAGGGGGTCGGGTTCCGCTACTTCGTCGTCCGCCGGGCACTCGAGCTCGACCTCGTCGGATGGGTCGCGAATGCCCCCGACGGCAGTGTGCAGTGCGTCGCCGAGGGGTCGCCGGCCGCGCTCGACGCTCTCGAGGCGACGCTCCGGATGGGTCCCCTCGGGGCGATGGTCGAGGCCGTCGACACGGTGCGCATGACCGGTACGGGCCGCCTCGACCGGTTCCGGATCCGGTCCGGCGCCCACGGCGGGGACTGATCGCGGGGCTCGGCGCGCATTCGCTGCATGGCCCCGAAACGGCCCGGAGACCGCGGTCGGCGGCCATGTTCCGGTGCGTGCAGGAACCGTTCGGTCCCGATCGGGACTTTCGCCGTCGCGGACCCGGACGAGTTTCCGATACCCCGTTTCGGCGTCGGCGGGCATCGTGCAGCGTGATGGAGTCCCGACCTTCCCCAGCGGTCCCCCCGTCCGTCGAGCCCGTGGCCACGCTTGCCGAAGACCTGCCCGAGATCTACCGGGCGATCCTCGATCGTGTCGCCGACCTCGAGCGGATCGGCGCGCGCCTCGATGCCGGCAGGATCCGGGTCGACGCGACCCGCGCCTACTCGGACGCATGGGACGAGTCGGCGCGTCGCCAGCTCCTCGGACTTCTCGCTCGCGCGCAGCGCGGCCTGACGGCCGCGGAGCGTCCGCGCGGCTGGTCCCTCCGACGGCGGCCCGCCACCGTCCGCTGACCGGCGCCCGTCCTGCGCGACCGCGCCGACCGCGACCGCCCGCCGCGATCCCGCCGGAAGACGTCGCCCCGTCCCGCCCTGCCGTCGCGCTAGTCTTGCGCCGTGGATCCCATCACCACCGTCGGTGCGGCGATCGCCGCTGCCCGGCCCGCATACGACGACCTGGCGGCACTGGCCGAGGACGTCGAGGACGAGTGGTCGTACATCAACGATCTCGCCTCGGCCTGGGTCGAGCGGTTCGAGGCGGTCGTCGACGCGCACGGCGGCGAGCCGGCGGGGACCGGCGTCGCGGAGGCGGTCGCGGCGCTCGTGACCGAGGCCGGGCTGGTCGACGATCCCCACCGCGCGATCGATTGGCTCTCGACGTTCCCCCAGGTCCTCCTCGTCGCCGTCGGCGAGCGGCCGTGAGGTTCCAGGACGCATCGCCGGACGCGCGGGCGGTCGTCTACGCCGGGATCCAGGCCGATCCGCTCGTCGCCCGTGCTGCGGGTCTGCTCGCCGACGCGACTCACGACCAGCGAATCCTCGCCCGAGCCGTGATGAACGGGATGTCGACGACACCGGGAACGTGGGCGGCGATGTTCCCGAGCCTGTTCGGCGCGGGTGCCCCAAGCGACGGTCCGGAGCGCGCCCGGAGCGAGGCGATCCTCGCCCTGTCTCTCGAGGTCGCCGAGCGAGGCGAGCAGGTCCGATCGCAGGTCCGCGGCGCGATCGTCGAGTCGGTCACCGAGGCGCTCGTGCGACGCCGACCGGGGATCGGCGCGACGTCGACCGCCGTCCGCCGCGAGCGGCGGGTCCTCTTCGACGGGGTCCGCGCGGAGATCCACCCGTACGACGTGACGGTCGAGACGCCCGGGGCCGCGGAGGCGATCGACTGCAAGTGGGGTGCGCGCGGGATCAACGCGGACGTCCTCCATCAGCTCGACGACGCGCGGACCCACGCGGCCGACGAGGACGAGCAGCTGACCGCGACGATCGTCGTCTTCGACGCCGAGCGGTCGTGCGCGGTCCGCCTCGAGCGGCAGACGGCGCCGCACGACGCGACCCGGCTGATCGCCCTCGAGGACCTCGATCGACTCGGCGGCCGGTGAACGGCCGGTGAACGCAGCCGCGGCCGGCGAGCCGCTCGGTCAGGGCCGGTCGACCTGGGAGACCACCTACCGCGTCCGATTCGACGAGGCCGGCCCGGACGGCGCATTGCGGACCTCCGGCTTCATGCGCTACGCCCAGGACCTCGCCTGGCAGCACTCGGCCGATCTCGGCTTCGGGCGGGCCTGGTACGCGGAGCGCGGCCTGACCTGGCTCGTCCGGGCGGCGGAGCTGGTGATCCTCGCCGCACCGGAGATGGGCTCGACGATCAGTGCCCGGACCGCGATCGTCGGGATCCGGCGGGTCTTCGCCCGGCGACGCGGCGAGTTCCGTCTGGCCGACGGGACGCTCGCCGGCTGGGTCCACACCGACTGGGTCCTGATCGACGCCCGCGGCGCGTTGACGCGCATCCCGGCGATCTTCCCCGAGACCTTCGGCGGGACCGAGCTGATGGGCTCGGTCGGGCGGATCCCGCTGCCGCCGACCCCGCCCGGGGCGACCCATCGTCAGTTCGCCGTCCGGCCCCACGAGCTCGATCCGATGGACCACGCCAACAATGCCGTGTATCTCGACTGGCTCGAGGAGAGCATCGTCGCCACGGCCGATCCCGTCGCTGCGCGGCGCGCGACGACCGAGCTGCCGCGCCGCTACAGAATGGAGTACGCCCTCGTGGTGGAGGCCGGGGCCGAGCTCGACGACGCGGCCTGGCCCGACGAGACCGGCTGGAGCTACCGGCTGGCCGGTGTCGATGGCGGCGCCGACCGCTTCCGGGCTCGCCTCGCGACCGGGCCGGCGGCCGCGGACCCGGAGCTCGATTCGGAGGACGGCACATGACCAGAACCGTGCTCAGGGGTGGCCGCGTCTTCGATGGGACGGGCAGCGACCCGGCGCCTGCCGACGTGGCGATCGAGGACGGGCGGATCGTCGGCCTGGGATCGGGGCTCGACGGCGATGTCGAGATCGACGTTCGCGACCGGACGATCCTGCCGGGGATGTTCGATTGCCACACCCACGTCTGCCTCTCGAACGTCGACCTGTGGGGCCACAACCAGCAGCCGTTCTCGTACGAGTTCTACGAGGCGGCGAAGAACCTCCGGAAGACGCTGGCGATCGGGATCACCTCGGTTCGCGACGCGGGCGGCGCCGATCTCGGCATCAAGCAGGCCGTCGCCGACGGGTCGATCGCCGGCCCCCGGCTCCAGATCTCGATCATCATGCTCAGCCAGACCGGCGGCCATGGTGACGACTGGTTCGCGTCCGGGAATACGGTGCCGCTGTTCGTCCCCCATCCCGGCCGGCCATCCGGGATCGTCGACGGGGTCGACGAGGTCCGGCGCAAGGTCCGCGAGCTCCATCGCGACGGGGCCGACGTGATCAAGGTCGCGACCTCGGGCGGCGTCCTCTCCCCGCGCGACGATCCGCGCCGGGCCCACTTCCGGCCGGCCGAGCTCGAGGCGCTCGTCGAGGAGGCGACGGCCGCCGGGATGTTCGTCATGGCCCACGCCCAGGGCGCCGACGGGATCAAGAACGCGGTCCGGGCCGGGATCCGCTCGATCGACCACGGGATCTACCTCGACGACGAGGCGATCGAGCTGATGCTTCAGCGCGGCACCTGGTTCGTCCCGACCCTCGTGGCGCCGCAGGGCGTCCTCGACGCGGTCGACGCCGGCGTGAGCCTGCCGCCGGCCGTCGTCGACAAGGCCCGGATGGTCATCGACATCCACCGCTCGGCGTTCCGTCGCGCGGTCGAGGCCGGCGTGCGGATCGCGATGGGCACCGACAGCGGCGTGACCCCCCACGGCCGGAACCTGCGCGAGCTCCAGCTGATGGCCGACGGCGGGATGGCGCCGTCGGCCGTGCTCGAGGCGACGACGCGGTCGGCCGCCGAGCTCCTGGGCGTCGACGGTGAGCTGGGCACGATCGCCGAGGGCAAGCTGGCCGACCTGGCCGTCGTGGCCGGCGATCCGTACGACTTCACGGATCTGGGCGATCGAGTCGAGCAGGTCTGGCAGGGTGGTCGCCGGGTCGTCTGAGGCTTCCTCGCGAACCAGGGGCCTGGTGCAGCTCGCGACTCAGGCTCGCGGCACGGTCCGGCATTCCTGACGACTGGCGACAGGCGAGGTGACACGAGCGGCGTCGACGATCCGGCCGTGTCCCGACGAGTCGACCCGACACGCATCGATGCCGCCCGTCGCGCGGCGGCCGTCGCGCGCCTGATCAGCGCCGGCGAGCTCCCGGATCGAGCTGCCGCGTGGGTCGCCCGCTGGGAAGCCGGACTCGATCGTCGACCGAGCCGAGAGGACTGGGAGACCATCGACGCCCGGCGCTCCACCGAGCGGGCGGAGCGGCGTGACCCGGCGAGAGGACCGCCGGCGGCCGGGAGGAGGCTCGGCCGCCGGCGATCCCGCTCAGTTGCCGCAGGGCGCCACGTTCCGCCAGTTGAGGACGACGTCATTAACGGTCTGGGTGCCGGTCGCGCCGTAGCTCAGGGTGAGCTGGCGGTTCGCGATCTCGCCACACGAGCCGTCCTTCTCGACGTAGGCCCATGCGTCGCTGGCCGTGCCGACCAGCACGAACTTGTACTCGAGCTGCGTGCCCTCCTTGCCTGTGAACGTCCTGGTCCAGTGGGTCGCGTCGACCCGGGTCAGCTCGGTCACGCCCGGGGTCCACTGCGGATAGCCGCCGTCGAGCCGATCGAGGAACCCCGCGATCGTCACCGCTTGGCCCGTGCCGTCGGTCGACGCCGGAACGGTGACGTTGAAGACGAGGTCCACCGTCCGGAGCTCCGCCGTCGCGGACACGGCCGTGGAGTTGGCGGACCGGTTGAACGACGTGTCGACCGAACGGACGGCGTACCAGTACGTCGCACCCTCGTCGACCTCGGTGTCGGTGAAGTCGGTCGACGAGGTCGACCCGATCAAGGCGAACGGGCCGCCCGACGCGGCGCCGCGCAGGATCTCGTACCCGTACAAGCTCGGGTCGCCCGCGACCGCATCCCAGCTCAGCTCGATGCCGGCCGGCGACGCCGACTCGACCGCCAGGCCCGTGGGTGTCGCCGGAGCCGTCGTGTCGCCGCTCGGGGTCACGAGCAGCGAGCCCGCCTGGCCGGTCGAGTAGCCGTTGCCGATCCCGTCGAGGTCGGCATAGACCCAGTCGCGGCCGCCGGTCACGGAGTAGCGGTAGGCGTAGTCGAAGGTGCCCGTCGATTCCGGCAGGAGCGACGCGTAGAACTCGTCGTTGTTGCCGGCATCGGTGTTGAATGCCGCGTCGACCCATTGCCACGCCGCGTTGCCGTCGGGGTCGGTGTTGTCCGGGCCGAACCCGAGCTGGGCGATCAGGCTCGGCGTCGGCCCGGGCTGGCTCGTGACGCCGTCGATCCAGACCTGGCCGTAGATGTTCTCGGTCCGGTTCACGGCGCTGATGACGTGCGACGTGGCCGGCGGCCACTGCAGATTGGCCCAGCCGATGACGAGATGAGGCAGTCCGCTCACCTCGTTCGACGGTGCGGAGGCGTTGCCCGTCGCGTCTCGGGCGCGGACGATGACGTAGTAGGTCCGGGCGTTGTCGAGGCCGTCGATCGTGAACGACGTGCCGGCCACCGGGGCGACGTTGGCGCGGACGTAGCCGCCACCGCTGAGGGTGCTGATCCAGACGTCGTAGCCCACGGCACCGGCCGACGCATTCCACGCGACTGAGATCTGGTTCGCCGCCTCGTCGGTGACATGGAGGTTCGTCGGGGCGGGCGGCGGCGTCAGATCGACGGTGCCGCTGGCGAGGACGAGGGCCGACAGTGCCGGTAGCGAGACGGTCACGGTTCCGCCGCCGACGGCGACCGAGCCGGAAGCGGCCACGCCGACGCCGAATCGTCGATCCAGGACGATGCCGTCCGGCACGTACCCGTCGACCGGGATCTCGACCTGCCGGGTCGAACCGGAGCGGTTCAGGACGAGGATCGCGACCTGCGTCCCGGTCCGCCGGCCATAGGCGACGGTCTGCGCCGCGTCGTCGGCCAGGAGCACCCGGAAGTCACCGCTGCGCAGCGCCGGGACATCGCGCCGGAGTGCGGCGAGGGCCGTGTAGTGGGCGAGGAGGCTCGTGTCGGGCTGGCCGCCCAGGTCGGCCCACGGATACGTCCGCCGGTCGTCGGGGTCGTCCCCGCCGGTGACGCCGACCTCGTCGCCGTAGTAGACGGTCGGGGCGCCGGGCACGGTGAACTGAATCAGCGACGCGAGCCGGACCCGGAGCTTGCCGGCCGCGACGTTGGCCACGTTCAGCTCCTTGTCGGCCGTCGTTGCCGTGCCCGGGGTGAGCGTCCAGAGGAGGCGCTCGGTGTCGTGGCTGTCGAGGAGGTTCATCAGCGAGTAGTAGGTCGCGTCGGTGTAGTCCTCGCGCATCGAGGCGAGACGGTCGGCGAAGTCGCTGACGCTGATCTGGTGGCCGCTGTCGGCGAAGCCCTTCGAATCGAAGCCCTGTGGCGCCAGGAGCGCGAGGACCGCGTCGCGGAGCCGGTAGTTCATGGTGGTGTCGAGCCGGTCGCCGCGCAGGATCCGGAGCAACGTCGAGTCCTTCTGCCAGGTCTCGCTGATCGTCAGGGCCTGCGGATCGGCGGCCTTGACGACCGCCCGGAACGACTCCCAGTAGCCGTTCGGGAACGACGGATCGCCCGACACGTCGAGCCGCCAGCCCGACGCGCCCGACTGGATCCAGCGCTTCGCGATGCTGTCGGGCGCGGTCAGGAAGTACGACTGGACGGCCGCCTGGTCCTTGCGCAGGACGGGGATCGAGTCGAAGCCGAACCAACCCTCGTAGGTTGCCGACAGCGGGCCGGCCGCTCCCGCGCAGGTGCCGGTTCCGGCGGCGACGTTCGTGAACACGAACCACGACCGGTACGGCGATGCCGTCGACTCGCACGCGCCGACCGTCCCGTAGTGGTGATAGCGGTCGAACAGCGGGCTGTCCGAGCTCATATGGTTGAACACGCCGTCGAGGATCACCCGGATCCCGAGCGCGTCGGCGTGCTTGATGAGGTTGTCGAAGTCCTTCTGGGTCCCGAAGTACGGATCGACCTTCGTGTAGTCCTGCGTGTCGTACGAGTGGTTCGAGCCGGCGTCGAAGATCGGGTTGAAGTAGATGGCGTTGACGCCGAGGTCGTGGAGGTAGGCGAGCTGCTGGTCCACGCCCTTCAGATCCCCGCCGAAGTAGTCGCGGCCGCGCGGGCTCTCCTTGGTCGGGCTGTCGGGCGGCGGCGTGTCGTCGAAGCGCCACGGGCAGTTCGTCGCGCCGTCGGCGTAGTTCCGGCAGTAGCCGTCGGGCTTGACGTTCCACGGCAGCTTGATGACCGGGTCGTTGTAACGGACGTCGCCGGTGTGCGGGTCGTTGCTGGCGCGGCCGTTCCGGAACCGGTCCGGGAAGATCTGGTAGATGACCGCGTCCTTCGCCCAGCTCGGGGCGGTGAAGCCGGGAACGCTGACCATCAGCGCCCAGCTCTGGTCGAGCGGGTCGTCCGTCGGGGCGCCGACGCCGCCGTCGAGGGCGGGCGTGTCGTCGGCGTAGTAGTCGGTGTCCGCGCCGTCGCTGACGATGAACCGGTACCAGAGGTTGTCCGGCGCGGCGTCGGGCAGGGTGTACGCCCAGAAGTCGCAGCGCTCGGCGGCGAGCGCGGGATCGGCGCACGACACGTTGGCGGCGGCGATCGACATCTTCTTGACCGACTGGCCGGCCGCGTTCAGCGAATAGACGCGCAGGCCGACCCCGGTGACGTCGTCGTGGAACGTCCGGAAGCGGATCGTGACCGGCGTGCCGGCGGGCACGGCCCCGCCCGGCGTCCGATACGTCGTGTCGCGCGAATCGTGGCGGAGGCCGTCCCACTCGACGTTGCCGTCGTGGCCATGGCCGGCGCTGACCGTCAGGACGTGGGTCGCGGCCACGTACTTGAACGTGACCTTGGCGCCGTTCGCCGCCACGGTGAACGGGATGTTCGCGCCGCCGGGCACGCCGCCCTGGCCGTAGTTCTCGTCCCAGGTCTCGTTGATCGCGACCTTGGTCTCGTACGAGCCGGCCGGGATCGCGGTGGTGACGAAGGTGTAGACGCCGTCGCCGTCGGGGTCCTCGAGCCAGGAACGGAGGCAGTCGGGCTGCCAATCGCCGGTGCAGCCGAGCTCGCTCTGGAAGCTGCCGGGGGCGACCGCGATGACCGAGTTGACATTGTCGGTGACCCAGTGGCTCTTGTGGTCGTAGAAGAACTTGACGGTCCGCTGGGATCCGAGGTTCAGTGCGATGTTGGCGCCGCCGGACTCGGCGTGGAGCCCGTAGTTCTCATCCCACGAGTCGTTGAGGGCCGCCTTGTATTCATTGCCGCCCGCTGGCAGATCGAACGAGCCTTGCCAGACATCGTCCGCGACGTCGAACGTGAGGTGGCTCGCGGCGCAGGCGGGATCCCAGTCACCGGCGCAGCCGATCTCGCTTTGGAGACTTCCGGCGATCGTCACCGACGTCGGGTTCGGGGTGTGCGACGTGAGCGACGGGCCGTCCGCCGCCCGCTGCGCCACTCCGGACGCGAGCGCCGGCATCCCGACCGCGGCCGGGACGAGCGAGGTCAAGAGGGCAACAGCCCCGAGGGCTGCGGCGAACCTGGCGGCCCGCGAGCGACGGGGACGAACGGACGGAGCGGGCATCGACCGGACCTCCAGGGACCTGACCGTGGCGTTGGCAAGGCTGGGGCAGATGTGCGGGCGGGGCGCCGCGCTCTCGGAGCGCGGGGTCCGATCGCCGACCGGCGGCGCGTGATTACGCGCAACTAAACCGGTTAAGCAGGCGGTCCGGTCAGGATGCGACGGGGTCGCGGTCGTGTCAACGGGTGGCGGCGGTTTAGTCCGCGTTTAGTTGCCCGGCCCGCGCCCGTCGCCGCGGAGCGCCTCGTTGTCGTGAGCCGCAATCGGAGGTCAGGGACGCCACGAGGTGTAGACGGGCGGCCAGTCGTCGGCCGTGGCCCGCTCGCCGAAGACGGCGTGCTCGATCGACAGCTCGTACAGGACGTAGCCGTCGTCGACCTCGAACGACCACTCGCCGGCCGCTGCGGCCCGGAGGCCGGCGTCGATGACGGCCGTCGCCCGGCCGCGGACGAGGAACTCGTGGGGGACCGCCGGGTCCTGGTGCGCGTGCAGGGCATAGCGACCGTCGGCGGCCAGATCGCTCGCCTTCCCGGAGCCGACGATGACGAACGACAGCAGCCGCCCGTCGACGATCCGGACGTGGACGGGGTGGATCCGGGGCGGTGCGTCGCCGTGGACCGTCGCCAGCAGGCCCTCGCCGATCCCTGACCGCTCGAGGAGCGCCCGGCCGGCCGCCGCGATCGTCGGCGAGCCGGCGGCGAAGTCGTTCCAGGTTGCCATCGATCGCTCCTGTTCGTGCCGGGATTGTCGCTCGCCGACGGCTCAGCTCAGGCCCGAGCGGAGCCGGTCGTTGGCGAAGCCGTCACGGCTGTCGACACCAAAGGCGGAGCTCAGGGCGGCCAGGGCGACGAAGAAGATGACGATGAACGAGAAGACGAGCAGGGCTTCCATTGGATGGTCCTCGGCGATGCGATCGCGATGGGGCGATCTGTGAGTGCATCTTCCCGCAATACCGGTCCTCTGATAAGGTCCGGTTTGATGACGAAATCGAGGACCAGTTCGGCGCTGGAGCTGCTCGTCGAGCTCGACCGTGCCGGCTCCGAGCCGCTTCACCGCCAGCTCGAGCGCGGCCTTCGCGCGGCCATCCGCGACGGACGGCTCGCGCCGGACAGGCCCGTGCCGTCGTCACGTGCCCTGGCCGGCCAGTTGGGCGTCTCGCGCGGGATCGTCGTCGAGGCATACGAGCAGCTCGTCGCCGAGGGCTACCTCGCCAGCCGGCCGGGCGGCGCGACACGGGTTGCCCGATCGGCCGGACCCGTGCCGGTTCGCCGGGCGGATCTCGTCCCGCCGACGTTCGAGTTCGAATTCCGGTCCGGCCGCCCGGACGTGGCCGAGTTCCCGCGGGCCGTGTGGCTCCGGTCGATGCGCCGCGTCCTCGCCACGATGCCCAGCCAGCGTCTCACCTACCTCGGCGGGTCGGGCGTGCCCGAGCTCCGGTCGGCCCTGGCCACGTACCTGAATCGCGTCCGGGGCACCGCCGCCGACCCGGCCGACATCGTCGTCTGCTCCGGCTTCGCCCAGGGCCTGAGCCTCGTCGCGCGATCGCTCCGGGCCACGGGCGCGCGGCGGGTCGCGCTCGAGGATCCCACCGACCAGGAGTATCGGACCGCGATCCGCGAGGCCGGCCTCGAGACGGTCGCGATCCCGGTCGACGAGCGCGGACTCCGGGTCGACCTCCTCGAGGCCGCGGACGCCGACGCGGTTCTCGTCACCGCGGCCCACCAGTACCCGACCGGAGGCGTCCTTCCGCCCGAGCGCCGGTCCGCCCTGATCGCGTGGGCCGATCGGCGAGCCGCGACGATCGTCGAGGACGACTACGACGCCGAGTTCCGCTATGACCGCGAGCCGATCGGGGCCCTCCAGGGCCTCCGCCCGGCCCGGGTCGTCTACGCCGGGTCGGCCAGCAAGATCCTCGCCCCGGGCCTGCGCCTCGGCTGGCTCGTCGCGCCACCGCATTTGGTCGACCCGATCACCAGCGCGAAGCAGGCGGCCGACAACGGCTCGGGCGCGTTCGACCAGCTCGCGTTCGCCGACGTCCTCGAGCACGGCGAGCTCGATCATCACCTCCGGCGGATGCGCCCGGTCTACCGCGGCCGTCGCGACGCCCTTCTGGCGGCCCTCGCCCGGCACCTGCCCGACCTCGAGCCGGTCGGCGCGTCGGCCGGGCTGCATGTGCTGGCGCTGCTGCCGCCTGAGCTCGACGAGGCGGCGATCGTGGGTGCGGCGGCCACGGCCGGGATCGGGCTGTCCGGTCTCACGCCGCGCCGGATCGCGCCCGGCCCGGCAGGCCTGATCTTCGGCTACGGCGGGATCGTCGAGACGTCGATCGAGCCGGGGATCCGGCGCCTCGCGTCGGTGATCGCGGAGTCCCGGGCCGCGGACCTGCCAGAATCCCGGCGATGACCGATCTCTCCACGCCGCTCGCCGTGTATGGCACCCTGCGCCGCGGCGAACGAAACGACGGGCTGTTGCGTGGCGCGCGGTATCTGGGCATCGGCCGAATCGCCGGCCGGATGTGGGAGATGCCGGAGACCGCGGACCGCGAATACGCCTATCCGTCGCTCGTCATCGATGATCCGCCCGCGGACGGCGCCGCGGATCCGGATCCGGACGCCACCGAGAACCCGGCCAGGTCGTCGGTCGTCGTCGAGCTCTACGACCTGACCGGTCCGGACCTGCTCGCCGCGGTCGACGCCCTCGAGGCGTTCGATCCCCACGACGTCGCCGGGTCCGAATATGTCCGCCGCCTCGTCGACATCGTCGACGGGCCGGTCGACGAGGCGTGGATCTACGTGTACAACGGGCCGCCGGAGGCAAAGGGCGCGCCGATCCCCGACGGCGACTGGGTAGCCCACCGCGCACGGGTCGTCGGCGAGAGGGCCTACCCGTCCTCCGGGTAGTTCCTGGGGACGCGGCTGGCTCGCCGCGCCACGGGAAAGCTTGCCGCGCCACGGACTACATTTTCTGTCTTGACAATCTTTGTTGTCGGTGACAGACTGCCGCCATGCTTGACGTGACGGTGATCGAGAGCGCGGCGGCGGCCGAGGCGTCCCTGGACCCGGTTCGATCGCGACTCCTCGCCGAGCTCGCGACGCCCGGAACGGCGACGACACTCGCCGCCCGGATCGGGCTTCCGCGCCAGCGGGTGAACTACCACCTGCGGACGCTCGAGCGTCACGGCCTCGTCGAGCTCGTCGAGGAGCGTCGCAAAGGCAACATGACCGAGCGGCTGATGCAGGCGACCGCGGCCTCGTACGTGATCTCCCCGGCGGCCCTCGCCGCGGTCCAGCCGGACCCGGAGCGCGCGCCGGACCGCCTCTCGGCGTTCTGGATGCTGGCGCTCGCGGCGCGACTCGTGCGCGACGTCGGGTCGTTGCTGATCGGCGCCCGCAGGGCGGGCAAGCGGATCGCGACGTTCGCCCTCGACGGCGAGGTCCGGTTCGCCTCGGCGGCCGACCGCGCCGCATTCGCCGAGGAGCTGTCGCACGCGGTCGCGAGCCTCGTCGCCAAGTACCACGACGAGAGCGCCGCCGGTGGTCGATCCCACCGGATCGTCGTCGCGATCCACCCCAGCGTCCCGTCCGCGCCGGACATCGGCACGGCGGAGCCGCTCGAGCTGACGGAGGAATCCTGAGATGGCCCATCCATTCGAGGTCAGCGGCGAGCTGATCGTCAACGCCACGCCAGAGCAGGTCTGGGAGGCGTTTGCGACGGGCGCCGCGATGGACGGCTGGTGGATGGGCGAGAACGAGCTCGAGCCGCGGCTCGGCGGCGCCCTCCGGACCACGCTCCCCGGCTTCACGATGGAGTCGACGGTCACGACGTGGGAGCCGCCGCATCGCTTCGCGACGACCAGCCCCGAGGCGTCGGACGGCCGGCTGATGACCTTCGCCTTCGAGATCGAAGGCCGGGCCGGCGGGACGACCACGCTGCGGTTCGTCCACAGCGGCTTCCTGCCCGGAGACGACTGGGAGCAGGAGTACGACGCGCTGAAGGTCGGCGATCCCGCCTACGTCGCGAAGCTCGTCGAGTACATCGAGCACTTCCGCGGCCGGACCGCGGTCCCGATCTCGCTGTGGGGTCCGCAGGTCAGCCGGGAGCGCGCGTGGGCGGCGTACACCAGCGCACTCGGCGTCTCCGCGGAGCCGGTCCTCGGCGAGCCCGCCCACTTCCGGGCGGAGGGGCTGCCGGACCTCGACGGCGAGATCGACTACGTCTCGCCCGATTTCATCGGCCTCCGGACGGCCGACGGGATGTTCCGGTTCATCCACGGAATGGGGACGGTCGCGATCGGCCACCATCTCTACCAGCCCGTCGACCGGGCCGCGACCGAGCGAGCCTGGCAAGCCTGGATCGATCGCACCTTCGCCTGAGCAACCCGATCCTCCCCGAACAGGAAAGGAGCCCCAGATGGCAACCCTGACGACGACAACGGTCACGTCCAAGGACGGCACGAAGATCGCCGTCGACGTCCTCGGCAGCGGGCCGGCCATCGTGCTGGTCAGCGGCGGGTCGGTCGATCGCGGTTCGAACGCCGGTCTCGCCGAGGTCCTGAAGGGCGACTTCACGGTCCACAACTACGACCGTCGCGGCCGGGGCGACAGCGGCGACACGCTGCCCTACGCGGTCGAGCGCGAGATCGAGGACATCGAGGCCGTCATCGCGGCGGCCGGCGGCAGCGCCCACCTGTACGGCTCGTCGTCCGGTGCCGGGCTGGCTCTCGAGGCGGCCGCGGCCGGCGCATCCGTCGACAGGCTCATCCTCTGGGAGCCGCCCTACAACCTCGACCCGGCCGGGCGGCCACCGGCCGACTCGGTCGAACAGCTCGATCGGATGGTCGCCGAGGGTCGGCGTGGGGACGCCGCGACGTTCTTCATGGTCGACATGGTCCGAATGCCGGCCGAGTTCGCAGCGTTCGCCAGGACCCAGCCGTGGTGGCCCGCCCAGGAGGCAATCGCCCACACGCTCGCGTACGACGCCCGGGTCATGGGCGACTACTCGGTCCCGACCGCGACCGCGGCACGGGTCACCGTCCCGACCCTGATCCTGACCGGCGGTGCCAGCTTCCCGTTCTTCCGGCCGACGGCCGAGGCCGTCGTCGCGGCGATGCCGGACGCGCGTTCCGCCGTCCTGCCTGACCAGGAGCACAACGTCGACCCGGCGATCCTCGGACCGGCGATCGCGGCGTTCCTCAAGGCCTGAACGGAGCAGCCTGAACGGAGCGGCCCGCGCGCCGCGACGCCCGAGCCCCTTCGGCGCCCCGCGGCGAGATCCTCGCCGGCGGGGCGCCTCCGCGCGTGGGCTCGGATCCGATCGGGAAGGCGAAACCGATATGCGGATGTAATCCCCATCCGCGCCGACGCGGGCAAAATGGGAGTCCATCTCTCGGAGGAGCGAGCGGAGGAGCGACCCATGCCCAGGTCCAGACGAACCCATGCCCGGCGCGCCCACGCGATGATCGTCGTCCTGATCGGCGCGACGGTCCTGATCGGAGCACCCGCCACCGCGATCGGTGGCACGCAGTCTGAGTACGTCGTCGTCGCCGAACGCGGCGCGGCCGCGGCCGACGTCGTTCAAGCGATCCGGGCCGCCGGCGGCACGATCACCAGCCGCAACGACGACATCGGCACGTTCACCGTGCTGGCGGCCGGCGACCAGTTCATCGATGCAGTCTCCGCGTCGGACGCCGTCTTCGGCGCGACCGGCCAGCGGGCGATCGGCCGGATCCCGGACGCGCAGCCGGTCAAGGTTGCCGATCCGGAGCTCGAGGCGATCCACGACGGCGGCCCAGGTGGACCGCGTCACGGCGGCTCGACGGCCGGCATGGACCCGCTCGATCCGCTGGCCTGGGGCCTGGCGATGGTCAGGTCCGACCTGGCCCGGACCGTGAATGCGGGCGATCCCCGCGTCCTCGTCGGGATCCTCGATTCCGGCATCGACGCGTCTCATCCCGATCTCGCGGGACAGCTCGAGACATCCCTGTCGCGGAACTTCACGACCGACATCCCGGCGATCGACGGACCGTGCGAGGACCCGTCGTGCGTCGATCCCGCGACCGAGGACGACAGCGGCCACGGCACCCACGTCGCCGGAACGGTGGCCGCGGCGGCCAACGGGCTCGGCGTCTCCGGCGTGGCCCCGGGCGTCCGGCTCGTGAGCATTCGGGGCGGCCAGGACAGCGGCTACCTGTTCCTCGGCCCGGTCACGAATGCGCTGACGTACGGTGCCGACATCGGCGTCGACGTGATCAACATGTCGTTCTACGTCGACCCATGGCTGTACAACTGCACGGCCAACCCGGCCGACTCGCCGACCGCCCAGCTCGAGCAGCGGACGATCATCGAGGCGATGAACCGGGCCCTCGACTACGCCAACTCGAAGGACGTGACGCTGATCGGGTCGCTCGGCAACAACCACGAGGATCTCGGGCACCCGCGGGCGGATGGGTCGAGCCCTGACTACCCGCCCGGCATCAACTATTCGCGCCCGATCGACAACGCGACGTGCTGGGATCTGCCCGTCGAAGGCCACCACGTGATCGGCGTGTCGGCGATCGGCCCGACGACCGCCAAGGCCGATTACTCGAACTACGGCGTCGAGCAGATCTCGGTCGCCGCCCCGGGCGGCTACTTCCGGGACGGGTTCGGCACGCCGACCTTCCGGACGAACGGGAACCAGGTCCTCTCGACCTACCCGCTCCACGTCCTTCAGGCCCAGGGCCGGGTCGACGCGGCCGGCAATATCACGCCCGCCGGCACCGCGGCCGGCGTCATGAAGGACTGCGACGGCAGCACCTGCGGCTACTACGCGTACCTGCAGGGCACGTCGATGGCCTCGCCCCACGCGACGGGGGTCTCCGCCTTGGCGGTCAGCCGGTTCGGGGTCAAGGACCCGCGCCACAAGGGCGGGCTGCGTCTCTCGCCGTGGAAGACGGAGTACGTCCTGACCCAGGGTGCGGCCGAGCATGCCTGCCCGGTTCCGGCGCTGTTCTCGTACGCGAATGTCGGCCGCCCGGCCGAGTTCGACGCCCTGTGCGAGGGCACGACGGACTTCAACGGCTTCTATGGCTACGGCATCGTCGATGCCTACGCCACGGTCACGGGGTCGTTCGACTTCCCGAACTGACCCGCGACCGTCGACGACGACGCGGCGACGCCGGCCGGTCCAATCGGGACCGGCCGGCGTCCGTTGCCGCCCGTTGCCTGCTCATCGCCGGCGCCGGGGCTCATTGGAGCGGGCGCCACTCCCCGTTGGAGCCGAACACGCGCGTCAGACGACGTAGCCTTGGCCACCAATGTCCGACGTCTTCAACCTGTCCGAACCGATCGTCACCGAGCGCCTCGAGCTCACGCCGCTCCGCGTGGCCGACGCCGACGCGATGGTCGATGTCCTCGCCGACCCCGCGCTCCATGCCTTCATCGGCGGCGACCCGCCGACCCGTGACGATCTGGTTGCGCGCTACCGAGCCCAGACCGCGGGTCCCGCGCCGGGCGGCGGCGAGACGTGGCGCAACTGGATCGTCCGTGAGCAACCGTCGCTCCGGCCGATCGGGTTCGTGCAGGCGACCATCCAGGATGCGGGCGACGGGACGGGTGGATCGGCCGAGATCGCCTGGGTGATCGGGACCGCCTGGCAGGGCCGCGGCTACGCGACGGAGGCGGCTCGCGCACTGGTCGCGCGGCTGGAGAGCGCCGGAATCCGATCGATCGTGGCCCACGTCCACCCCGACCACGTGGCGTCGGCCACGGTCGCCGAGCGAGCCGGGCTCGTCCCGACCGGGCAGGTGGTCGACGGCGAGCGGGTCTGGCGGCGGATTGTCAGCGAACCAGGCGCTTCGGGGCTTGGCAGCGCCACGCGTCGGTGATGACCGTCCGGAGCAGGTCCTCGTCGATCGCGGGCAGGCGAACGAGGACGGCCGGAAAGCCGTCGTAGTGGGGCTCCGTGAAGAACACGTCCGAGTCGAGCGCGAGCAGGGCGTCCTTCTCGGACTCGTTCGCGACGCGGACCGCGATCACCCCGGGGTTCGGGATGCGCGCGGCCTTCGGCGACGACCGTTCGAGCCAGACCCAGACGAAGCCCTTGCCATCGACGCGGAACCGGAAGCCGTCGGGCTCCTCGGTCGTCGCCGGCAGGGAAAGCGCGATGCGCCGGACGTCGGACTGATCCGCCATCTCGGGATCGTACGAGACGGAGGCGCGGACGCGGACCGCAATTCAGCCGCCGGATTGCCGAGAGGCCGGTGGCGCTGCCACCGGCCTCCCAGGTGCGTGTCGGACGGATCGACGGGTGGGGCGGGGTTCAGACCCGCTCGAACGCCATGGCCACCGACCCGCCGCCACCGAGGCACAGGGTCGCGAGGCCGTAGCGCCCTTCGCGCCGCTTGAGCTCGTGGAGGAGGGTCGCCACGATCCGGGCTCCGGAGGCGCCAACCGGGTGGCCGAGGGCGATCGCTCCGCCGTTGACGTTGACCTTGTCCCAGTCGAAGCCGAGCTCCCGGCCATCGGCCAGGACCTGCGCGGCGAACGCCTCGTTGATCTCGATGAGGTCGAACGCCTCGATCGGCATCTCGATCCGGTCGAGCAGCCGGCGGACGCCCTGGACCGGTGCCAGGAACAGCCACTTCGGCTCGATGTCCGCCTGGGCGTAGCCGATGATTCGGGCGAGCGGCTGGAGGCCGTAGCGCTCCACCGTTCGCTCGCTGACGACGACCGTGGCAGCGGCGCCGTCGGTGATCCCCGGCACGTTGCCGGCCGTGGCGGTTCCGCTCGTCGCGTCACCACGATCCTCGCCGTCCGGCAGGGCGAACGCCGGCTTGAGGCGGGCCATGGCCTCGATCGTCGAGTCCCGCCGGGGACCCTCGTCGACGTTGACGATCGTCTCGCGTCCCTTCGCGTCGGTGACGGTCACCGGGGCGAGCTCGGCGTCGAAGCGGCCGCCGTCGATCGCCGCGATCGCGTTCTGATGACTGCGCAACGCGAACGCGTCCTGGTCCTCGCGGCTGATCCGGTTGGAGATGGCGACGCGCTCGGCATGGGTGCCCACATGGCACTGTTCCACGGCACACCACAGCGCGTCATGGACCGTCGAGTCGACCAGCGTCGCGTCGCCCAGGCGATAGCCGAAGCGGGCCTTGGGCAGGAGATACGGCGCGACGTTCATGCTCTCCATGCCGCCGGCGATGACCACGTCGGCGTCGCCGGCGCGGATCTCGGCGGCGCCGAGCATGATCGCCTTCAGGCCCGATCCGCAGACCTTGTTGATCGTCGTCGCGCTCGTCGTCACCGGCAGACCGCCGTTGAGGGCCGCCTGGCGGGCAGGGGCCTGACCGGCACCGGCCTGGATCACCTGGCCCATGAGGACCTCGTCGATGACGGCCTCGGCCGGCAGGCCACTTCGCTCGACCGCCGCGCGAATGGCGACGCCGCCGAGCTCGACCGCGGGCACCTGCGACAGCGCGCCGCCGAACTTGCCGATCGGCGTGCGGGCCGCGCTGACGAGGTAGACGCCGCCGTTGCGGTCCCACTGTGTGGTTTCAGCCATTCGGGTTTGCCTCGCTAGAGTCGTGTTGGAGTCGGAGTCTCGAGCCGGGTGCCGGCCGAGGATCAGGTGTAGAGCCCGCCATCGATCGCGATCACCTGGCCGGTGATGTAGTCGCCATTCGAGACGAGGAATGCGACGACCTTGGCGATCTCTTCGGGAAGCCCGAACCGACCCATCGGAATCTTCGCCAGGATCCCGGCCCGGACCTCGTCCGGCATGGCCGCGATCATCTCCGTCTCGATGAAGCCGGGCGCGATCGCATTGACCGTGATGCCCTTGCGGGCGAGCTCCAGTGCCGCGGCCTTCGTGAAGCCGACGATGCCGGCCTTCGCGGCGGCGTAGTTGGCCTGACCGAAGTTGCCGTGGAGGCCGATCACCGAGCTGATGTTCACGATCCGTCCGTACCCGGCCTTGACCATGTGCGGCAGGACCCGTGAGGTCAGGTTGAAGACGCTCGTCAGGTTCGTCGCGAGGACGTCGTTCCACTCGTCGCTCGACATCTTCGCCAGCGAGCGATCGCGGGTGATCCCGGCGTTGTTGACGAGCACGTCGATCGTGCCGAAGCGTTCGACGACGCTCGCGACCGCCGCCTCGACGGCGTCCGGATCCTGGACATCGCAGCCGAACGCGAAGGCCTGGCCTCCGGACGAGGCGATCTCGGCGACGACCTCGTCAGCCGCGGCCTTGTTGTTTGCATAGCCCACGGCGACAGACGCGCAATGGCGCCCGAGCTCGAGTGCGATCGCCCGGCCGATGCCGCGCGAACCGCCGGTCACCAGGCATGCCTTGCCCGTCAGATCAGCCATCGCAGAACCTCCTCCACTCGGTCGAGACAACGAGGGGTGGCCAGCGGAATCGCCGGCCACCCCTCGCGGTCATGAGCCTGTCGGTCAGCGCTTGGCGGGCTCGGTCACCTTCGCGGCAGCCTTGACGGCGGTCTGCCAGCTGTCGAGCGTCGCCTTCTGCGTCTGCTTGACCAGCGACGAGAACTGGGCGATCGCCTCACGGTTGCCCTTCACGCCGAGGTCGAACAGGCCGAGGCCGGCATCGAACGCGGCGTTCTGTGCGTCGAAGGCCGCCTTGAGCGCGCCCTCGCTGTGCGTGGACCAGGTCGCGAGCATGTCGCGGCCGAAGGTGCTTGTCTCACCGACGTAGGTGCGCGCGGCTTCGATCGAGGCCTTGGCGGTCTCGGTCCCGCTGCGGGCAGCCTGGGCGGCGATCCGGCTGGCTTCGCTGACGGCGGCTGCGGCGGTTTCCGGCATATCGTTCATCGTGGTGGACATCGAGGGCTCCTTCGCCTATGATCGGGCTGCCTCTACTTGCATGACAACTCTAGATGCATTGTGCATATAGGTTGAGCGATTGTCAAGTCGACGCCCCGATCGAGAGCGACCAGACGACCATGCCCGAGGACGAGACGATGAACACGAAACGGTACGCGACCGACCCGCCGCCGGGCACGAGCCGGTCCCGGCGCGCGGATCGGGGCGCGGCGCCGGACCAGGCCGACGCGCTCGGCCGGGAGCCGGGACGCGACGGCCCCGCCGAGACGTTCGATGAGCGCGAGACATGGCCGAGCTGGCCGCCGCGCGACATCCTTGCGCCCTTCGTCCTGCTGTCCGTCTCGCTCCAGCGGGCGCACGGGTACGTGATCGAGGACTACCTGCGAGCGCTCGGCCTGTTCGGAATCACGATGAGCACCCTGTACCGGACGCTCCGTCAGATGGAGAAGGACGGCTATGTCGAGTCGACATGGGAGCCGGGACCGACCGGTCCCGCTCGGCGCGTCTACACCATCACCGACGCCGGCCACGCCTGGCTGGACTCCTCCGCGGCGATGCTCACCGCGTATCGCGAGACCATCGACCGATTCTTCTCGCTCTACGGAAACAGCCAGGCTCAGCCCGACGATCGTTCCGACCGGGGATCCGGCGAAAAGGAGTCACGACCATGACCACCAAGGACCAGGCGGGCCCGACAACCGATCCGTTCGAGGTCTGGCGCCAGCTCTACGACGCGAATGAGCGCACCTGGAGCGCGGCCCTCGAGCAGGCGATGGGCAGCCCGGAGTTCGGCGAGTCGAGCGGGAAGCTGCTCGAGACCATGCTCGCCGCCCAGAAGTCGGTTCGCGACAACATGCGAACGTATCTCGAGACGATGAACGTCCCGACCCGCGAAGACATCGCCCGGCTCGGCGAGCTCGTCGTCGGGCTCGAAGAGAAGGTCGACCAGGTCCTCGATCGGCTCGACGCGATCGAAGATGCGGTTCATGCCGTACCCGCCGGAGCCACCGGACCGGCCGGGCCCCAGGGACCCGTCGGCCGGGCTGGACCCGCCGGCAAGGCCGGGCTCAAGGGTGCGGTCGGTCGAGCCGGGCCCAAGGGGTCGGTCGGTCGAGCCGGACCAAGGGGGCCCGTTGGCCGCACCGGGCCCGCCGGGCGGACCGCGCCGGCCAGGAGCACCGCGCCGGCCAAGAGCAGCGCCCCGGCCAAGAGCAGCGCCCCGGCCACGGCCAAGAGCAGCGCCCCGGCCACCGCCAGGAGCAGCACGCCGGCCAAGGGCTCGCGATGACGACGCCGTGGCCGGAGTGGTCGGCCGCCCGGGACCTCTGGGCGTCGAACGACCGGGCACTCGAGATGGCGCAGGCCATCCTCGGCTCGGCTGAAGCTCCCGTCGGCCTCACTCCGAAGGAGCTGGTCTGGCGCAAGAACAAGGCTCGCCTGTACCGCTACCTCAGGGCTGAGCCGGCCACCCACACGACGCCGATCTTTCTCGTGCTCCCGCTCATCAACCGGTCGTACGTTCTCGACCTGCGGCCAGGGGCGAGCTTCGTCGAGTTCCTGCTGAGCCAGGGGTTCGACGTGTTCCTCATCGACTGGGGCACCCCGGGCGACGAGGACCAGGCCCTCGACATCACCACCCTCGTGACGCGCTATCTGCCGCGAGCGGCGAAGGCGATCCAGCGCGCCAGCGGATCCGACCAGATGACGGTCCTGGGCTACTGCATCGGCGGCACGCTGGCAGCCTGCTTCGCGGCCCTTCATCCCGAGGTCACTCGGAACCTCGTGCTGCTGACGGCGCCGCTCGATTTCTCGGACGCCGGCCAGTTCGGTCGGATGACGGCTCCGGGCATCTTTCCCGTCGAGCAGCTGACCGACACGTTCCCGATCGTCCCGGCCCAGTTGCCGGACATCGGCACCAAGCTGCTCAGCCCGCTGGCGAGCTATGTGGGCACCTATCGCCAGCTGTGGGAGAAGCTGGGCGTCGAGAACTTCGACGTCCCGGGCTGGCAGGCGATGTACCGCTGGGTGAACGACAGCGTCCCCTTCGCCGGGGCCGCGTTCCGGCAGTGGATCGTCGAGTTCTACCGGGAGAATCGGCTCGCTCGGGACATGCTCGAGATGGACGGCCGGCCGGTCCGCCTGGCCGACATCCACTGCCCGGTGCTCAACATCGCCGCGAGCCGCGACCAGATCGCGCCGCGCCCGACGACCAGCATCGTCACCGGCCGCGTCGGCAGCGAGGACGCGTCGGAGTTCCTCGTCGAAGGTGGTCACGTCGGGATCGTCGTCGGCCGAACGGCCAGCCAGAACCTCTGGCCGAAGGTCGGCGCCTGGCTCAGCGCGCACGACTGAGCCGGCGCGGGCGGGTTAGCTCCCGCGGATTCACGTCGGTTTGAGGGCTGCCGCTCGAGGCGATTCGACCGCTTGGAAACTGGTCCGGCAGGACTCGACGTATGGCCTTCGCGGTTTCATCCCCGATCCCGGCCGGCTGTGGTCTCGACGAAGCGGATGGCCGGACCAGGGACATTTCGAATGAATCGGAAGACCATTTCCATCGCCGTCGCGCTGGCGGCCGTCGCGGCATCGACCGCGATGCCCGTCGCGGCGGCCGGCCCGTCCGTCCGGGCAGCCGTAGCGACCGACGGCACGCTGCGCATCACCGGCAGCCCACGCGCGGACGTGATCGCGCTCCGCCTGAATGCCGCGATTCGCGGTCAGCTCCAGGTCGACGTCGGAAACGACGGCACGGCCGACGACACGTTCGATCTCGGGACGGTCCGGGCCATCGACATCGAGGCCGGCAACGGCAACGACACGGTCACGATCGACCAGGTCAACGGCGCCTTCACCACGACCGAGCCGACGCGGATCGATGGCGGGAACGGCGACGACATCCTCAACGGCGGCAGCGGCGCCGAGATCCTCGATGGCGGGAACGGCGACGACGTCATCGACGGCAACGGCGGCGCCGACACGGCATTTCTCGGCAACGGCGACGACACCTTCATCTGGGACCCGGGCGATGGCTCGGACGTCGTCGAAGGCGGACGCGGCTCGGACGCGATGGTCTTCAACGGGGCCGGTGGCAACGAGATCATGGCCGCGACGGCCTTCTTCGGCCGGGTCGAGTTCACGCGCAACCTCGGCGGGATCCTGATGGACCTCGACGGGATCGAGTCGATCGACGTCAATGCGCTCGGCGGGACCGATTCGGTCACCGTCAGCGACATGAGCGGCACGGACCTCCGGCGCGTCAACGTCGATCTCGCCGGCTCGCTCGGCGGCTCGTCCGCCGACGGCGCGGCCGACGTGGTCAGCGTCTTCGGCACGAAGGGCGACGACTCGATCGCGGTCAGTGCAAACGGGGGAGCCGTCGACGTCAGCGGCCTCGCCGCCCTCGTCCACGTCACGCACGCGGACTCCGACAAGGACTCGCTCGTGATCGACCCCATCGAAGGGAACGACAACGTCGCGCTTGACCCGGCCCTCCCCGGGTTGATCCAGGTGTCCGTGCTGTAGGCCAGACCCGAACTGATCGGGGGAGTCGTGCCGGCTCCCCCGATCGACCTGCTCCCGACACTCGATCAGGGAGCGCTCGACGCCGGCGGCGGTCCCGATGACATCGGGGTCGCCCACGGCCCGCACTCCCAGCTGATCGCGCCCGACAGGGTGGCCGGCCAATCGGCGACCTCGGCCGGGGCGGATTGTCCTGGCTTCAGGACCGCGTCGACCTCGAGCTTGAGCGCGCTGAAGGTCATCGTCCCGGACACCGCGCCCGCGCCGGATTCCGTGATCCGGGCCGGGCCCGTCCAGAACGGCTGGAACACTCCCTCCGGGATGTTCGCTCCATCGATCCAGAGCTCGGCCGTCGTGAGCCCCGATCCGCCCATCGGAATGGTCAGCGTCCCTCGGATCGTCCCGGTTCCGAGCTTGCCGAGGTCGCTCGAGTAGACGGACTCGACGCGGCGCGTGTCCGGCCACGACGTGCACGTGCCGGCGCCGCCGTCCTTCGAGACGAACGGCAAGGTCCCGCCTTTCAGATCGGCCTGGGTCACGGCGGCCGCGTCGAGCACGACGGGCGCGGGAGTCGGCGCCGGGATCGCCGACGATGTGGGAGCGCTCGCTGTCAGCGAGGGCGACGACGTCGGTGCCAGCGAGGCTGGGCTGGACGGCGAAGCGGTCGGCACGGACCCGCTGCCGGCGGTCGACGCGCATGCTCCGGCGATGACGGCGAATGCAACGATCAACCCGCCGCGAGCGGTCCGATGGCTCGGCGCGTCGGCGCTCCCCTGTCCGAACCTCATCGCCGATCCTCCTGCCCGCCTGCGCGTCGCGAACGCGACGCACGACGAGAGGACGCCCGCGTCCGTCGATTGTGTCGGCGGGCTCCGCCGGTGTCGGCGACTCGACGCGTTCGCAGGGAGCCCGGAATGTTCTCCGGGCCGAACCGATGCCGGGCACGTGACGGACCGGCGCCGGCCCAACCGACAGGGGTCGGTCCTGCGACCCTCGGCTCGGGAGGCCGACGCCGTCCGTCACGGGTCGTCGATGGGTCAGCCGCTCGCCCGGGCCTCCGTCGCCATGACGGCGACCTCGCCAGGGGTTCCGCGCGCAGCGACCGTTTCGTTCTCGCGTGAGCGCCGCGCCTGTTCGCGGCGGGTCGAAGGTGCGAGCACGACGACGGTGAGCGCGAGTGCGGCCGCGATCAACCCCGCCCCCATGCCGAACCCGACCCGCAGGCCGCCTGCGAACGACGCCGTCGAGGGGTCCTGTCCCGCGGCGTTCGCGGCGACCGTCGCGAGGATCGCCAGTCCGACGGCCGAACCGAGCTGCTGCGCCGTGCTCACGATCCCCGAGTAGAGCCCCGAGTCCTCGGCGCTCGCGCCTGCCGTGGCCGCCGCCGTTGCGGCCACCCATACGGTGCCCGCGCCGGGGCCTACGAGCAGGAATGCCGCGACGATGTCGGGGACGTAGCCGGCCGAGTCGGGCAGGCGGGCGAGCACCAGCATCCCCGACGCGAGCAGCACGAGACCCGCGGCAAGCGCCGCGTGGACGCCGACCCGCCCGATGAGGCGTGGCGCCACGATCGCGGCTCCGCTGATGGCGAGGCTCAGAGGCAGCTGGGCCAGGCCGGCCGCGAGGGCGGAGTAGCCGAGCACGTCCTGCGTGAACAGCGTGAGGAAGAAGAACATCGGCGTCACGGCCATCGTGACCAGGGCCGCGACGCCGTTTGCCGTTGCGTACGACCGGCGACGGAAGATGTCGAGCGGCACGAGGGGCTCGGCTGAGCGCCGCTCGATCACAACGAACGCGATGAGCAGAGTCGCCGCAAGGACCCCGGCGGCGAGCGTCGCCGGAGACGTCCACCCGGACTCTCCGGCGTGGATGAGCGCGAAGATGCCGATGGCCAGCCCAGCTGTCACGCTGGCCGCTCCGGCGACATCGAAGCCGGCCCGGGCGCCCGCCGGCGCCGACGCGGGCAGCAACCGCGGAGCAAGCCAGGCGATGCCGATCCCGAGCGGGACGTTGGCGTACATCACCGACCGCCAGCCCAGCGCCTCGACGAGGACGCCGCCGATGAGGAAGCCGGCTGCGCCACCGGCTGCCGATACCCCGGCCCAGATGCCCAGCGCATGCTGGCGCGACCGGGCATCCTCGAAGACCGTGAGGAGGAGCGAGAGCGCGGCGGGCGACATGAATGCCGCGGCGAGGCCCTGTCCAGCCCGGGCGGCGACGAGCCATGCCTCGGACTGGGCGAGCGCCCCGATCGCCGACGCGACGGCGAACAGGGCCGCCGACGTCGCGAACACGCGTCGCCGTCCGAGTCGGTCCGCCACACGACCGCCGAGGAGGAGGAAGCCTCCGAACGCGAGGATGTAGGCGTTGACGACCCACGACAGCGCGGACGGGCCGAACCCCAGATCTCGGGCGATGGCAGGCAGGGCGACGCCGACGACGGCGGCATCGAGGATCAGGCAGAACTGGGTCGCCGCGAGGAGTGCGAGCACCGCGTTCGTTTTCGAGTTGCGACGCATTTGATCTTCACCTCTCAAGCTTGCCGACGTCGGCGAATGTCTGATAGAGTTGACTACACTGAATGTTGGCAGGAGGCTACTCTATCGAAATGAAGGATGTCAAGAGGCGATATCACGCGCCCCAACGAGAGGCACGGGCTGCGGCCACCAGACGCCGCATCCTCGACGCGGCGCGGGGACGATTGACCGGCGCAGGCTGGACGGGGGCGACGATGACCTCGATCGCGTCAGACGCCGGCGTCGCGGTCCAGACCGTCTACGCAGTCTTCGGGTCCAAGGCCGCGATCCTCGCGGCGCTGCTCGACGAGTTGGAGGTCGCGGCGCGCACGCCCGCAGATGGCGATGCCGGCGCGTCCGCGAACGACCCGCCCGGAGAGCTGCGCCGGGTCGTTGCATTCAACCGACGGCTGTTCGAGCTCGGCGGCGAGCTGATTGACGTCGCGCAGGGCTCGCGAGCCATCGACCCCGACCTCTCGGCAAACGTGACGGAGGGGCACCGTCGAAGGCGCGAAGCGCAACGCGAGATCGTCGAGCGGTGGGCCCGGCGCGGGGCCCTCCGGGTGGGTCTCTCGGCCCCGGAAGCACTCCTGACCCTGTGGACGATGACATCGCCCGACGTGCATCGGCTCGCCACGGTTGACGGTGGCATCACGGGCGAGGTCTATGAGACGTGGCTCGTCGGGATGCTCACCCGGCAGCTGTTCGGTCGTCCCGTTCGACACGCCGACCAGCTGGGAGAGGGACCGGAGAACGGCTCGACCGGGTGACCTGGCCGCCAGGGCCTCGAGGGCGCCTTACTCGGTCGGCGCCAACTGCGTCGAGGCCTGACCTGGCTCCGGAATCCTCCACCCCCGGGTCGCGAGCCAGAGGACGAAGACGAGCTCACCGGCGAACGTCGCGAACACGAACCCGATCTCGGCATCCGGATAGAGGTACGGCTGCAGGTTGTGGACGATATAGCCAACGCCGGCGATCACGAGGGCGACCCCGACGAGCTTCGGGATGTAGCCGGACCGATACGCCAGGTAGCCGAGCAGGACGAGGTGGATCCCGAAGATGACCAGGGCCAGGCTCCACCCATAGCGGAACGAGCTCAGGAGGACGAGGACCTGGGCGTGCAGGTGATCGAGGCCGAGCACGGCCAGGGACTCGGACCTGAGCAGGCGGAACGCCGTGAACAGGTTGAGCACAGCGCCGATGGCGATGACCGCCTGGACCGCCCGGAAGCCTGCGGTCAGCGCCGCCAGCGATCGACTGACGGGACGCATCAGGTAGTACAGCGCCCAGGCGACCACGATGTCGCCAATGAAGCCGGCCAGGTAGGCGAAGCTCGCGAACAGGTAGCCGCCCTCGTTGGCCCGAATGTTCGAGACGGTCTGCGCGATGTTCGTCGGATCGACCAGGCTCGGCCACACGACGAACTCCGCGATCGGAACGGCGAACGTCGTGCCGGTCAGGCTGAGGAGGACGACGAGCGCGGCCCGCCGTACGGTCATGCCCTCGTCGGTCATGGTTCGACTCCCCTGCGACACGCGAGACACGGCGCGGGCCGAGCACCCGGCTCACGGCCTGTTCGACATCCGGCGAAGCCGAAGCCGTGGGCCGCCCAGCGATTGTCGACACGACTGCGGGTCGGCGCACTACGGCCAGCCGGCGTGCGGCGCACTACGGCCAGCCGGCGTGCGGCACCTCGACCCGGGCGGTGAGGATCTGGCCGGTCCTCGCCTCGATGAGCTCGTTCATCCGGTCGGGACCGAACCACTGGGCGACGACCATGAACAGCGTCCTGCCGTCCTCGCCGCCGAGCATGCACGCGTAGCACGGACGGTCGATCTCGATCCGGTCGAGGACCTCGCCGCCCTCGCGAACGCGGACAACGACGTGTCCGTCGTCCGCGCCGACCGCGCTGCACCAGACGGCGCCCTCGGCGTCAATGCAGATCCCGTCGCCCGTCACGTCGGCCCAGACGCGCCGGTTCGAGAGGCTCCCGTCGGCGGCGATGTCGAAGGCGGTGAGCCGGGCGGCGAACGACTCGGCGACGATCAACGTGGCGTTGTCCGCGGTCACGGCCATCCCGTTCGGAAACGCCAGGCCGTCCGCGACCTCGCGCGCCGTGCCATCGGTCGTCACGAGCGCGATCTTGCCCGGCGCCGCGCCGCTGGCGAGAACCTCCCCGAAGTCGGCGAAGTCGAAGTTGAGCGAGTTGACATAGGCGTTGCCGCGTCCGTCGACCGTGAGCTCGCTCCAGCCGTACGGTGAGACATGGCTCAGGTCGGCGTGTCGGATGCGCGACCCGTCGGGCTCGACGCGGAGCAGCTCGCCGCCGGTGACGAGCATGCGTCCATCGCCCAACCAGTTGACGGCCCAGCCGCTGCCCCCGCCGCCGGCGCCGATGACCTCGCTGTTCCCGTCGAGGTCGACCGCGACGATCTCGTTCGTCCCCCAGCTCGAGAACCACAGCCGCCCATCGTGCCACCGGGGCGACTCGCCCATGCCGAAGCCGTCCAGCAGGACGCTGGTCGTCAATGCCGGTCGTTGCGTCATCGCGTTCTCCTTTGGGTGCCCACCGGTGTAGACCCGTGGCACGGCCCGAAGTCATCGCGCCACGGAGCGGAACCTGGGTCACGAAGCTTGACAGGCAAGTAGCCACTTGCCTATCATCGAACCCCTGGACGTGTTCAAGGCCCTTGCCGATCCGACCAGGCGGACCATTCTCGACGAGCTGGCCGAGCGCGACGGTCAGACCTTGTTCGAGCTCTGCAGTCGCCTGTTGATGAAGCACGGGATCGACTCGACGCGCCAGGCGATCTCCCAGCATCTCGACGTGCTCGAGGCCGCCGGCCTGGTCCAGGTCAAACGTGACGGCAGGTACAAGTTCCATTACCTCGACAGCACGCCGCTCAGGGAGATCACGGAGCGCTGGCCCATCCGGGACTGAAGGAGCATTCGAGTGCGCATCCATGTCACGAGCGTCTTCGTCGACGACCAAAGGAAGGCCCTCGACTTCTACACCAACACCCTGGGCTTCGAGAAGAAGTCGGACATCCCCCTCGGCGATGCCTCGTGGCTGACCGTGGTGTCGCCGGAACAGCCCGATGGAACCGAGCTCCTGCTCGAGCCCTCGGGCCATCCGGCCGTCAAGCCCTGGAAGGACGCCCTGGTCGAGGACGGAATCCCGGCGGCCTCGTTCGCGGTCGACGACGTTCGGGCGGAGTTCGACCGGCTCCAGGCGAGGGGCGTGAGATTCACGCAGGAGCCGACCGAGATGGGACCCGTCACCACGGCCGTCTTCGACGACACCTGCGGCAACCTCATCCAGATCGTGCAGCTGTCGTAGCTCCTGGGCGGGACGCCGGCGCTACGTTCCCGCCGCTGCGGCCAGGTCGCCGATCCGGCAGCCACCCGATCAGGGGGCGGATCGACCGCCTGAGGGAGATGTTCCCCACCGGGCTAGAGGTGGGCGCACCCTCGTTTACGGATTCCTCTCGATGTGGCCGCGGCCTCGGCGGATCCACAGTTCGGTGGACGCCGACGATCGGCGAGCCACGAGGGAGAACCGATGTCAGAGTTGACGCTCGACGACGCGCGGCGCGTCACGGCTGCGGCTGAGGGGAAGGCGCTCGATCTCGGGTGCGCCAGGATCACCGGCTGACGACAAACTGGTAGCAGCCGCTCTGCAGCACGATGGCGGACGTCACCGCGTCGATCACGCGGAAGTGGATGTCGAACTCCGTGCCGAGCGGGATGGCTGCCAAGCTCCGGGACAGCTGCACGCGGCCCGTGCCCGACAGGTCGGTCGTGACCGCACCGAGCGTCGGCATCGGCCAGTTCGTTCCGGTGCAGACGTCGTCCACGACCGGATCGACCGCGCGCTGCACCAGGTACGTACCGGGCGCCAGGTCCCGGACCCAGACGTCCAGATACGCGATGACGTCCGCGTCCTTCGGCTGCCGGAACTTCACGAGGCCGAAGGCGTCCTCGGGTCCCCCCTGGACTGGCAGAAGCGTGGCTTCGACGTTGAAGGTGGGGGTCGCGGGACCCGACGATTCGCCCGATGCAGCCGGCGCGAACGCGATCGCCGCCGCTGCCAGCATTCCCAGCACCCCGAATGTTCGTCGCATCGTCTCGTCCTCCTGGATGGGGTGGCGATGCTAGGAGGACGACCTTCCCGGAACCTTCCCGCGTGCCGCGTCCGGCGATCGCGGCTCGTCCGTCGCTCGCGAAGGCAGGCTCGCGAGGAAGCGCTCGATCTCACCGCACAGCGCATCGATGTCGCCGACCCACAGGAGGTGATCGTCGCCGTCGAGCTCGACGAAGCGAGCGCCGCGGATCCGCTCTGCCATGTACCGCGCGGCGGCAACCGGCGCGACCCCATCGCCGCGGCGCGTGATCACCAGGGTCGGGACGCCGATCCGGTCGAGCAGGTCGCGAGCGTCGATCGACAGGTTCATGCGGTTGAGATCTGCGGCCATCGCCGGGCTGGCGCCGGCCCGCTGGTAGGCGGCATAGCGGACCGCAAAGCGTTCGTCGCCGCGCGGCGCGAGATACCGAGCGAAGTCGAGCTCGCCCCATGCCTCGCGGATCTCCTCGCTCATCGGCTCCCGCTCCTCGGGCGCAACGCCCCACGGGTAGTCAGGGGTGAGCACGAAGCACGCCTGCGTTCCGTACAGGACGAGGCTTCGCACCCGGTCGGGGTGCGCCGCCGCGAACAGCATCGCCAGTGGGCCGCCCTCGCTCCAGCCCAGGATGTCGACGACGCCGACGCCGGCGGCATCCGTAACGGCTCGCGCATCCTCCATCCGCTCCTCGAGCGGCTGGACGCCTGGCGGCCGGTCCGACAACCCCGTTCCCCGCTTGTCGAAGCGGATGAGCCTGGCAAAGGACGTCATCCGCTTGCACCACGCCACCCAGAGCGGCTCCTCCCAGTCGAGCGCGAGATGCGAGACCCAGCCCGGGATCATCAGCAGGTCCGCGGGACCGCCGTCCACGACCTGATAGGCAATGCTCACGCCGCGATTCCGGACGTATCTCACCGGCGAGATCGCAATCGGCGAGTGGACGATCTCGCCGAACAGGGCGAGCGACTCCGAATCGGGCTCCAGACCGTCCTGCGCGAGCGCGTCCCGGAGCGAGTGGAACTGGGTCAAGGCGGCAAAGCGATTGCCCGTCTCGGCATATCTCCGGATCAGCGCCCGCTGCGCGGCCTCGTCGGTCGGCTCTTCGGCGACGACCCGTTCCCACAGCCTGGCCCCCCGCAGCGTCCGCAGATAGAGCGTCCGAAGACGATCGCGCGGGACCTGCACCCACTCCTCGTTCCGGTCGTCCGGCAGGAGCTGACCGCGATAGAGGTCGGCGGCCTCGCGGCAGGCATCGGAGTCGCCTGCGGCCAGGGCCGCCTCGGCAGCCGCTTGGAACACACCCGAATCGACCTCGACAGACGCGGTCGGCCACAGAGCCAGGTGGCTCTCGCGCAGGACGACCGCGTCCGCGGACCCAAGTGCTTTCCGAGCATAGTGGGCGGCCTTGTGCAGGTTTGCCGCGCCAGCCTCCGGCGCGAGATCTGGCCAGAGTGCGTCGATGACGCGGTCACGGTGGGCCCGATGCCCGTCGGCGAGCGCAAGGATCTTGACGAGGTCGGAGGCTCGGCGCTGCGTCCAGGCGCTGGCCGGGACGGAACGATTGCCGAGCCGCACCTCGAACGCCCCAAGAGTTCGGATCGAGACCCGGACCACGCTCAGAGCATGCTCGCTCGCCCTGCGATCGACAAGCGCGCACGGACGGACGGGGGCCCCCGGACGGACTCGAAGCGCCTCGAGGGCCAATCAGAGGGGACTCGTCGGGGGGAGCGGATCGTCTCGATCCGTTCTTGCACCCGAGGCGCAGGCCCACCGCGTGGCGCTCGCGCTGGCTCGTGTTGTCATCAACCCGCCAAGATGGGCCGCGTCGGTCGCCTCACGGTCAGAATCGGTGGACTCTTTTCGCCCCGCACGCGCGAGCTGAACGAGACGCTCTACCAATGGGAGCGCCCGTTCCTCGTCGACGACAGCAAGTGGCAACGCGCCTTCGGGCCGTACCAGCCGGTTCAACTCGCGGAGGCGGTCGAGCGGACGTTGTCCTGGTTCAGATCACGGCAACTGCGTCGCCAAGCCGGGTAGTCAGTCCGTAGTCCGTCCGACCATTTCGGAACCTCTTACCGACGTCGCATCGCTGCCTCGACGAGGATCACCATCAGCTTGACGATGTCAGCGTCGTCGGAGTCGTGCGGCTGGGCGAACGACCAGGAGCCGAAATCGAGGGCCAAGCGAACGCCGGCCAGATAGGAGCTCGCGAGACCTCGGTCGCATAGCCCTGCCCAGCGGCTCGCCGTAGCTACCCAGGTGCGGACGAGCTCCCGGCGTGACGGGGACGGCCAGCTCAGTGAGGCTCCCCCAAGAGCTCCCGGCTGGAATGTGATCCCCGGTCAGCCCGATGCGCACCGTCCACGGCCTCTCAAGTGGCAGCGTGGCCAAAGATTTGCTCCGCCACTGTCGACACGGTCCAATCGAGCCATTCCTCGTGCGACCAGCCGTGTGAGCCGACGAGGACGCTATAGACCTCACTCCCAGCGAAGAGCAGCAGCAGGTCGTTGGCACGCTCCAGAGTGAGCCCCGGACGGAGCTCGGCCTTGGCCCGAAGGAGTTCAAGGACCGCTCGATAGCCATCGGATCGCCAGCGCTCGTGGAACGCCATCACCCGTGCGGTCTCCGGATCCTGATCCGCAGCCACCCGGGCGACGAGGTACAAGGGCGTAACTCGCCGGGCGATTTCGCCCACGCCCGTGACGAAATGGCGGAGGGCCTCGGAAACCCCCGGAGCGGCGGTCATGGCCGCGTACCAGGGCTGATGGTCGGGAGACCTCGGTTCCTCTTCACCCATCACGGCGAAGTCATAGGCGCGACTCAACAGCGCCGCCTTCGTGTGGAAGGTGAAATAGACGGTCTGGACCGCCACGTCCGCGCCCTCGGCGATCTGGGCCATCGTCGTGCCGGCATAGCCACGCTCGCAGAAGAGCGTGTAGGCAGCCTTGACGATCCGCCAGTGGGTCGCCTTTGCCCGCCCGCGCCGCGACAGCCTCGTCGGTTGGGTTGGTTCGGATCTCTTGACAGCCGACATCGCAGCCGACACACTATCAGACTCGGTGACTAGAGTCCGCGTCTAGTTGTGAACTACAACGAAACAAGTCTGCTCGGTACCCGCCTTGACGCAATCGCCGCCGGTCGGCGGAACGGCGACGAGCTGAGGCGGGCCCCCGGTCGGTCACGAGTCGCTAGGAGGGCCGTTCATGGTGACCGGCGCTGCAGCGGGAGGACGATTCGGATGAAGGATCTGATGTGAGTCCTGTCACGTGTCGGACCGAACTGGGCGCGCAAAGCCCGTTCAAGAATCGGAAGGAGGAGGCTCGGTGAGGATCGTTCGATTACCCCTGTTGGCCGGCATGCTGGCCGCGGCACTCCTTGGTTTCACAGCAGGAGGCATGTCGGCGTACGGAAGCGCGGACAAGCCACAGGCGCAGATCGAGTACTCACAGAACTGCAACAATTCCGCCTACTGCCAAGGGCCGTTCGGGCTCGGCGGTGTCTGGATCTGGATCGAAATCGACGGTGGCCCAACGACCGGGACAGCCGACGTCGCTGGCGCAGTGTGCAGCCATTTCCCGGGGCTCGGCGGAGGTGCCGACCCGATCCGGAGCGAGGTGGCATGGGTATGGTCGCCAACACCGATTGGCTTTGACGCGACAATGGGAACCTGGTCTGACCCGAACAACGAAGGGTGGTACGTCGTGTCCTTCCCGGGGTTCGGGAGCGCGTCCTTCCCGGTCACCCTGGGTCACTATTCGGCCCATCCACATCCGGCAGTCAATGTTGAGCTCGAGGTCGCGCCGTAGGCCGTCGGGACTTCGCGCGACCGAGCGAGGCCGTCCGCGAGCGGCGGGCGGCCTTCGCCGGCGGATCCCGATCGTGGCTTCCGGTCCCTCGTCGACGAAATCCTTTGGGTCCTCGAGCAGTGGCGGGGACCGCCTGGCCGGTCGACGACTACCAATCGAACGGACCGGCAGCGCGGACCAAGCGTCGAGGGCGCGGCTCTGTTCCCGTTGGCGGCTTGGATGCAGGTCTGGCACCCGAGATCCGCAAGTACTGGCCGTTGGGCGATCGAGCTCCGTGCGCATGGGCGGGGTGCGTCGACGGAGTCGATGACGGGCACGAAATAGAACATCTGTGCTGGCGCGCCCGACAGGATTCGAACCTGCGACCTTCGGCTCCGGAGGCCGACGCTCTATCCACTGAGCTACAGGCGCGTGGACCGCATGATACCCGCGTAGCTTGGATAGACCTTCGGCCTCTGGTTCGAAGGTCCAGTCATGGGCTCCCTCAAGCACGGCTTGGTGGCGACAACGCTCGGACAGCGAAAAACGGATACCTGCCCGGCCACGACGAACGTCGCCGGCCCCGGTTGGGTGCAGGCGTGCAGCTCATCGCGATGGCAGACGTGCCCAGCCGTACTCGCCGACGAAGTCGCTTGCGACAGGGGTAGGAGTTACCTGTCGCTGGGCGGTTCCGTCGGCATTCATGATCCAAAGAGTCACTGAGTTGCCCAGCTTGCGCTGGAAGAGAAGCTCGGTGCCATCGGGCGACCAGACGGGAGTGACTGACACGGACCGGTCTCGGCCGTCGGTCAGCTGGGTGAGGCCGGACCCATTACCGTGCACCGTCCAGACCTGAGGCTGCCCGGTCAGTTCCTTGCCCGCCGGCGTGTGGACGAGCCCGAGGTGGCCGCTGGTGAAGGCGATCGTGTCCGTGCTCGGTGACCAGCGTGCCGAGAGTGCGCCAAGCCTCGAGGGGACGATCTCGTGGAGCCCGCTGCCGTCGCGATTGACGAGATACATCCCGGGCGCTCCCCGCAAGTCCGAATTCGATTGACCCGATGGAAGCGAAGACGCGTCGAGGGCGCAGAACGCGACCTCCCTGCCATCGGCCGACCAATCGACGGACGCCGCATCCCAGAAATCGAGATCGACCGGAACCGAGTCGGGGACGCTCAGACGCCGCAGGCCGGTACCGTCGGAGTTCACGACGAAGATTCCCGGGTCGAAGCCGATCCGGCTGAACAGGACCATGGAGCCGTCAGGTGAATAGCCTCGGATGGCATCGCTATCCCCCGACGGCGTCGAAACGAGCCGAATCAGGTCGCCCCCATCGGTTGACCGGACGGTGTAGAGGCCAATGCCCGACGGGGTCATGTCCTCGCCGCCGGTTGCGACCAGGATCCGCGATCCATCCGGGGACCAGGCGACCGGGATCAATTGCATCTTCAGGTCCGGATAGGCATCCAGCACCCGTAGGCCGCTTCCATCCGGGTTGGAGACGGCGGGTCGGATCCACGCGGCTTCGTGCCCGCTCAGCAGGAGTCTGTTGTCCGGCGAGAGCAACCCGGCGCTCTGGGCAAGCTGCGTCTCGTGCGTTCCGTCGCGATTCACGATGAACGGCGTGTTGTTCTCTCGCGCATCGTCCGTTCGGAAGAAGTCGATGGTCGCGTTGAGCGTGAGCGGCTGGCGGCCGATTCCGGAAATGAGAAGCCCGACCGCGAGCGCGAGGAGCACCGCCACGAGCACCACCAGGGCGCGCCCGACACGGCGAGCGGGCTGACCCGCGATGAACCGGGTCGTCCCCATGCCGCCACCCCGGAGCGCAACGATCCATCCCGGGCGCTGAGGTCGGTCGCGCGTGGCATCGAGGACCGCATCGAGCAGCGCCCCGGCGGCGAAGCTGTCCGAGGCTTCGTCGAGCCACCGTTCGACGCGCCGATCGAAGTCCGCGTACCGCCCGGTCATGCGATCGACTCCTGTGGGACCGTCGCACCGCGGTCGTCCGCCTCGACCGCGGAACGAAGGGCGATCGAGGCACGGTTCAGGCGAGACTTGAAGGTTCCGAGCGGAATGTCGAGGACCGTGGCCGCGTCGCCATCGCTGAGATCGAGATAGTGGTGGGCGACGAGCACGGCCCGTTGCTCGACGGTCAAGCGAAGAAACGCCCGATCGAGTTGATCCCGGGCGACAACGGCAGCCTGGGCATCCGTGGTCGACGGGGCGTCGGTCGGCAGGAACTCAACTTCGATGGCGCGCCGCCCCCGGTTGTGTCTCGCAACCCGATAGCAGCTGCGAACGAGAAGGCGGTGAAGCCAGGCATCGAAACGGTCGGGATCACGCAACCCCTTGATGTCGAGCCACGCATTGATGAGGGCATCCTGGACTGCGTCCTGCGCCGCGTCCGCATCGTGAACGATGAGTCGCGCGGTGGCGAGGAGGTGCCGTATCGAGGCTGCGGCGAGGCTCGAGAAGGCGTCGTGGTCACCTTCCTTCGCCCGGATCACGAGATCATGCTGCACGGGCGGGCACCTTCGCGACGCGACCCACGGTGGCCGCGCTCAGCGAGTATGGGACCGTCGGCGACCGGATCGTTCCACATCGAACGACGGTCGCCCGTCCCGGCTGACGCCCTTGCCGGGCGCAGATGTCTTGGCGAGGCGGTCCACCTGGCCGTACCGCACGACAGGTCAATTCGTGCCTTGCCTCCGCGTCTAGCCGACGAGTATTGCGCAGAGCTGGTTGACGCCCGCGTCGTCGGTCGTGAACAGGCCGTGTTCGAGCTCACCGTCGTTGACGCTGGTCCCGGACTCGTGGAGCTCGATGCCGAGTGCCGGCACGTGGAGGAACAGCCCGTGGGCCGTCCGGACGAAGCTCGCGATGTCGCCGGGAACGATGAAGTCATCGGTCCAACTTGAGTCCTTCGTCCAGGCGACGAACGGTCCATCCCCCGTCGGCGACAGGCTCCACGTGCCGGCCTCCTGCTCCTGAACGCTCCGTCGGAACAGCAGCCCGTCCTGGTACCAGCGGGTCGAGTTGCTCACGTGCTTGCCGGTCTCGTACAGCTGGCCGCACGGAAGCTGGTCGACCGGCGAGTTCTCGGTGATGGACACGCCGCTCGTGTCGCACTGCACGTATGGCCCGAGCTGGTAGCAGATGCGGTCCGCCCGCAGCGGCGGCGTCAAGGTCGTCGGGTCGACCAGCGTTCGTGCCGCCGCGCCGGTTGTCCCTCCGAGCAACATGAGTGCGACGCCGACGGCCAGGACTGCCAACTGTCGCCTGCGCATTGCTCGCTCTCCTTGCCTCGTCCCGGCAGCCCTCTGCGGGCCGGCTTCGGGGCGATGGCTGCTGTATCAGGCAAGGGGAGGGCGACGACCATTTCGTTCCATCGCCGTGTAGGTGTTGCCTCGCTCGATTGAGCTCTCATCGCGAGGCGATCGCTCGAGGCTATCGACGTGCGGAGAGCCGCGCGGTCCAGGGCCGACCTGCTCGTTCGTGCCTTGCAGACGCGCCTCGCGACGGTCGCACGAAGGCCCGGCGGATGCCCATCAGGTCTCCGTCCAGCCCGTCGGAGGACTGCATCGAGCGGTGCGAGGCAGGTCTGACCGAAAAAGGTACGGTCGCTCTGGACCACGTGGGCGACCGCGCGACGAATGCCACCCGTTTCCCTCGGGATCCCACCCCGATGGCCTCGACGCAATGTGGGCCTAGCTCGTAGGAGCGGAGAACTCGTACCGATCCACGTCGCCGACCGCCACGTAGCCGATCCGCTGGTAGATCTCGTTGGACGTGGCGTTCGCGAGGTTGGTGAAGAGGAAGCAATAGCGCCGCCCCACCCGAAGTTGCGCGCGGCTCAGCTCGGCGACACACGCTGTCGCGTAGCCGCGCCCGCGCAAACGGGGCGGCGTGTAGACGGCGTTCACGCGGATCCCGTTCGGGGTTGGACCCGCAATGCCTGCCATCGACACCGGCGTGCCGTCGATGTCCCAGAGGAAGAGCCCGCGAACCGACGCCGGGCCCGCGAGATACCGATCCGCGATCTCGCCGGCCGCCGCGAGATCGGCTTCACCCAGCGCCTCGCGGGCGAACGCATCGAGCCACTCGATGAGGAGCGGCCGGTCGGCCTGGGTCGCCCGGCGGATCCCGCCCGGCGCTCCGGGCGTCGGGCGGACGGC
>DATNBW010000220.1:0-4489 GCA_035607275.1 Verrucomicrobiia bacterium | reverse complement strand
CCCTCGAGGATGTACTTGTCGCCGACCGGGGTCCGGATGATCTGGCCGCCGGCGCCCTCGACGGCCGACTGGAGACCGCCGTTCGAGAGGACCGACACGACGAGGGCGCCCTCGGGCAGGACGCCTCGTTCGAGCCGATCGAGGGCGAGGATGCCGAGGACCTGGTCGCCATCGACGACCGTCCCGGACGCGTCGACCGCGATCAGCCGATCCGCGTCGCCGTCGAGGGCGAACCCGACATCGGCACCGCGTTCGCGGACGGCGAGCGCGAGCGATCCCGGCGAGGTGGCCCCGGACGCGACGTTGATGTTGATCCCGTCGGGGGCGTTGTGGATCACCTCGACGGTCGCGCCCGTCGCGCCGAGGATCTCGGGCCCGACGACCCCGCCCGACCCGTTCGCACAGTCCAGCACGATCCGCAGGCCGCCGGCGTCGATCGTGCGGGCCAGCCCGAGGCGGTGCTCGCGATAGCGGTCGAGGAGACCCGGATCGACGACGGCCCGGCCGATCTCGGCATTGCCGACCGAGCCGAGCTCCTCCGTCCGCCAGATCAGCTGCTCGATCTCCTCCTCGATCCCGTCGTCGAGCTTGAGCCCCTGGCGATCAAGGACCTTCAGGCCGTTGTCGTCGGCGGGGTTGTGGGAGGCCGAGACCATGATCCCGGCCGCGAAGTCACCTGTGCCGGCGAGGAACGCCAGGGCCGGCGTGGGGACGCAGCCCGCGATCCGCACGTCTGACCCGAGGCTCGTCGCGCCGGCCGCGATCGCCGATACGAACATGTCGCCGGAGCGGCGGGTGTCCTGGCCCACGACCAGCTGCCCGCCCTTGCCGACGAGCTGGTACGCCGTCGCCCGGCCGAGCGCGTACGCGAGGGTCGGCTTGAGCTCGACGTTGGCGACGCCGCGGATCCCGTCGGTGCCGAAGAGGCGGGGCACGTCAGGCGCCGGCCGATGGCGACGGCGCCGGGCCGGGCGGCGCGCCGACGGTCACCGTCACGACCGCCGGGCTGATCATCGTGACGCTCAGGCCGGCCTGGACGGAGATCGTCAGCGCGACCTGATGGGAGCCGATGTCGAGATCGGCGACATCTGCCGAGACGAAGAGGGTGGCGCCGCTCAACCGGTCGAGGTCGGCCGGCGAGCCACCGATCGTGAGGAGCGCCTGGTCGAGCGAGAGGGCGTAGGTCCGGTCGGCCCGCCGTCCGGTGATGACGATCCCGGCGTTGAACGTCCGGCTCCCGGTCACGGCCCGGACGAAGACGTGGACCCTGACCTGCTGCGGGGCGACCGCGATCACGCCCTGCGGCAGGTCGAACGCGACGGTGGTGTCGAGGTCGCTGGTCCGACCCTCGATCGAGATCGGCGCGGTGCTCGCGGTCGCGATGCTGGCCAGGTCCGCGGCGTCGCCCTCCAGCGAGACCACGGGCACCGACAGGCTCACCCGGGCGACTTCGAAGCCCTCGCCGAGATTGCCCACGATCGCCGGCACGATCGGGACGCTGGCGGTCGTGCGGTCCTTGAAGACGACCATCGTGACCCGGACCGAGGACGGTTCGACGTCCACGCCGCGGACCGGCTCCCCGAGCTCATCGACCGGCGTCAGCGGGAAGTCGCGGTCGATGTCGATGCCGGACGTGTCGACCGGGACGATCGCCCGGACCTGCGTCACCCGGGCGATGTCCGACTGGGCGCCCCGGACCGTGGCGGTCTGGATCGACTGCACCGGCGGCTTGACGTCGAGGCCATCCGGCACCGGTCCGGGGACGACGACGACCTGCACCTCCTTCGGCTCGATCTTCTCGAGCTTGACGGACACGAAGGCGGGCGTTGCGGACAGCACCTGGATCCGCGGGTCGGCGGACTCGACGGCGACCCGCACGGACTGGTTCTCGGGTCCGGGCTGGACCTGCGCCAGGTCGACGTGCGCACTGAAATTGGCGGACGTGATCGTGACGTTCGACTGGTCGGTGACGAAATACTGGATCTCGGTGACCTCGCCAAGCGACCCGATGAGGATCGTGCCCGCCGGCTGGTTCGCCCCCTGGATCTGGACGCTCACGGGCTGGGTCTGACGGTTCTGCGAGACGACGAGGCCGGCGTAGAGCAGGGTCGCCAGGGCCAGCGCCATGAGCTTGAGCGGCCAGTTGTAGACGAGCGCCCCGAGGAGACGGGTCATCGAGGCGCTCGGACGGGGGCCGGGTCATCGTCCGGGCGGGCCGGCGGCGGGACGGACCGTGGCCGGCCCCGGCCGACGAGCCGGCCGAGGTCGGACAGGCGCGGCGCTCGTCCCCCCGTCGAGGCGTCGGACAGGACGCGCCGGCCGAGGCGGCTGCGCCCGTCGGAGGGGGCCAGGAGCGCCTTGATCGCCTTCGCCAGCTGGGGCTCGCTCAGGTTGCGGACGATCCGGGCCCGTTCGACGAGGCTGACCTGGCTGTTCTCCTCGGACACGACGACCACGACCGCGTCCGTCTGCTCGGTGATCCCGAGGGCGGCCCGGTGACGAGTCCCGAAGCGCTCGGTGTGGACAGTCATCTCGGCCAGGGGCAGGAGGGCGCCGGCGGCGAGGATCGTCTCATCGCGGATGATCACGGCGCCGTCGTGGAGGGGCGTCCGCGGGGCGAAGATCGTGCGCAGGAGATCCGAGCTGATGTCGGCGTGGAGCATCACGCCTGTCTCGGCAACCTCCTCGAGCCCGGTGTCGCGCTCGAGCACGATCAGGGCGCCGTGGCCGTCCGCCGACATCAGCGACGCCGCCTTCGCGACCTCGTCGGCGACATGCTCCACGGTCCGCTGCTCGGACGGCGAGAAGAGCCAGTTGAACGACCCGACCCGGCCGATCCGCTCGAGCGCCCGGCGGAGCTCCGGCTGGAAGACGACGACCAGGGCGAACAGGCCGACGACGGCAAGGGTCTGGAGGATCTGGGTGAGGAGGCGCAGGTCGAACGCGCGGGCCGCGGCGTAGACGGCGAACAGGACGCTGACGCCGATCACGAGACTGACCGCCCGGGTTCCACGGATCAGGCTGAACAGCCAGTAGATCAGGAGCGCCGTGATCCCGATGTCGACCAGCGAGGTCAGGTCGATCTGACTGACGATCGACGCGATTGGCTGCGGCATCGTTCGTGAAGTCTACATCGGGCCGACGGGCCGATCCCGGGTCGGGCGGGCCGCCGGCGCCGCGGTCGGGATGCTTCGCCGACCTCCGCGGAGCGAGCCTCAGGCGCAGAGGCCGGCCACGCGTGGCTCGTCGGCGAGACGGGCCGACACGAGCTCGCACAATCGCGCCCGAACGGCGGCGTCGTCGTCGAGATCGGCGAGCCGCCCGAGGAGGAGGAGCTTGTCGACGGCCTGGCCGTTCCAGCCGCGATCGAGGTAGAGCTCGGCGAGGAGGAAGTGGAGGTCCGGGTCGGACGGGGCGAGACCGATCGCCAGGTAGCACGCGTCGACCGCGGCCGACAGCCGACCCGCGCGACGATGGGCGCGAGCGGCGGCAAGCAGCCCGTCATGGGCCGAGGCGAGGTCTCCCGCGTGGAGCGCCGCCTCGGCGGCGGCGCCGAGGGCGATCCCGAGGCCGGCCGGCTCGGCGATGGGCTCCGGTTCGGGCTCGGCCTCAGGCTCCGGTTCGGGCTCGGGCTCCGCGTCGGCCTCGGCCTCGGGCTCCGGTTCGGGCTCGGGCTCGGGCTCGGGCTCGGGCTCGCCCTCGTCGGTCGCCAGGTCCTCGGCCACCTCGGCCGCAGCCCGGTCGGCGTCGGGCCCCTCTGGCTCGGCGTCGACGTCGTGAGTCTCGGCCGGCTCCGTCTCGGGCTCGGGCTCGGCGATCACCGGTTCGGGCGCGGCCGGCTCGAGAACCCGGAGCGCCTGGTCGAGCGCCCGCTCGGCGGCCTCGTCGCCGCTCGCGGCCTCGCGAAGACGGCCCACCAGCGCCTCGACCTGCTGCCGCCGAGGGCGCGACTCCGCGAGCTCGAGAGCGCGCCGGGCGGCATCGGTCGCGTCGGCCACCCGACCGGCCGCTGCCAGGCTGTCAGCCAGGCGATCGAGGACGGCCGCCGCCTCCGTCCGCCGGTCCCCGCGGACGTGGACGTCGGCCAGGCCGCGCAACGCGCCCTCGTCCCGTGGCGCCAGCGCGAGCGCTCGGTCGTACGCGGCGGCCGCCTCGTCGAGCCGGTCCATCTTGACCAGGATCCCGCCGATGCTCGCGTGCGGGAGAGCGCGATCGGGCGCGATGCTCGCCGCCTCGCCGTACGCGTCGACGGCGGCCTCGTTCCTTCCCCGAAGCGCGGCGACGTGCCCGCGCCGGAGCGCGTCCTTGTACCGCTCGTACAACGACCCGTTGGCCGTCGCGCCGCCGGGTCGCGGCGCACGCCGGCCCGGTCGCGGTCGGGAGCCGCTCATCCGGCCAGGACCTCGACCAGCAGCGCCTTCTGGACATGCAGCCGGTTCTCGGACTGGTCCCAGATGATGCTCCGCGGACCGTCCATGACCGCCGAGGT
>DATNBW010000201.1:0-3007 GCA_035607275.1 Verrucomicrobiia bacterium | reverse complement strand
GACCACCCCGAGCTCCGCGGCAAGCCGGTGATCGTCGGTGGTGGGGGACCGAACGATCGCGGCGTCGTCAGCACGGCCAGTTACGAAGCCCGCGCGTTCGGCGTTCACTCGGCGATGTCGCTGCGCGAAGCCGGCCGGCGCTGCCCGCACGGGATCTTCGTGCCGGTCGACGGGGCAAAGTACACGGCCGCCAGCAAGGAGGTCATGGCGGTGCTCCGCCGGTTCACCCCGCTCGTCGAGCCGATCTCGATCGACGAGGCGTTCCTCGACGTGACGGGCTCCCGGGTCCTGTTCGGAAGCGGCGAGATCATCGGCGGACGGATCAAGGACGAGGTCAAGGCGTCGGTCGATCTCACGATCTCGGTCGGGGTCGCGACGACCAAGCTCGTCGCCAAAATCGCGTCGGACCTGCGCAAGCCGGACGGTCTCGTCGTCGTCGAGCCGGGCGACGAGGCGGCGTTCCTGGCGCCGCTCGAGATCCGCAGGCTGTGGGGCGTCGGCGAGAAATCGGCGGCTGCGCTCCGTGAGTACGGGGTCCGAACGATCGGCGACCTGGCCGCGCTGCCCGACGATCTGCTGATCCGTCGCTTCGGGAAGTACGGCGCGGCGCTCGGCCAGCGCGCCCGCGGCATGGACGACGATCCGGTCGGCGGCCGCGATGCCGCGAAGTCGATCGGCCACGAGCACACCTTCGACGTCGACACGTCGGACCGTGAGGTCATCGAGCGAACGCTCCTCGGGATGAGCGAGGGTGTCGCCGGCCGGCTCCGGGACAGCGGCGTCCGGGCCTCGACGATCACGGTCAAGATCCGCGACACGACCTTCCGGACGATCACCCGGCAGCGGACGCTGGCGGACCCGACCGACCTGACCGAGCCGATCTTCCGGACCGCCCTCGAGCTCGCCCGACCCGAGGTCCGCGGGCTGCGGATCCGGCTGCTCGGCGTGACCGCGAGCGGTCTGGGCGAGCGAGAGCAGCTCTCGCTGTTCGCGGCCGACGACCCACGGCGACGAAAGGTCACCGAGGCGGCCGACGAGGTCCGCCACCGCTTCGGCGAACGGGCGATCACCCGAGCCCGGCTCGTCGGCTCGCGCCTGCCGGCGCCGTTCGAGCGCGACCCGATGACGCCGGTCGATCCGCGAGCCCTGGACGCGTCGCCCGATGCCGACGCGCCAGATCGACCCGCGGCCGACGACGACGACATCGACGAGATCGAACCAATCGACTGAGGCGCCCCCCATCAGAGGTGTAGCGTCCCGTTCGGGACGCGAGAGGGAGCGCCGACATGGATCGAACGCTCGTCGAACGGGCGATCCAGGGTGACGAGGATGCGTACGCCGGCCTGATGGCCATCGCCGGCGATCGACTTCTCGCGATCGCGTACCGGATCCTTCGCGATCTCCACCACGCCGAGGACGCCGTTCAGGTCGCCCTCGTCAATGCCTGGCGCGACCTCCCGACCCTCCGCGACACCGACCGGTTCGAGGCCTGGCTGACCCGCATTCTCGTGCGGGCCTGCTATGTCGAGGCCGATCGGGGCCGCCGCTCGAATGCCCACATGCGGGTGCTCCCGGTCGACCTCGCCGGCACGTCGGACCCGACGTCCAGCGTGGTCGACCGGGATCGCCTGGATCGCGGGTTCCGGCGCCTTCCGACCGACCAGCGGGCGATCGTCGTGCTCCATCACTACCTGGGGTGGAGCCAGCCCGAGATCGCCCTCGCCCTCGAGATTCCCATCGGGACCGTGAAGTCCCGGCTCTTCTATGCCACCCGGGCCCTGCGCGCCGCCATCGAGGCGGACGACCGGCCCACCAGCGCGGAGCGACCGGCATGACGACCGACGACGACTTCGACCTCCGGATTCAGGAATACCTGGAGCCCGGTCCGGTCGAGCTCGCGGATCGCGTGCTCTGGGCGGCCCGTGCCCAACTCAAGACGACACGACGGCGTCGAGCCGGGCTCGCCTGGCGCGCGCCGTGGAGGGACAGCCCCATGACCCAGAGGACGCGGCTGCTTGCCGCGGGCGGCGCACTCGTCATCGTGGTGGCGATCGGCGCCGTCATGTTCAGTTCGATCTTCGCGCGCCCGAATCCGGGGCCGGCCTCATCGGCGACTCCATCGACACCTGGATTCTCGGCGAAACCATCCGCGCCGAGTGCCTCGCTGGTGCCCGGCCCGAGCGTCGCGGTCGTGCAGCCAGCGGCACCCGGCTGGAACCCCACCGGGGGCATGGGTCAAGCCCGCTATCTACAGACAGCCACGCTGCTGTCCAATGGCAAGGTGCTCGTGGCGGGCGGCAGGATCGGCCCGAACACAGACAAGTCTGCGACCTCAGCCGAGCTGTACGACCCGGCCAGCGGTACCTGGAACGCAACCGGAACCATGAACGGTGCCCGCGACGGCCAGACCGCGACGCTGCTGCCGGATGGCCGGGTGCTCGTGGCCGGCGGCGCCAGCCGGGCCGGCATGAACGCTCTGGCCACCGCAGAGCTGTACGACCCGGTCAGCGGGACCTGGACGGCCACTGGCGACATGGTCGCGCCCGGCAGAGGGCACACCGCCACGCTGCTGTCCGATGGGAAGGTGCTGGTTGTGGGCGGCGACGGCAACCCCACACTCGCCCAGCTGTACGACCCGGCCAGCGGGACCTGGACGGCCACCGGAAGACCGAAGATCAGATATCACGTCGAGCACACTGCGACGCTCTTGCGCGATGGCAAAGTGCTCGTGACAGGCGGTCCGCCGAACGGCCGCGACATCGGTTGGCCAACGGCCGAGCTGTATGACCCGGCCAGCGGATCGTGGACCGTCACCGGGAACATGGTCCGGATCCGCCTGGGGCACACTGCGACGCTCTTGTCCGATGGCGGGGTGCTCGTTGCGGGCGGCTACTCCCAGGGCGGCAGCAGCGAGTCGACGGCCTCCGCCGAGGCGTACGACCCGAGCAGCGGGTCCTGGACGGCCGTTGGGAAGATGGCCGCGATCCGCGGCGGTGGCTGGACGGCA
>DATNBW010000173.1:0-7964 GCA_035607275.1 Verrucomicrobiia bacterium | reverse complement strand
CCGGCGCCGCCGCCTTCATCCTCAAGGACATCAACCCCGACGACCTGGTCACGATCATCCGCCGCGTCCGCGCCGGCGAGTACCTGATCAACGACAAGGTCTTCTCGAAGCCGGCCGTCGCGTCGCGGGTCCTCAAGGAGTTCCGCGAGCTCGCGGTCTACGGCCAGGAGGCCGCCCCGATCTTCGCCCCGCTCTCACCGCGCGAAGTCGAGATCCTCGACAACATCGCCCAGGGGATGACCAACAAGCAGGTCGCCTACGCCCTGTCGATCAGCGAGCAGACGGTCAAGAACCACATGAGCTCGATCCTCCGGAAGCTGTCGGTGAACGACCGGACCCAGGCCGTCGTGTACGCGATGCGCCAGGGCTGGATCCGGATGCCGGAGGACTGATCGGCCGCCGTGTCGTCATCCCAGCGCAGTTCCTCGGCGTCCGACGCCGCATCGTCGGCGTCACCGTCCGGTGGCGCGGGCGACCTCGCCAGCCGTCTGCTCAAGGAGATCTCGTCGATCGACAATGAGCTGACCGAGATCGACATGCTCGTCAACCAGGCGCAGAGCGAGGCGACGCGCCACGAGCAGCGCCGGGTCCAGACAACCGAGAAGCTCGGGTCCGGGGTCAACATGCCGGCGGGCGACATCGCCGCTCTCAACACCCAGCTGGTCGCCCTGACCCGTCGGGCAGCGGTCATGGAGGCGCAGGTCGAGGTGCTCGAGGGCAAGCGCAAGACCCTCGTCCGCTTCCGCGACAGCCTGATGGCGCTGGCCGAGACCTTTGGCGGGGTGATGCCGGTGGCCGGCGCCGATCCGGGTGGGACGGTCGGACTGGCTCGGCTCACGGAGGGGGGCGCGGTCGCAGCGGGTGGCGCCGGTGCCGGCTCGCCGAACTCGCGGATCGTGCTCAACGCCCAGGAGGACCTTCGCCGTGAGATCGCCCGGGCGATGCACGACGGGCCCGCCCAGAGCCTCACGAACATCGTCCTCCAGGCGCAGATCCTCGACCGGCTGCTGGGCCGTGATCCCGAAGGCGCGCGCGCCGAGCTCCGGCTGCTCATCTCGATGGTCCAGCAGACCCTCGACGCGACGAAGTCGTTCATCTTCGACGTCCGCCCGATGGTCCTCGACGACCTCGGCCTCGTACCGACCCTCCGGCGGGCCGCACGGGAGCGCGGACGGCGGGCCGGGGTCTCGGTCGAGTTCGACTCGGTCGGCCAGGACCGGCGGATCGACGTGGATCTCGAGAGCAGCCTGTTCCGGATCATCGACGAGGCGCTGAGCGGCTACCTGGGCGGACGCCCGGACCGGCTCGCGGTCCGCCTCGACTGGTCCGAGGATCTCGTCGAGGCGCGGATCACCGCCGACCGCGACCCGACCAGGCAGATGGCCGCTGCCGATCTGGAGGTCGCGGCCGCGGCCCAGGCCGTCCAGGTGAGCGACAAGGACCTGCCGCCCGCGCTCGAATCGATGATGGCCGACCGCCGCGAGCGGGCCGAGGCGAGGTCGGTCGCCGCTCGAGAGGCCGCGATCGTGGCCTTGCCGGAGTCGACGTGGCGCGAGATCCAGCAGCGCGCGACCACGACCGGGATCCTGGCCGAGCTGAGCGATGGCGGCGGGTCGCTCCTCGTGCGAGTCGACATCCGCAGGGTCGGCGATGAGGCTGGCGCGGCGTCCTGAGGTCATCGCCTTCCGGCGCCTCGCCCGCGGCGGGTTGCCCCGGTTCGCGCCCGGCGCCATGCCCCGGTTCGCGCCCGGCCAGGGCATCGTCGAGTACGGGCTGATCCTGTCGTTGTCGGCCGGTCTCGCCGTGATCCTGCTCGTCGTCTTCGGCTCGACGCTGAGCGCGGTCCTCAACGCCGTGGGCGACGCCATCGACGCCGCCACCTGAGGCCAGTCCGTTCCGCGCCTCGTTCGCGCCCATGGGGCGGGAACGGTCGCGCGAACGGGGCGCGAGCCGGCGCGCGAACGAGCTTGGCGCGCCCGGCGACGGGCTCGAGAACGGCTGAAGTCCCATCGACGGACCGGTCCGTCTCGCCGGGCACTTTGGTACGAATAGGCTAGTGGAGTTCCCGTGGGTGCTCTGCAATCATGGCGAAGCCCTCGATCGAGGGTGGGTACTCATCCAGGAGGCAGCCGCATGGCGCTTATTCATCAGTTCATCGCCTCGTTCCGCAAGGACGAGGAAGGCCAGGGTCTCGCGGAGTACGCTCTGATCCTCGCCCTCATCGCGATCGTTGCGATCATCGCCCTCATCTTCCTGGGCGGACAGGTCAGCAAGATCCTGAGCACGGTCGGCAACTCGGTCTAGCCGAAACGCCACCATTCGACGACGACCGCCGGTCCTCCGGCGGTCGTTTCGATTCCGGTGGGGTCAGGGCCGGCGGCCCGCCGGCGCCGCCGGCGGGTCTGCAACGACGGCGCAACCGCGACGGATGCAGCTCGGCGACCCCCGATTCGCGTGTCCTCCTGTCACCATCCGGTCATTTCACCGTATTGACACTCCCGGACGGCAACCGTAAGGTGGCGACCGCCTCCGGCCCAGCCGGGGAGATTGAACGGAAAGGAGGTACCCATCTTCATGCTTCAAGCTCTCATCGCTCATTTCCGTCGCGACGAGGAAGGCCAGGGTCTCGCCGAGTACGCGCTGATCCTTGCCCTGATTGCCATCGTGGCGATCATTGCGCTCATCTTCCTCGGCGGCCAGGTCAGCAAGATCCTCAGCACGGTCGGCAACTCGGTCTAGTCACCGATTCTGGCTGAACGGGAGCCGCTGGGTCCTCGCGACCCGGCGGCTCTTTCGCTATCAGGTCGGCGCTCGAAACCGTGTTCGCCGGCTGGGCGTGGACGCACCGTCCCCTGCCGTTCGGGCTATTGACAGGTCAGCCACATGACCTACCGTTCAAAGCCGGGTATCGGCGAGACGATCTGCTCTCGACCACGCTCGTGACATCGGTCCGGTGAAAGGAGGTGACTCATGATCGTCCGGTCCACATTCGCCCGCATCCTCACCTTCTTCCGTCGTGACGAGGATGGCCAGGGGCTCGCGGAATATGCACTCATCCTTGCCCTCATCGCCGTCGTTGCCATCGTTGCCCTGCTCTTCATGGGTAGCCAGGTCAGCAGCAAGTTGAGCGTCATCGGCAGCCAGCTTCAGTCCGTCGCCGGCTAACCACGTCGCGTTCTCGTCAACGGCCCGTCCGGAGCTCCGGACGGGCCGTTTGCGTGAGGGATCGGACGCGGCCCCGGCGCCGTGCTTGCAGGCGGCCCCGGCGCCGTGCCTGGAGGAGGCCCGGGAACCCTCGCCGGGCCGGTTCGATGGGGGGTCCGGTGTGGTGCGAAATGCGCCGAGCCGTTCGCCACGACCTTGCGAATCACCTTGCGACGTGCGGGGTTTCCTGCCGATTCCTCCTAATGGTCCTAGCCCTTTGGTATAGTCGCGCCGCCTTTTGCCGGTGCTACAGTGTTGCCACCTGTCACACGACTCGGGGAGATCTAACTTGAAGCGATCCAATCGGCTTGTCCTGCTCGTCGGGGTGTTCCTGGCGGTCGTCGCATTCGTCGCGATTGTCCTGACGATGGGCAACAGCGGCGGACCCACCGGCGGCACTGCAGTCCCAACCGCCGCGACCATCCTGCCCGCGGTCATCGCGATCAAGGACATCCCTCTCGGCGCCACCGTCACCGAGGACATGCTCACGACCCAGGACCTGAAGGTCGACACCGAGCGCAAGCCGACCGCCTTCAGCTCCACCAAGCTGGTCGTCGGCAGCATCGCCCGCCAGAAGATCCCGAACGGCACCCAGCTCGAGGCCGCCTACTTCAGCACGAGCTCGACTGCCTGCGGAACGATCGACGTGCCGCCCACCTTCCGGGCCATGGCGGTCCAGGTCGACCAGGTCTCGGGTGTCGGCACCGTCATCAACGCGGGCGACTACGTCGACGGCGTCATCGGCTTCACCGGCGACAAGTTCCCGGTCGTGACCCTCAACCCGACCGACAACTCGATCACCGTCGTCTCTGGCCTGAACGGAACCAGCGTCAAGCTCCTCATCGAGGGCATGCAGGTCCTCTGCCGCCAGCTCCCGCCGCCGCCGGCACCGGCCAACGGCGAGGCGCCCGCGCCGACCGCCAGCAATGGCACGTCGCTCAACGGCCAGCAGGAGATCGTCATCCTCGGCGTCACCGCCACCCAGGCCGAGATCATCAAGTTCGCCCAGCTCGATGGCTCGATCAGCCTGGTCCTGCGCTCGACGAAGGACTTCATCGACGAGGCCGGCAATCCGATCCCGGCGCCGCCGAGCGGCTCCGAGGGCGTCACGCTCAAGATCCTGACCACCGACTTCGCCGTTCCGATCCCGGAGCTCGTGGAGGCCATCCTCCCGGCTCAGGCGTCCAGGAAGCCGTAACCAGCCGGCCGACCACGGTCGCAACGGCGGCCACCCACCCGACCCTGGCAGCGCGACGGGCGCGACGGACCTCCGGTCCCGCGCCCGTCCGACACTCCGGGGACCAGCCACCCGACACGCTCCGATCCGCACCCGACCATCGACCCGTCATCGAGACCAACCGGAACCACTGACCAATGGCCGACCAGATCCGCGTCCTGATCGTGGACGACATCCCGGAGACCCGCGACCACCTGACCAAGCTCCTCGGCTTCGAGAGCGACATCGAGGTGGTCGGATCTGCCGCGTCCGGCAGCGAGGCCCTGACGATGGCCGGCAAGATGCTCCCAGACGTGGTCCTGATGGACATCAACATGCCCGACATGGACGGCATCGCGGCGACCGAGAAGCTCTCGGCGGAGGTGCCGACCGCGGCCGTCGTGATGATGTCGGTCCAGGGCGAGGCGGACTACCTCCGGCGCTCGATGCTGGCGGGTGCCCGCGAGTTCCTGGTCAAGCCGTTCAGCAGCGACGAGCTGACCGCGTCGATCCGCCAGGTCTACACGCGCGAGCGGGACAAGCAGACCCGGATGAGCGCGATGCCGGTGGCGTCCGGGACGGCCGGCGGCCAGTCGCCCGTCACCGAGGACGGCACCCACGACGGCCAGATCGTCGCGATCTTCAGCCCGAAGGGTGGGGTCGGCCGGACGACCGTCGCGGTCAACCTCGCGGTCGCCGCGGCCACCGAGCTCGGCAAGTCCGTCGTGCTGATGGACGGCTCCTTCCAGTTCGGCGACGTCGGGGTCCTGCTCAACCTGAACCCGAAGAACAAGTCGATCGCGGACCTCGTGCCCGAGCTCGAGGCCGGCGAGCTGGAGTCGATCGACACGTTCGTCATCAACCACTCGGCCGGGATCCGCGTTCTGCTCGCCCCGCCCTCGCCGGAGATGGCCGAGCTGATCACGCCGTCCGGCGTGAAGAAGGTCCTCGAGGCCCTCCGCAAGAACCACGACCTGGTCGTCGTCGACTGCACATCGTGGTTCAACGAGACGACCCTCGCGATCCTCGACGCGGCCGACACCGTCCTGACGATGCTCAGCCTCGAGATCACGAGCATCAAGAACATGCGGCTCTTCCTCGAGGTCGCCGACCAGCTCGGCTACGAGCAGAACAAGATCAAGCTCGTCCTCAACCGCGCCGACTCGAGCCTCGGGATCCGCGTCGCCGACGTGGAGAGCTCGATCGGCCGGAAGGTCGATCACACGATCGTCAGTGACGGTCGGTCCGTCGTGTATGCCCTCAATCGGGGCGTACCCTTCTTCCTCTCCAACCGGGAGGCGCAGGTCTCCCAGGACATCCTCCGGTTGGCCCAGTCGGTCGCCGGTGAGCGGGTCACGAGCGGCGCTCGTGAAGACACCCGCAAGACAGCCCAGAAGAAGTCACTGTTCTCATTCCGATGATCATGTCGGTAGCGAGCCTCGCGGGGCGATAAGGGGTCAGATGCCATGTCACTGCTGAAGCGCATCGAAAGCGCCCGACCCGGGACCGGCCCGGCCGGGCCGTCGTCGCCGGGCCTGCCGTCGGTGCCGACCGGAGGCGGAGGCACGCCGCCCCCGACCCAGGCCCAGCGCCTGATGACCCAGGCTCCCGTCCGGGAGTCGTTCCGCGACGTCAAGTTCCGGATCCAGAGCCGGGTCATCCAGGATCTCGACCCGAAGCTCGACCTGTCCAACCAGGTCGAGGTCCGGCGCCAGATCGAGGAGATCTTCGGCAAGGTCATCGACGAGGAAGGCCTCGCGCTGACCCGCGCCGAGCGCGTCCGGATGCTCGAGCAGATCACCGACGAGATCATCGGCCTCGGACCGTTGGAGCCGCTCCTCCGCGACGAGTCGATCTCGGAAGTCATGGTCAACGGCCCCCGCCAGGTCTACATCGAGCGCTCGGGCAAGCTCGAGCTGACGAACGTCGTCTTCCAGAACGACGACCACGTCATGCGGATCATCGACCGGATCATCGCCCCGATCGGTCGCCGCGTCGACGAGTCGAGCCCGATGGTCGACGCCCGCCTGACCGACGGCTCCCGCGTCAACGCGATCATCCCGCCGCTGTCGCTGGTCGGACCGGTGATCACGATCCGGAAGTTCTCGGCCAGCCCGTTCACCGTCGACGACCTCGTCCGGTTCGGCACGGCGACGGCCGACATGTTCGACTTCATGCGCGCCTGCGTCGAGGCGCGGCTCAACATCTTCGTCTCCGGCGGCACGGGCTCCGGCAAGACGACCACCCTGAACGTCCTGTCGTCCTTCATCCCGAACGACGAGCGGATCGTCACCATCGAGGATGCCGCCGAGCTCCAGCTCCGCCAGGAGCACGTCGTGACCCTCGAGTCCCGCCCGCCCAACATCGAGGGCAAGGGCGCGGTCCCGATCCGCGAGCTCGTCCGCAACTCGCTGCGCATGCGGCCCGACCGGATCATCGTCGGGGAGTGCCGTTCCGGCGAGGCGCTGGACATGCTCCAGGCGATGAACACCGGCCACGACGGCTCGATGTCGACGGGCCACGCCAACAGCCCGCGCGACATGCTGTCGCGGCTCGAGACGATGGTCCTCATGGCCGGCGTCGACCTGCCGGTCCGGGCCATCCGGGAGCAGATCGCCTCGGCGGTCGACCTGATCGTCCAGCAGAGCCGGCTCAAGGACGGCACCCGCAAGATCGTCAATATCACCGAGGTCCAGGGCATGGAAGGCGACGTCATCGTCATGCAGGACGTGTTCGTCTTCGAGCAGACCGGGATCGTCGAGGGCAAGATCCAGGGCCGCCTCAAGGCCACGGGCATTCGCCCCAAGTTCGTCGAGAAGTTCGAGGTGATGGGCATCCATCTCCCGCCGGGCCTCTTCGGCTTCAGCTATTGATCGTGGAGGCGACCTGATATGCCAGTAACGCTGCTCATTGCCGGCGTGGCGGCTGGGGCGATCTTCCTGATCGCCATCGGCATCGCGACGTCCGGCAACGGCTCGGGCGTGAGTGCCCGGCTGGAGCGCTATGCGTCGGCCCGTGAGAGCGGCAAGGCCGCCGAGGGCTCCGGCTCGGGCGGAATCGCCGAGCTGCTCGAGAAGAGCGTGGCCCTCGCCCAGCTCAACCGGGTCGTCGAGGCGCGCGACTTCGGCGCGAACCTCGCCCGTGACATCGCCCGGGCCGACCTGAAGCTCAAGCCGTCCGAGTTCCTCGCCCTGTGGGCGGCCTCGATCGTCGGCGTGCCCTTCCTGTTCATCGTCTTCTCCCTCGGCCTGCCCGGCCTGCGCAACCCGCTGGCTCTGCTGATCGCCGCATTCATCGGCTTCATGCTTCCCCGCTTCTGGCTCGGCCGGCGCAAGAGCGGCCGCCTCGGGGCCTTCAACAAGCAGCTCCCCGACACGATCACCCTGCTGGCCAACGGCCTCCGCGCCGGCTCGTCGTTCCTCCAGGCCGTCGAGCTCGTCGTCCGCGAGTCGCGACCCCCGATCTCGACCGAGTTCAGCCGGGTCATCCGCGAGGTCAACCTCGGCCTCCCGTTCGAGGCGGCCATGGAGAACATGGTCCGCCG
>DATNBW010000167.1:0-9312 GCA_035607275.1 Verrucomicrobiia bacterium | reverse complement strand
CCAGCGCGCTGGTGATCGACGCGATCGCGGCGTCGATCTCGGCCTCGGTGAGGGTCCGGTCCTCGGCCTGGAAGACGAGCCGCCAGGCAAGGCTCTTCTCGTCCGACCCGAGGGGCGCCCCGCGGTAGATGTCGAACAGGCGGACCGACCCGAGCAGCGGCCCGGTCGCGTCCCAAATCGTGCCCGCGACCGCCGCCGCCTCCGTGGCCTCCGGCACGACGATCGCGAGATCTCGCTCGGCGGCGGGCTGCCGGGACGGCGGCGCGGCCCGGACGTCGCGCGGTCGGCCGCCGGCCAGCCCCAGGATGTCGAGCTCGGCGACGACGAGGCGAGCGGCGCGCAGGTCGAGCTCGTCGGCGATCGTCGGATGGAGCTCGCCGACGACGCCGCCGAGGGCGGCGGCCCCGTCCTTCGTCGCCGAGACCCGGGCGGCACGACCGGGGTGGAGCAGCGGCTCATCGCCGAGCGGCCTCCAGGTCGGCTCGGCGAACCCGAGCCGGCGACAGACGAGCTCGATCAGGCCCTTCGCATCGTCGAGGTCGGCGACCCGCCGCGGCCGGTTCCAGGACGGTTCCTCGAACGCGCCCGTGATCGCCAGGCCGAGCCGCCACCACTCGCGGGTCAGGTCGCCATCCCGCCCGTAGCCCTTGCCGATCTCGAAGATCGCGACGTCCGATCGACCGTGCCGGACGTTGCTCGAGATGATCTCCACGAGGCTCCCGACGAGAGCCGGCCGCAGTACCGAGTGGTCGGCGGACAGCGGGTTCGTGACCCGGATCGGGCGCCCGATGGCCGGCTCGCCACCCGCGACGGGCGCGGTTTCGGTGGTCCAGACGAACGTCTCGGCGAGCCGCGGTGAGACGAGGGCGTGGCTGACGGTCTCGGTCACGCCGGCCCCGGCAAGGGTCTCGCGAACGAGGTCGCGCAGGCCGAGCGGCGACGGTCGCCAGGCGGGCATCGGCGTGTGGGGCAGGATGGCCGGGATCGCGTCGTAGCCGCCGACGCGGGCGACCTCCTCGGTGACGTCGGCCTCGACCGCGATGTCGCGACGCCACGTCGGGACGATCGCGACGACCACCTCGTCTGCCGGTGCGTCGACGCTGAGGGGTCTCGGAGCACCCGCGATCGCGATCCGGCGGTCCTCGGGCGTGTCCGCCGCGGGCGGTTCGGTCGCAATGCCGACGCGGGCGAGGACCGAGCGCTGCTCCTCGGCCGGAATGGCCGTCCCGAGGAGCCGGTTGACGCGGGCCGGCCGGAACGCCACCCGAGCCGGCTCCGGCTCCGGCGGCGCGCTGTCGACCCGTCCCCGCGCCACGGAGCCGCCGGCCCACTCGGCGATCAGGCGCGCCGCCCGGTCCGCCCCGATCCGGGCGAGACGCGTCTCCTGGCCCTTCTCGAACCGGAGGCTCGCCTCGGAGCGGAGGGCGTAGCGCTGGCCGGTCCGGCGAATGACGATCGGGTCGAAGATCGCCGACTCGACGATGACCCGTGTCGTCGCCTCCGAGACCTCCGAGCCCGCGCCGCCCATGATCCCGGCGATCCCGAGCGGGCCGCGATCGTCGGCGATCAGGAGCGTCTCCGGGTCGAGCTCGCGGGTCACGTGGTCGATCGTCTCGAGTCGCTCGCCGGGGACGGCCCGCCGGACGACGAGCGTGTGCCGCCCGTCGCGCTCGGCGACGCCGCCGGCGTCGTAGGCGTGGATCGGCTTGCCGAGCTCGAGCATGACGTAATTGCTCACGTCGACGACGTTGCTGATCGGGCGCTGGCCGGCGGCCCGCAGGCGCATCTGGACGCGATCCGGCGACGGCCCGACGGTCACGCCGTCGACCCAGCGCCCGACGAACCGCGGGCACCACGCGGCGTCGCGGACCTCGACGGCCAGGAGGCTCGCGACGGCGCGATCGTCCTCGCCCGGGTCGCTCTCCGGCCAGCGCAGCGGCGAGCCCGTGATCGCGGCAACCTCGCGAGCCAGACCCACGAGTGACAGGGCGTCGCCCCGGTTGGGCTTGACGTCGACGTCGAGGACCACGTCACCGTAGAGATCGATCAGGACGGCCCCGACCGGCGCGTCCGGCGGCAGGATCAGGATCCCGTCGGCGTCGCCGGTCAGGTTCAGCTCGTCGCCCGAGCAGAGCATCCCGTTGCTGACGACGCCCATCTTCTCGGTCCGCTCGATCCGCCGATCGCCGGGCAGCACCGCTCCGGGGAGGGCGACCGGGACGCGCTGCCCGGCGGCGATGTTCGTCGCGCCGCAGACGATCGCGAGCGGCTCCTCGCCATCCGCCACGCGCACGCTCGTCAGGGACAGTCGATCGGCGTTCGGGTGCTTCTCGACGCTGAGGAGCTCGCCGACGACGACGTTCCGCCAGTCGGCGCCCCAGCGCTCGATGCCCTTGACCTCCATGCCGAGGAGGGTCAGCCGCTCGGCCAGCGCCTCCGGCTCGAGCTCCACGTCGACGTAGTCTCGCAGCCACGACAAGGGCACGTTCATGAGCCGGCACCCTCAACGAGGAACGGGCACTCGCTCACCGAGGTCGAAGGCGGAGCTCCGCGACGCCATTCGCCCGAGGTCACTCGCACGGTCCCCTACCCCGCCTTCACGAACTGCTCGAGGAAGCGGAGATCGTTCTCCATGTACAGGCGCAGGTCGCCGACCGAGTGGCGCAGGTTCGCGATCCGCTCGACCCCCATCCCGAACGCGAATCCCTGGAAGCGCTCCGGATCGAGGCCGCCGTACTGGAGGACGACCGGATGGACCATCCCGGCCCCGAGGATCGTCATCCAGCCGCTCCTCGAGCACGCCGGGCAGCCCGATCCGCCGCACACGAGGCATTCGACGTCGAACGCCACCGACGGCTCGGTGAACGGGTAATAGCCGGGCCGGAAGCGGGTCCGCTTGTCGGCGCCGTAGAGGGCCTTCGCGAACTGGTCGAGGAGGCCCTTCAGGTCGCCCATCGTCGTCCCCTCGTCGACCATGAGCCCCTCGACCTGGAAGAACTCCGACGCGTGGCTGGCGTCGATCGCCTCGTAGCGGTAGCAGCGGCCCGGCAGCAACGCGCGGATCGGGGGTGGCGTCGAGGTCATGACCCGGATCTGGCCGGGCGACGTGTGCGTCCGGAGCAGGTGTCCGTCGATGTCGACGTAGAGCGTGTCCCACAGATCCCGGGCCGGGTGGTCGGGCGGGATGTTCAGCATCTGGAAGTTCGTGAGGTCGTCCTCGACCTCGGGACCCTCGTAGGTCACGAACCCGAACTGGCCGAAGATCGACGCGATCTCGCCGATCGTCTCGATGATCGGGTGGAGCGCGCCGCGCCGGAACGGCCGGCCCGGCGTCGTGACGTCGACGGCCTCGGCGCGCAGGCGGGTCTCGAGCTCCGCGCCGCGCAGCTGATCCCCGCGCGTCGCGAGGGCGCCCTCGACGGCCTCGCGCACGACGTTGGCCACGGCACCGACCCGCGGCCGGTCCTCGGCGGGCAGGGCCCCGATGCCGCGCAGGACCGCCGTCAGGCGGCCCTTCTTGCCGAGCACGTCGAGCTCGAGGGCGTCGAGCGCGGCGACGTCGCCGGCGGCCGCGATCGAGAACAGCGCCTCGTCGCGAAGGGCCTCCAGGTCGCGGGTCAGGTCGGAGAGATCCACGTGGTCCTCAATCGGAGAATCAGAAACCTTCATTCGGAGAATCAGAAACCCTCGACCATTGTGTCGGTCGAGGGTTCGATCGGTTGCCTCGTTTCAGGCGCCCTTCACGGCCTCGACGATGCGGGTAAAGGTCCCGGCGTCGCGGACGGCGACGTCGGCCAGGGTCTTCCGGTCGAGCTCGATCCCGGTCTTCTTCAGGCCGGCGACGAACGCCCCGTAGGTCATCCCGTTGAGCCGCGCCGCCGCGTTGATCCGGACGATCCACAGCTCGCGCATCTGGCGCTTGCGCTGCTTCCGGTCACGCGTCGCGTAGGCCATCGCGTGAAGGTTCGCCTCACGGGCGACCTTGATCAGGCGCGACTTGGCGCCCTTGCGACCCTCGGCCGCATCGAGAAGGCGCTTGTGGCGCTTGTGGGCGGTAACTCCGCGCTTGACTCTGGCCATGCGTTCGACTCGCTCCTAGAGGTACGGCAGCAGGCGTCGGACCTGCTTCGCGTGGACGCCGACCATGACGGCCTTGCCGGCATAGCGTCGAGTCCGGCGGGAGGACTTGATCTCGAGGTGATGACCGCTCCAGGCTTTCACCCGGACGATCTTGCCGCTGCCGGTCACGCCGATCCGCTTGGCGGCTGCCTTGTGACTCTTGATCTTGGGCACCCTGGCCTCACTCTCCTGTCGATGCCGGTGCCTGGGGCCCCGTCTCGGTCGATCTGATGGTGGCCGACGGAGCGGCCGGTTCGGTCGTCGTCGCTGCCGGTGTCGCCCGGCCCGCGGCCGCTGCCGCCGGAACCTTCGCGGGCTCCGCCTGAGCATCGGACTCGGTCGCCGCCGGAGCCGCCCCGTTGGCCGGCCCCGCTTCGAGTGCCGCCGGCGCCGCTTCGGGCGCCGCCGGAGCCGCTTCGGGCGCCGCCGGAGCCTCGGCCTCGGTTGGGGCCTTGGCCTCGGTTGGAGCCGCGCTGTCGGTCTGGCGAGCCTTGGCCGGCGCCTCGTGCTCCTTGGGCTTGTGGACCGATGCGACCGTGAGGTGCATCGACTTGCCCTCGAGCAACGGGGCGCGTTCCGGAATGCCGTGTTCCTTGATCCTGTCCGTGAACCTCGCGAGCATGTTCCGACCGAGCTCCGGGTGGGTCAGCTCCCGGCCTCGGAAGCGGACGGTCACCTTGATCCGGTCGCCGTCTTCGAGAAATTCGATCGCCCGGTGGACCTTCGTGTCGAAGTCGCCCGTGCCGATCTTCGGCGAGAGACGGACTTCCTTGAACGTCACCGAGCGCTGCCGGCGCTTGTTCTCCTTCTCGCGCTTGGTCAGCTCGTACTTGTACTGACCGAAGTCGAGAAACTTCACGACCGGCGGGGCCGCCATCGGGGCGACCTCGACGAGGTCCAACCCCCGCTCCTGCGCCATGGCGAGAGCCTGGGGCGTGGGCATCACACCCAGCTGTGCTCCCTCTTCATCGACGACACGGACCTGTGGGATCCGGATCATCTGGTTGACGCGCAGGTCTCGTGCTATGGCTGACCCCTTCGAACGAACGTGTTGCCGATGCCTCGACCGGCAGGCGAACGCACAGCGCCCGGGGCGCCAGTCGAGCGCGAACGATAGCACAGGGCCCGAATCGGGGGCAATCGCCGGAGGTCGCGCGACACCGATCCGGTTCCGCTCATTTGACAGCAAGGTTCGCCTGATCCACGGCGCCTTCCTCGGCTCGGCCCGGATCTCGCTCAACCGCCCCGGTTGCTGTCGTTTGAGCGCGATTCGACCTGCGAACCCGCTCCCGAGCGACTGTCGCCTTCCTAGGGCCGCCATGGCTGTCATTTGCGAGAAACAGCAACCCGGCGATCGGCCGATCGGGACTCCGCAGCCAGCGCCGAGCCACGGTCCCTCGTTCAGGAAGCGCCGCGTCGTATGTTGCAGCCAACCGGGCAACGCGTCGCCGCGACGTGGCCGTCGCGCCGATCACGAGCAGCCGGCTGACGTGGCGGACGTTCCATCCACGGCCCACAATCACCTCGCGGGCGAGTCGCGACTTGCGATCCAGCCCGTGAAGCGTGGCCTGAGAGTCGGCGATGACCGACTTGATCTCGACGACGAGCAGGGCGCCGAAGAGCGGGTGGAACGCGAGGATATCGATCGACCCACGCTCGCCCCAGATCGAGAACGAGACCTCGACGTCAACGACCCACCCAAGGCCTCGGAGAAGTTGCACGAACGCATCGACCAGCCAGGCATGTGCCTCGTCGACCAGGCGGTCGAGTCGCTCGCCTCGCCATCGAAGGTAGAGGTCCACGTCCGCGCCGAGCGCGGCCGCCGCCCTCAGGAGCGAGCCCACCGTGACCCCATCGAGCTCGCCGCGGTCGATCGATGCGATCAACGAGCGAGAGAGACCAGCACGGGCCGAGACGTCGCGCTGACGGCGCTCGAGCCGAATCCGCAGCGCGCGGAAGTGGCGTCCGAAGCGCAGGGCATCCACCCCGCCATGATGGTCGCGGTCGCTGCACCGCCGATTACCTGGCCGGAACCCTCCGCCATGGGCGAAACGGGGCCGCCGAAACGAGGCCAGCCGCGGCGGCCTTGGATCAGCTCAGCCGGCGGCTCCTCGACTCCTCGGACAGGCGGTCGGCGATCGCGTCCCAGCCGAGGGTCTCCTGGGGCTCGCCCTTCTCGGCTCCGCGGCGCCGCAGCGTGCCCTCGCGGGCCTCGATCTCGCGGTCACCGAGGACGATCATGTACGGGACCTTTTGCTCCTGGGCAACCCGGATCTTGTTCTGCATCCGGTTGTCGGAGCGGTCCACCTCGGCGCGCAGCCCACGCGCGCGGAGGACGGCCGCCAGCTCGTCGCCGGCATCGACGTGGCGATCGGCGATCGGGATGACGACCGCCTGGATCGGCGCCAGCCAGAGCGGGAACGCGCCCGCGAAATGCTCGACGAGGATCCCGATGAAGCGCTCGAGGGAGCCGTAGATCGCGCGGTGGATCGCGATCGGCCGTTGCGGCTGGCCGTTCTCGTCGATGTACGTCAGGTCGAATCGCTCCGGGAGCATCGTCAGGTCCGCCTGGATGGTCGCCATCTGCCACTCGCGGCCGAGGGCGTCGTCGATGTAGATGTCGATCTTCGGGGCGTAGAACGTCCCGTCCTTCGGCTTGATCCTGTAGTCGCCGCCGGCCTTGTCGAGAGCGGTCTTGACGTAGGCCTCGGCCCGCTCCCAGAGCGCCGGGTCGCCGATCGCCTTGTCCGGCTTGGTCGCGAACGCGAACCGGGGTTTCAGCCCGACCCACGAGTACGCCTCGTGGACCTCGCCGAGGACCGCCTCGATCTCGTCCGCGAGCTGGTCCGGGCGGACGTAGATGTGGGCGTCGTCCTGGATGAACTGGCGGACGCGGGTCAGCCCCGACAGCGTGCCCGACCGCTCGTTGCGGTGGAGCCGGCCGTATTCGCTGTAGCGGATCGGGAAGTCGCGGTAGGAGCGCAGCCGCGAGCGGTAGATGAACGTGCTCTCGGGGCAGTTCATCGGCTTGAGGCTGAAGGTCTGGTTCTCGACCTCGACCCCGAACATGTTGTCGTCGTAGTTCGCCCAGTGTCCCGATTGCTCCCAGAGCTTCTTGTGGACGAGGATCGGCGTGCTGACCTCCTGGTAGCCGCGCCGGTCCTGGAGCTCGCGCATGGCGGCCTCGAGCGTCCGCCACATCATCTGGCCCTTCGGATGCCAGAACGCAGAGCCCGGCGACACGTCGTGGAAGCTGTACAGGTCGAGCTGGACCCCGAGCCGGCGGTGGTCGCGCTTCTTTGCCTCGGCCCGGCGCCAGAGGTAGGCGTCGAGCTCCTCCTGGGTCGGCCAGACCGTGCCGTAGATCCGCTGGAGCGCGGGCCGCTTCTCGTCGCCGCGCCAGTACGCGCCGGACACCGCGAGCAGCTTGAACGGACCGATCTTTCCGGTGCTCGCGACATGGGGACCCTTGCACAGGTCGACGAATGCTCCGTGCTCATAGACGCTCGTCGGCGGCATCGGCGTTCCGTCGGCCTTCGCCCTGGCGGCGAGGTCGTCGAGGATCTCGACCTTGAACGGCTGGCTGCGCTCGGCGAAGAACGCCCGGCCCTCCTCGGGCGGCAGCTCGCGCCGGGCGAAGGGATGATCGGCGGCGACCGAGGCGGCCATCCGCTCCTCGATCGCGGCGAGGTCGGCCGGGGTCAGGTTCCGGTCGAGCTTGAAGTCGTAGTAGAAGCCGTCGGCGATCGCCGGGCCGATCCCGAGCTGGGTGCCCGGAAACAGATCCAGGACGGCCTCGGCCATGACGTGGGCCGTCGAGTGGCGCATCGCATCCAGATCGTCGTGGGCGCCGGCGTCGAGCAGCTCGTCGGCCGAGCCACGCTCGGGCGCGTCGAAGAGCTCCTCCTCGAGCTCGGGGGCGGCGTCGGGCGCATCCGCCTCGGGAGCTGCCGGGGGTCGTGCGCGAGTCGTGGAATCGGTCATCCGCGGAGTCTACCGTCGGCGCCGGGCGCGACGCTGAACGGGCGCCGTTCGGCCGCAGCCCCGATTCGTCGGGTCGGAGCGATGAACTCACCGAATGACTGGTGCGGCGCGCGGCTTCACACTCGATCCGATGAGATCTCCGGCCTGGGCCCTCGCGATCGCCATCGGGCTGACGGCATGCGGCCCGGCGCCTCGACCGTCGTCGACGAGCTCGCCGTCCTCCGCCCAGTCAGCCGCCGTCTCCGCGCCGGCATCGACGACCCTGGTCGTCGCCGACGCCGGCCTCCGGCTCGTCGCCGAATTCGATCGGCTCCAGGTCGAGGCCGGCGGCGCCATCAGGGTCAGGTTGAGCATCGAGAACACCCGCCCGACGGACGTCGTGTTCGAAGAGCCGTGCGGCGCGGACGCGATGACGGCCGTCGTCCAGGTCCCGATCGAGCCGATCGGGCGCGCGTGGGCCGGAATCGCGGGCGCGTTCAAGACCTACGCCCTCCAGCAGAGCGCCGGCTCGCCGATCGAATCCTCGATCCGGACCGGCCTGCGCACATCGGCCGCGACGGGGCCGTGCCATGCGCCAAGCGGCGCCGGCGCCGGCGCCGTGGGCCCTCTGCCAACGACGGTGATCCCGAGCGGGACGACCTACGCCACCGTTCTGACCTGGACGGCCGTCATCGTGCCCGGAGTCCCCGCACTTCCCGGATCCGCGCCGTACTCCATCACGGTTCGCCACGACCAGCGGCTCGCGGGCGGTGGGTTGATCAGGGCGGACACCCTCGAGGCAACGGGAACGATCACGATCGCCGACGGCGCTCCGAGCGCGGTGAGCGCCGGCCAGGCCCTCGACGCCGTCATCGCCGACGGAGCGTTCGGGCAGTGGCTCGCGAAGCAGCCGCGCACGTCCTGGGTGAACACGAACCTGTTCATCGAGCCGGGCGCGGTCGGGGTCGATGCCCTGCCGGCCGTCCCATACTGGGACGTCGAGCTGTTCCGCGAGCCACGGAACTGGGCGATCGTCTACGTCGACGCGCTGAGCGGGCAGGTCCTGCGGCGAAGCTTCTGCGACATCCCGTGCGCTCGGTGAGGCAACCGCGCGACGACCGCGCCAACGCCCGGCGGTGCGGGACGCAGTGGGATGGTGGGCGACACTGGACTCGAACCAGTGACCTCTTGCATGTCAAGCAAGTGCTCTAACCAGCTGAGCTAGCCGCC
>DATNBW010000130.1:0-12640 GCA_035607275.1 Verrucomicrobiia bacterium | reverse complement strand
CTCCGCCGCGAACAGGTCGTCGGGGACGTCCACGAACTCCTTCTGGATGATCCCGTAGGCCTCGTGGAGCCGGGCCGCGAAGGCCCCGATGAATCGCTCGCGATCCGGCCCGGACAGCCGCAGGACGAGCGAACCGGTCTCGATCAGGTAGCTCGACATGTGGCCGTAGACGGAGGTGTACGGGATCGACGCCCTTGCGCTCGGGCCCGGGGATCGTCGCGATCAGCCGGTCGTAACGCTCGAGCCGATCCGCCGGGACGGTCGTCGCCTTCGCTCGCGCCATGGATGGTCCCTCCGGGGCTCGCCGGCAACCGCCGACCGTCAGGCGCAGCGTACGCCGGGCAGAATGGACCGATGGTCGAACGCGTCCTGACGGCCCGCGCGCTCAACCGGGCACTGCTGGCCCGCCAGCTTCTGCTCGAGCGATCGACCATGTCGATCGTCGACGCGATCGACCAGGTCGGCGGGCTCCAGACCCAATACGCCCCGTCCGGCTACGTGGGCCTGTGGACGCGGCTCGCAGGCTTCCGACGTGACGCCCTGACCGAGGCCCTCGAGGACCGGTCCGTGATCCAGGCGACCCTCCTGCGGACGACGATCCACATGGTCTCGCGACGCGAGTTCTGGTCGTACGCGATGGGGATCCGCCAGGCGCGCCGGGCGTGGGCGCTGCGGCTCCGGCCGGGCGCGACCGACGAGGCCGCGATGCGCGCCGCGGCAGCCCGGATCCGGGCGGCGCTGGCCGACGGTCCGCGGACGGTCAAGGAGCTCGACGGGCTCGTCACCGGGTTCGTCGGCAACGCGAGCCTGTGGGTCGATCTCGTCCGGGTGCCGCCCTCGGGCACGTGGGAGCGCCGGCGCGCGGATCGGCTGGGCCTGGCCGAGGATTGGGTCGGTCCGGTCAACGCGACCGAGGCGGAGGGCTTGACCCATCTCGTCCGCGCGTACCTTCGAGCGTTCGGCCCCGCGCCGTGGCGCGACATCGGGCTGTGGGCGGGGATCTCCGTCGCAGAGGCGAAGCGGGGAGGGGAGAGCCTGACGCTCGTCCGCTACCGCGACGAGGCCGGCAAGGAGCTGCTCGACCTGCCCGCTGCGCCGCTCCCGGACCCGGACACGCCGGCGCCCGTCCGCTTCCTGCCCCACTGGGAAGCCGTCCTGCTCGTCCACGCCCGACGGACCGGCATCCTGCCCGAGGAGCATCGAGGCAGGGTGTTCCAGACGACGAACCCGTTCTCGGTGGGGACCGTGCTCGTCGACGGTCGGGTGGCGGCCGCCTGGTCGCTGCGCGACGGGAAGGTCGTCGTCGAACCGTTCGAGGAGGTCAAGACGGCGGATCGGCGGGCTATCGAGGACGAGCGGGCGGCACTCGAGGCGTTCCACGCCTGACGAGCGATGCACGCGCGCCGGCCGCCCGCCGTCCGGTCCGACGCCGACCGAGGCGTTCCCGGCCTGACGAGGGCGCGGAGGCTCAGAACGCGCGCTTGAAGATGACCAGGCCGATGACCACGATCACGACGAGGAGCGCGAGCTGGGTCGGCGGCATCGTCTGGATCGTGTGCACGGCGTTGCCGACGAACTGCCCGAACGCGGCTCCCGCGTCCATCGTCTGACCGCCGCCGCCGCCACCCCCGGCGCCGGTCGCCTGGCCCACACCCTGCCCGTACTCGACCATGCCCGGCATCATGCACTGCGCCGCAGGCAAAGGCAACGAGATGTCGACGCGCCGCGGTGCGGGCCCGCGCCGCCTCGGGGCCCCGGCCCTGTCGGCGGCCGCGCCTCACTCCAGGTGGAAGATCTCCTCCAGCTGCCGGTGGAACCCGGTCGCTGGATCCGTGAGGGGATCGATCAGGGCCGCCATCTCGGCCTGCCAGCGGTCGTTCACCTCGGTCGCCGCCATCGCCGCCCGGAACGCCGCGAAGTCGTCGACCACGAGGTGCGCGAAGAGGTCCGAGTCGTGGATGTAGATCGAATAGTCGCGGGCGCCGGCGGCCCGCAGCGCATCGAGCATCTCCGGCCAGACCGCCGCGTGGCGCCGGCGGTATTCGGCCTCCTGGCCGGGCAGGAGTCGCATCGTGAAGGCCACCCGTTCCATGACCGCTCCTTGGAATCGGTGCGCCCCGGAGGCACGAGCCTCCGGGGCGCGGATCTCGTTCGTCGAACGAATGACTAGAAGTTGAAGTTGTCGACGTTCGTCTTGTCGAACCGGAAGGCCGGCCCGAGGATGACGACCCCGTCCTTGCCGATCGTGTATGGCTTGTCGTTGTTGAGGCCCTTCACGGTGAAGGTCTCGCCTTCCTTGCCCGTGATCTCGCCGCTGACGAGCTTCTGGGCGACGTAGAACGAGAGGTAGCCGAGGTCCGGGACGCTCCACAGCCCGAAGACCGGGGAGGTGCCGTCCTTGACGAACGGCTTCATGTCATTCGGGAACCCGAGCCCGGTGACCTTGATCGAGTCCGACTTGCCGGCCTGCTTGACGACCTGGGCGGCCGCGAGGATGCCGACGGTGGTCGGGGCGACGATCACCTTGAGATTCGGGTACTTGGTCAGGAGGGTCTGCGCCTGCTGGGTGCTCTTCGTGGCGTCGTCATCGCCGTAGACGGTGTCGACGAGCTTGAGGCCCTTGTACTTGTCGGTCGCCAGGGTCGTCTTCATCAGGTCGATCCAGGCGTTCTGGTTGGTCGCGGTCGCCGCGGCCGACAGGATCGCGATGTCGCCGGTGCAGCTCGGCGCGAGCTCGCAGGCCCAGTCGGCGAGGTTGACGCCGACGCCGCTGAAGTCGACCTGGTTGACGAAGACGTTGTACGCGCCGACCGCGGGGCTCGAGTCGAAGCCCACGACCTTGATCCCGGCCGCCATCGCGGCCTTGAGCGCGGGGGCGACCTCATCCTTGCCGTCGGCCGAGACGATGATCGCGCTGACCTTCTGGGTCGTCAGGTCGTTGATGAACGGGATCTGGAGGTCGGCCTTGGCCTCGTTCGGGCCGACCTGCTTGACCGTTCCGCCCGTCTCCGCGGCCGCCTTGTCGACGCCGGTCTTGGCCGCGGCGAAGTACTGGTTGACGATGTCCTTCGGCAGGTAGCCGACGGTGATCTTGGCGGCGGCCGCAGAGCCGCCTGCGGTCGATGGGGCGGCCCCCGAGCCGCCCGGGGCCGTCGTTGCGCCGCCTCCGCTGCAGGCCGCGAACATCAGCATCGCGATGCTGGCCAGGGCGATCGGTCGCCCTGCTGATCGGATCTTCAAGATGGTTCCTCCTCGACTGACGGGATCCGCTGCTCACCACGTGGGACCGAGTCGGGCGGCGGAGGCCGTCCTCCACGGACTCGTTCGATGGCCGACTTGGCCCGGTGAGCAGAGGTGGGGATGACGACCGACAGGATCAGGAGCAGCCCGAGGGCGATGCTCTGGACCTCGACGGTCACGCTGGCCAGGCGAAGCGCGTTCTGCATGACCGCCACGGCGATCACGGCCAGGACGACGCCGGGGATGGACCCCGAGCCTCCGAAGATATTGACCCCGCCGAGGAGCACGACCGTGACGACGGTCAGGGTCATGCCCTGCGCCGCGTCGGCGCGCGCACTCGACAGGCGGGACGTCAGGATGATCCCGGCCAGCGCGGCGATCAGGCCGGAGAGCATGAACAGGCCGACCTTGACCCGCGCGACCCGGACGCCGGAGTAGCGGGCGGCGCCGCTGTTCTTGCCGATCGCGTAGATGTGCCGCCCGATCCATGTCCGATGGAGGACCACGGCCAGGACGACGGCGAGGACGAGGAAGATCACGAATGGCCACGGGATCACGGTCCCGGGCACGTGTCCGAAGCCGACCGCGGTGAACGCCTCCGGGAAGTCGCTGACGCCGATCGGGCCGAGGACGATCAGCGCGAGGCCGCGAAAGAGGGCCAGCGTCCCGAGCGTCACGACGAGCGACGGCAGGCCGCCCCGGGCGATCAGCAGCCCGTTGAGGAGCCCGCCGAGGGCGCCCACCGCGAGAACGATCAGGATCGCGATGGGCAGCGGGACATGGGACATCCAGAGGAAGCCGAGGAGGGCACTGGCCAGTCCGGCCGCGGACTCGACGGACAGGTCGATCTCGCCGGCGATGACGATCAGGGTCATCGGCAGGGCCATGATCGCGACCTCCATCAGGGCGGCGATCAGGTTCGCGAAGTTGCCGGCGGTCAGGAAGAACGGCGACAGGGCGTTGCCGAGGACGATCAGCCCGAGCAGCGCGACGACCAGGAGCGTCTCCCAGCGCGCGAGCGAACGGGTCCAGCCGAAGCGCGGCGTCGCGCTCGTCGTCACGGCCGTCATCGGCCCGACCGCCGCGTCCGGCTGCGCTGCAGGCGGCGAAGGATCAGGGCGTCCGCGGCGACGGCGGCGAGGATGACCGCACCGTAGATCGCCTGGAGGTAGAACTGGCTCAGCCCGATCAACGGCAGGGCGTTCGCGACGAAGCCGAGGAACAGCGCGCCGAGGGCCGCCCCGGCGAGGGTCCCCGAGCCGCCGAAGATGTTCACCCCGCCGACGACGGCCGCGGCGACGATCGCCAGGACAGCGCCCGTGGCAGCGGTGCCGTTGATCGTCCCGAACTCCATGACCCACATCACGCCCGCCAACCCGGCGAGCGCGCCGCACGCCGCGAAGGCGGTGAACACGACCCGTCGCGACGGGATCCCGAGGATCGCCGCGGCCTCCGGGTTGCTGCCGACCGCGTAGACCTGCCGGCCGAACCGGGTCGAGCGCAGGATCACGGTCCCGATCGCGACGAGGATGACCGTCACGAGGACGAAGACCGGGACGCCGAAGACGTCGGAGCGGGCCGGATCGGTGAACCCCTCGGGCAGGCCGGCCAGCGGGACCTGGTGGCTGCCCGCGATGAAGTAGTCGATCCCGCGGAAGACGCTCAGCGTCCCGAGCGTGGCGACGATCGACGGCACCCGCAGGAACGCGACGAGGACGCCGTTGACGATGCCGAGGAGCAGTCCGAGCCCGATGCCGAACAGGATCGCGACCGGGGCGCTGAAGGTGTGCGATTCGAGGGTCACCGCCACGACGTACGCGACGATCCCGATCGTCGCCTCGACCGACAGATCGACGTTGCGGGTCAGGATGACGAGCGCTTCGCCGAGCGCGGCGACGGCCGTCACGGACGCCAGGACCGAGACCTGGCTGAGGTTCGCGATCGTCAGGAACTGGGGCGCGCGAAGGGTCACCGCCGCACCCAGGACGACCAGGATCACGAGGAGACCGAGCTCGCGCTGGCGGGCGATCGCGCCGAGACGCTGGCCGGAGCGCGTGGCCGCGGTCATCGGTCCGCCGCCATCGTCCCGTCGCCGCCGTCGGCGCTGCCCGTCGCGGCGTACATCACCCGCTCCTCCGTGGCCCGCGCGCGGGGAATCTCGGCGGTGATCCGGCCCTCGTGCATGACGACGATCCGGTCGGACATCGCGAGGACCTCCGGCAGGTCGCTCGAGATCAGGACGATCCCCAGACCGGACGCCGCCAGCTCGGAGACGATCCGGTGCACCTCGACCTTGGCCCCGATGTCGATGCCCCGGGTGGGCTCGTCGAGGATGAGGACGCGCGGCCTCGACGCCAGCCACTTGGCAAGGACGACCTTCTGCTGATTCCCGCCGGACAGGGCGCCGACGAGCTGCCCGACCCCGGTCATCCGGACCTGGAAGGCGCGGGTCTCGTCGATCGCGACGGCCCGCTCCGTGGCGGCCCGGACGAGGAGCCGCGGAAAGAGGCGGGGAAGGATCGGCAGCGTCACGTTCTGGGCGATCGTGAAATCGAGGACCAGGCCATCCTGGTGGCGATCCTCGGGGACATAGGCGACCCCGGCGGTCAGCGCCGCCGAGGGGCTGGTGAACGCGACGGGTGCGCCGCCCAGGCGGATCTCGCCGGCGTCGCGCCGGTCGATCCCGAACAGGACCCGGGCGACCTCGGTCCGCCCGGCGCCGACGAGCCCGGCGAACCCCACGATCTCGCCGGACCGGACCGTGAACGACACGTCGCGGAACGCGCCGACGCGGCTGAGCCCGTCGACCTCGAGCAGGACGTCGCCGATCGGGGTCTCGACCTTGGGAAACAGCGAGACGGCCCGGCCGACCATGTGCCGGACGAGGTCGGCGGTCGTGAGCTGGCTCGTCGGCAACGTCACGACGTGGCGGCCGTCGCGGAAGACGGTCGCCCGATCGCACAGGGCGAAGACCTCATCGAGCCGGTGGCTGACGAACAGGATCGATGCCCCGCGCTGGCGGAGCCGGCGGACGATCGCGAAGAGGCGCTCCACTTCGTGGGCCGACAGGGAGGCCGTGGGTTCGTCGAGGATCAGGACGCGGGCCTCGACCGATAGCGACTTGGCGATCTCGATCAGCTGCTGGTCGGCCATCGACAGGCCGCGGACCGGAGCGTTGACGTCGAACTGGACGTCGAGCTCGGCGAACAGCGCCTCGGCGGCCCGGCGCGTCGCCCCCCAGTCGATGGAGCCGAGCCGCCCGGCCGGTGCGTGGCCGATGAACACGTTCTCGGCGACGGTCAGGTCGGGGAAGAGGCGCGGCTCCTGGTGGACCACGGCGATTCCGAGTGCCCGGGCCTCGGCCGGTCCGCCGATCTGGACCGGTGCGCCGTCGAGGAGGATCGTCCCGCTGTCGGGCTGGTGGACCCCGGCGAGGATCTTGACGAGGGTGCTCTTGCCGGCGCCGTTCTCGCCGACGAGGGCGTGGATCTCACCCGCCACGAGGTCGAGGGAGACGTCGGACAGGGCTTGGGTCGCGCCGAATCGCTTCGAGATGCCGCGCAGCTCGGCGCGCAACGGGGCCGCCCCGACCGGACCTGGCGATGCCCCGGTCATGAGCCCGACCTGGTGGGATCGGGCCGCGCGGGGTCGCCGGCCGGCCGGCCCTCGCCCGGGACGATCCGGATCTCGACGCCCCGCGTCCGCAGCGCGTCGACCATCGCCGCCGGCGCCTTTGGGTCGGTGAGGACGACGCTGACCTGGTCGATCGGGCAGAACGTGGCGAACGCGGCGCGTTCCCACTTCGTGTGGTCGACGATCGCGATGACCTCGCGGGCAGCCGCAACCATCGCCCGCTTGATCTGGGCCTCCTCGTCGGTCGCGTCCGACAGTCCCGAGTCGAGCGTGAAGCCCGCCGCGCCCAGGAACGCCTTCTGGACATTGATCCGGCTGAACAGCCCGTCGCCGAGCTGGCCGACGACCGAGAGGGCCTCCCAGCGGACACGGCCGCCGAGCATGAGGACGGTCAGGCCGGGATGACCGGCGAGCTCGGAGGCGGTCCGCAGGCCGTTCGTGATGATCGTCAGCTGGCTCCAGGCGCCGCGCGCCTTGATCTGCCGTGCGACCGACAGGGCCGTCGTGCTCGCGTCCATGACGATGCTCTCGCCGTCGTGGACGAGCGCCGCGGCCGCCGCGCCGATCCGGAGCTTCTCGTCCGCCTGGAGTCGCTCCCGGATGTCGAACGACAGCTCCGGCCGGCTCCGGTCGCGGGCGATCGCGCCGCCGTGGGTCCGGACGAGGCGCTGCTCGCTCTCGAGCACGAGGAGGTCCTTGCGGATCGTGACCCCGGAGACGTCGAACCGGGTCGCGAGGTCGGCGACCCGAGCCCGGCCATGCTCCTCGACGATCCGGGCGATGTGCTCCTGGCGTTCGCGAGCGAAGACGTCGCGCGAGGAGCCATTCGCGGGATCGCTCACAGAGGCTCCTTCCGACCGGAGGCGACGACCGGGCGAGCCTCGCCGGCGGACGTCGGATGGGGTTTCACTTGGTTGCCGCCGCACAGTAGACGCATCGCTTATGCAATGTCAAGAAAGGAATTGAAATCATTCGCAACTTGTGGCAGCCTACGTCGCAAGGCACGGACCGACGCCGCGCCGCCCATTCGGGCGACTCGAGCCGGGGCCGTGCGGATCGCTCTCGACCGGCGGCGACCGCGCCGTCTCGCCATCTCCTCCGGCGTCCGCCGCGGGGACCGCCGGTCGAGCCCGATCGCCCTCACAATCGATGCGCTCGAGCGAATGACACACCCGACGGCCCACCCGGAGCGCGACCTCCGGCCGGACCCGGCGATGGAGGCAGACGTGACCTACGACCCGACCGTCATCGCGGCCCTCAAGGCGCAGCGGATCGAGCTTCCGTCCTGGGCGTTCGGCAACTCGGGGACACGGTTCAAGGTGTTCGCCCAGGCGGGCGTGCCGCGGACGCCGTACGAGAAGATCGCGGACGCGGCCGAGGTCCAGCGCTACACCGGGGTCGCCCCGACGGTCGCGCTCCACATCCCGTGGGACCGGGTCGACGACTACGCGGATCTCGCCCGCCACGCGGCCGACCTGGGCGTCGGGCTCGGCGCGATCAACTCGAACGTGTTCCAGGACGACGACTACATGCTCGGGAGCGTGTGCAACCCGGATCCGCGGATCCGGCGCAAGGCGCTCGACCACCTCCTGGCCTGCATCGACATCATGGACGCGACGGGGTCACGCGATCTCAAGCTGTGGTTCAGCGACGGGACGAACTACCCGGGCCAGGACGACATCCGCGATCGCCAGGATCGCCTGGCCGAGGCGCTCGCCGCCGTCCACCGGCGGCTCGCCGGCGAGCAGCGGATGCTCCTCGAGTACAAGCTGTTCGAGCCGGCGTTCTACACGATGGATGTCCCCGACTGGGGGACGGCGTATCTCCACTGCGTCGCCGCGGGGCCGCGGGCCGCGGTCGTGGTCGACACCGGGCATCACGCCCCGGGTACGAACATCGAGTTCATCGTCGCGTCGCTCCTCCGGGCCGGCCGGCTGGGCGGGTTCGACTTCAACTCGCGGTTCTACGCCGACGACGACCTGATGGTCGGCTCGGCCGACCCGTTCCAGCTCTTCCGGATCATGTTCGAGGTGGTCGCAGCGGGCGGGCTGAGCGCGGATGCAGGCGTCGCGTTCATGCTGGACCAGTGCCACAACATCGAGCCAAAGATCCCCGGCCAGATCCGCTCGGTCATGAACGTCCAGGAGGCGACGGCCAAGGCGCTGCTCGTCGACGCGGCGGCGCTGGCGGCGGCCCAGCGGGCAGGCGACGTGCTGGGTGCGAACGCCGTCCTGATGGATGCCTACAACACGGATGTCCGTCCGCTCCTCGCCGAGGTCCGGACGGAGCTCGGGCTCGATCCGGATCCGCTGGCCGCGTACGTCCGATCCGGGTATTTCGAGCGAATCGTCGGGGAGCGCGTCGGCGGGCAGGCCGCAGGGTGGGGCGCGTGAGCTGCGTGGCCCGGCGATGACGACCGAGCTCACCACGACCGTCGCCGATCTGCTCGCGCGATCGAACCGCCTCGGTGCCGATCCCCGGAACACGAACTACGCGGGCGGCAACACCTCGGCCAAGGGCACCGAACGCGATCCCGCGACCGGTGAGCCGGTCGAGCTGCTCTGGGTCAAGGGCTCGGGCGGCGACCTCGGCACGCTGCGCGAGAGCGGGCTCGCCGTCCTCCGCCTCGATCGGCTGCGAGCCCTCGTCGACGTCTATCCCGGCGTCGAGCGCGAGGACGAGATGGTCGGCGCCTTCGACTACTGCCTGCACGGCCGGGGCGGGGCCGCGCCGTCCATCGACACGGCGATGCACGGTCTCGTCGACGCCGCCCACGTCGATCATCTTCATCCGGACTCGGGCATCGCCTTCGCGACGGCCGCGGACGGCGAGGAGCTGACCCGGCGCTGTTTCGGCGATCGCGTCGCCTGGGTTCCGTGGCGAAGGCCCGGGTTCCAGCTCGGGCTGGACATGGCCGCCGTGCGGCGCGACCACCCGGAGGCGATCGGCGCCATCCTCGGCGGGCACGGGATCACGGCCTGGGCGGACAGCTCGGACGCCTGCGAGGCGAATTCCCGCGAGATCATCGAGACGGCCGCCGCGTACATCGTCGAGCACGGCCGGGCGGACCCGTTCGGGGCGGTGATCCCCGGCTACGCGGCGCTGCCGGAGACCGAGCGCCACGCCCGGGCGGCGGCGCTCCTGCCGGTCCTCCGCGGGCTGGCGTCGACCGATCGGCCGATGGTCGGCCACTACACCGACAGCGAGGCTGTCCTCGATTTCCTCGGGCGATCCGAGCATCCCCGCCTGGCCGCGCTCGGGACCTCGTGCCCGGACCACTTCCTGCGGACGAAGGTTGCCCCGCTGGTCCTCGACCTGGCGCCGACGGCAGGACTGGACGAAGCCGTGGCCCGGCTGCACGAGCTGCACGACGCCTACCGCACGGCCTACGCCGCCTACTACGAGCGCCATGCCACCGCCGACAGCCCGCCGATGCGCGGGGCGGACCCGGCGATCGTCCTCGTCCCGGGCGTCGGGATGTTCTCGTTCGGGGCCACCAAGCAGACTGCCCGCGTCGCCGGCGAGTTCTACGTGAACGCGATCAACGTGATGCGCGGCGCGGAGGCTCTCTCGACGTACGCGCCGATCCCCGAATCGGAGAAGTTCCGGATCGAATACTGGTCGCTCGAGGAAGCCAAGCTCCGGCGGCTGCCGGCGCCGAAGCCGCTCGCCTCGCGCATCGCCTTCGTGACCGGCGGCGGGTCCGGCATCGGCCGGGCGATCGCCCACCGCCTCGCCGCCGAGGGCGCCTGCGTCGTGGTCGCCGACATCGACCCGACGAGCGCCGAGGCGGTCGCTCGCGAGCTGGGCGGCACCGACATCGCGATCGGCGTCACCGCCGACGTCACCGACGAAGCCCAGGTCGGCGCGGCCCTCCGGTCGGCCGTCCTCGCCTTCGGCGGGGTCGATCTCGTGGTCAATAACGCCGGCCTGTCGATCTCGAAGCCGCTCCTCGAGACGACCGTCCGCGACTGGGACCTCCAGCACGACGTCATGGCCCGCGGCTCGTTCCTCGTGTCGCGGGAGGCGGCGCGGATCCTGATCGACCAGGCGATGGGCGGCGACCTCATCTACATCGTCAGCAAGAACGCGTTCTTCGCTGGACCCAACAACGTCGCGTACGGCGCGTCCAAGGCCGATCAGGCCCACCAGGTGCGGCTCCTCGCCGCGGAGCTCGGGCAATACGGGATCCGGGTCAACGGCGTGAACCCCGACGGCGTGGTCCGCGGCTCCGGGATCTTCGCCAAGGGCTGGGGCGCCGATCGGGCCCGGACGTACGGGATCGCGGAGGACAAGCTCGGCGAGTTCTATGCCCAGCGGACGCTTCTCAAGCGCGAGGTCCTGCCGGAGCACGTCGCGGCCGCCGTCTTCGCGCTGACCGGTGGCGATCTCAGCCAGACGACCGGCCTGCACATCCCGGTCGACGCGGGCGTGGCGGCGGCGTTCCTGCGGTGAGCGTGGGGAGCAGACGGTGACGGCTCGGGCGGCCGCGTGACCGGCCGGCTCGTTGCGGCGGTCGATCTCGGCGCCTCGAGCGGCCGGGTGATGGTCGGACGGGTCGCCCCGAACGAGCTGGAGCTGACCGAGATCCACCGCTTCCCGAACGAGCCGGTCCAGCTCCCGACCGGTCTTCACTGGGACATCCTGCGGCTGTACCGGGAGGTGATCGCCGGGCTGCGCGAGGCGGCCCGGGCGGCGGCCGCGGCGGACGGCCTCATGAGCGTCGGCGTGGACTCGTGGGGGGTCGATCACGGCCTGGTCGACGAGGCGGGCGCCCTCCTCGCCAACCCGATCCACTATCGCGATGGCCGGTCGGCGGCCGTCGTCGACGCGGTCCACGTGGCCGTGCCGCCCGCCGAGCTGTACGCGCGGACCGGTCTCCAGTTCCTGCCCTTCAACACGATCTACCAGCTCGCGGCCGCCCGCGGCACGCCGGCGCTCGTGGCCGCCAGAACGATGCTGATGATCCCGGACCTGTTCGGGTTCTGGCTGTCCGGGGAGCGCCTGGGCGAGGCGACGAACGCGTCGACGACGGGCCTCCTCGACGTCCATCGCCGAACCTGGGACACCGGTCTCGCGGACGCGGTCGGGATCCCGTCCGCGATCCTCCCGCCGCTCGCGGCGCCGGGCGATGTGGTGGGTCCGCTGCGCGACGACGTCCGGCGCGAGCTCGGAGGGTCGCCCGAGACGCTCCTGACCCTCGTCGGGTCGCACGACACGGCGTCCGCGGTCGTCGGGGTTCCGGCGACGGGGGACCGGCCGTTCGCGTACATCGCCTGCGGCACCTGGGCGCTCGTCGGCGTCGAGCTGGAGCAGCCCGTCCTCGGCGAGGCGAGCCGGGCGGCCAACTTCACGAACGAGGGCGGCGTCGACGATCGAATCCGCTATCTTCGCAACGTCATGGGCCTGTGGTTGCTCCAGGAGACGCTGCGGACGTGGGAGCTGGCCGGCAGCCCGGAGCCCCTCGCCGGGCTCCTGATCGCCGCGGCCGAGCTGCCGGAGGGCGGCCCCCGAATCGATCCCGACGATCCGGTCTTCCTGCCGCCGGGCGACATGCCCGCCCGGATCGCCGACGCCTGCCGGCGGACCGACCAGCCGGCTCCGCCGAGCCGGCCGGCGCTCGTCCGGTGCATCCTCGACAGCCTCGCCGCGGCGTTCGCCACGGCCGTGCGGGAGGCGGGGCGGCTCTCCGGCCGGCCGGCCGAGGTGGTCCACCTCGTCGGCGGCGGAGCCCGCAACGCGCTGCTCTGCCAGTTGACGGCGGAGG
>DATNBW010000199.1:0-19897 GCA_035607275.1 Verrucomicrobiia bacterium | reverse complement strand
TGGAGCGGCTGCGCGAGCTCCACGAGGCGAACGCCGCGCTCGACGCGGTCCTGCCCGAGGCGGTCCTGTCCGCGGCCGAGCCCGAGGCGATTCTGCCCGGGGCCGAGGCGATTCTGCCCGGGGCCGAGGCGGTTGCCGAGGCCGAGGCCGAGGCCGCATCGACCATGGCCGAGGCCGGCGAGCGATGACCGGTCGCGGGCGGCTCGGGTTCATCCGGTCCGACGGTGCGTCCGCCACCGATCCGGAGGCCAAGGGGCCACCGATCGAGGGCGCGGAGGTCCTCGACGACGCGATCGCTTCCGCGCTGCTGCCGATCCGCGACAAGCGCGGCCACAAGGGCGCCTTCGGGAAGCTGCTCGTGATCGCCGGCTTGCTCGACTACGCCGGCGCCGCGCTGCTCGTCTGCCGGGCCGCCGGTCGGGCGGGCGCCGGGCTCGTGACCCTCGCGGTCCCCGAGAGCCTCCAGCCCCTCTTCGCGGCCAAGGTCATCGAGGCGACGACGATGGGCCTGCCGGAGGACGACGTCGAGGAGATCGACCCCGAGCCGGCCCTCGCCCGGATCCTCGACCACGATCACGATGCGATCGTCGTCGGGCCCGGGCTGCGACCGGGCCTGGCGACCGCCGAGCTCGTCCGGATGCTCCTGACGACCGGCGATGACGCGGGTGCGGCGCCGATCGTCCTGGACGCCGAGGCGCTGCGCTCGCTGGCCACGCTCGAGGGCTGGTGGGAGGGCGACCGTCGTCCGGGTGTCCTCACGCCCCACGCCGGCGAGTTCGCCCGCCTTCGGGCCGGCAGCGGCCGCGACCCCGGGGAGGATGGCGATCTCGCCGCCGACGACGCCGCCCGCGCCACCGCCGCCAAGGACGCCGCGATCGCCTGGCGCCAGGTCGTCGTCCTGAAGGGCGCGAAGACCGTGATCGCCGCGCCGGATGGACGGGTCGCCGTCGCTCCGTTCGAGAACCCCGCCCTGGCATCAGGCGGCACCGGCGACGTCCTCGCAGGCACGATCGGGTCGCTCCTTGCCCAGCACCTGGGGCCATACGACGCGGCCCGGCTCGGGGTCTACCTGCACGGCCTCGCCGGCGATACCGTCCGCGACCGGCTCGGCGATTCGGGACTGCTCGCGTCGGACCTGCCGGACCCGATCGCGCTCGCCCGCAAGCGACTCGTGGGGATCGCCGAGCGGCGGAATGCCGGCGGGCGGCTCGGGTTCGGCGTGCGCCCACCCGGGACCGGCGGGTCCGCCCAGCCCGACGCCCCCGACCTCCCGGATTCGCCCGACGGCCCCGAGGTGTCGTCGGAGCCGCGCGGCGGCGTCCGCTGACCGTGGCCGACGAGGCATCGCGTCGGACGCCGTCGATCGAGTCGCGCCTTGCCGAGGCCGGGCTGGCACCCCTCGGCCGGACGGCCTGGGTCGAGATCGACACCGCCGCCCTGGCGGCGAATCTGGCCGTCCTGCGCCGGACCGCCGGCCCGGGGGTCGCCCTCCTGCCGGTCGTCAAGGCCGACGCGTACGGGCACGGGATGGTGCCGGTCGCCCGCACGCTCGCCGCGGCCGGTGCCGACGGCCTGTGCGTCGCCACGCTCGACGAGGCGATCGTCCTCGACGAGGCCGGCGTTGGCGCACCCCTGCTGGTCCTCTATCCCGTCCCGCCGAGCGGCGTGGGCGAGGCCGCCCGGCGAGGAATCGGTCTCGCGGGTGGCACCGGCACGGCCCTCGACGGGCTGCTCGCCGCAGCGGTCGCGGCCGGCCTGGCGGATCGGCTGTCGATCGAGCTCGAGATCGAGACCGGCCTGGGTCGGGGCGGCGTCGCGCCCGAGGAGGCGGTCGACGCGGCTCGCGCGATCCTCGCGACCGGCGCGCGGATCGGCGGCGTGTGGTCGCATCTCCAGGAGGCGGAGGTCGAGGACCTCACCGCGGCCCAGATCACGCGATTCGAGGACGCGGTCGGCCGCCTGGCCGGCGCCGGGATCGACGTTCCGCGGCGACATCTCGCCGCGAGCGCCGGGATCCTGCTCGGCACGGTCCCACGCTACGACGCCGTCCGGCCCGGTCTCGCGACCTACGGGCTGATCCCCGACGAGCTGGCCGCGGCAGGGATCGGGCTCGAGGACCTGCTGCCCGGCGCCCGCGAGCTCCGCCCGATCCTCTCCCTGCGCGCCCGGCCCGTTCGCGTGACCGACCTGCCGGCGGGCCATGGCGTCTCGTACGGCCCGACCTGGCGGGCGCCCGTTCCGAGCCGGATCGCGACGCTCCCGCTCGGCTACGGCGACGGCTGGCCGCGGTCGCTCTCGAACCGGGCGGAGGTCCTCGTCCGCGGGCAGCGCGTCCCGGTCGTCGGCAACGTCGCGATGGACGCAACGATGATCGATGTGAGCCTCGTTCCGGGCCCGCCCGTCGACATCGACGAGGAGGTCGTCCTGATCGGCCGCCAGGGCGCGGCCGAGATCACCGCGGCCGAGGTGGCGCGATGGCGCACCACGAACTCCTGGGAGGTCGTGACCGCGATGTCGGCGCGCCTGACCCGGGTGTACGATGCGCCGGCCGGTCTGACCGGATCGCGCCCGCTTGCCCAGCTGGAGAACTCTTGGCCCGGATCGAGCTCTGGAACGGCGACATCTGCGACCTCGAGGTCGATGCGATCGTGAACGCAGCCAACCTGTCCCTCTGGATGTCGACCGGCGTCGCCGGCGAGATCAAGCGCGCCGGCGGCGATTCGATCGAGTTCGCCGCGGTTCGCCAGGCGCCCGTGCCCCTCGGCGAGGCGATCGTGACCCCGGCCGGCCGGCTCGCCGCGAAGGCGATCATCCACGCGGTCTCGCTTGATCGCGACCGGCGGACGAGCGCCGAGATCATCGACCGTGCCGTGCGGAACGCGATGGCCCGGGCCCGCGAGCTTCGCTTTGCGAGCATCGCATTCCCCGCGATGGGCACCGGTGTCGGCGGGTTTCCGCTCGACGAGGCGGCCCGCGTGACGGTCCGCGCCGTCCGAGCCGAGATGGCGGCGTCCCCCCAGATCGATCACGTGACGTTCGCGATGCGCGGCGCCGCGGCCTACCAGGCGTTCGAGGCGGCACTCGCCGAGGATGCCGAGGTCGGACAGGGCTCGCCGGACGCCGGTGCGGGCACCGGTCAGGGCCAGGTCGGGGGGGCCGTGCACGCATGAGCATGTCCTACGAGCGCAGCGACGAGGCACGGGACGAGCTGGTCGAGCGCGTCGCCCGGGAGATCCAGCTGCGCGGGCTGACCGGCCCCGCCGTGCATTTCCTCGAGGCGAGCCGGCCGTACCGGCCGCTGGGCGCCAACGCGATGCTGTTCTTCGACCCCGTCCTGCGCGGCCTGTTCGGCGGCGACGATGCGTCGGCATCGGAGATCCTCGCCGACGACACGGGGATCGAGCTCCTGATCGCGCGGCTCGAAGAGATCGACGAAGAGATCACCTGGGACGCATGAGCCGTCGTCGCGACGGCCGATGCGGGCGTCGCCTCCCGCCGTGCGGCGACCGTAGATCCCCATAGTTCGGGCCACGCCCGGCTCCTGCGGCGCCGAAATTGTCAAACGAATCCGAGGCGGTCATTAGCCCGCGCCGACATGACAAGCGACCGCTTGGGATTCGCCTGTCAGAAACCGTGGAGGACTGCACGCTCGCGGCGGCGTCGGCGCGTCACGCACTCATGTCTACCGACCGGCTGAGATTCATTTGTCAACGCCCGAACGCGTCCGAGCCGGGAACCGGCTCCCGCGAGGCCGTCGGCCCGAGCGGCGCGTTCGCGGGTAGCATGGTCGGGTGACCTCGGATCCCCGCGCGTTCCTCGCTCTCGATCTCGGCGCCGCGTCCTCGTCGGCGGCCCTGATCGGCCGGCTGGCCCACCGCTGGCGGCTGGTCGGCTCGCTCGCGATGCCCTCGTCGAGCAGCGCCGACGGTCTCGTCGCGGAGCTCATTCGCCGGGTCGGCGCCGCGGATCCGACGCTCGCGGCGTCGATCGGGCTGCTCGACGACGACGGCACGCTCGACGCGGGACGCATCGCGGCCGAGCTGCCGCGACTCGTCGCCCGGAGCGCGCCCGCACGCACGATCCTCGCCTGCGCCGTCTCCTCGCGGGCGCTCGCGCCGCTGGCCGCCGCCGCCCGCCGGACCGGCTGGCGGACGCTCGAGGCGACGCTCGAGGGGACCGATCCGCTCCAGCTGATCTCGCGCCTGCTCGATCCGGCCGTCGACGTCGTGCTCGTCGGGGCGGGCGATCCGCCGGGCGCCGACGAGCGCCGCCTTCTCGGCGAGCTCTCGGCGATCGTCGCCGGCGCGGTCGCTCGTCGAGCGGATCTGACGGTCATCCTCGCGGGCGCGATGACGGAGTACCTCGATCGTCTCGAGTCATCGTCCGGCGAGCGCACCGGTGAGCTGCTCCTCGCGCCCGCGGCATCCGCGGGCGAGCCTGCCGGATCGGCGCTCCGCGAGCTGCTCGACGAGATCCGCGGCGGACCCGACGACCCGCGTCGCGCGGCCGGCCGCGCCGTCGGCGCCCTCGCCGACGTCCTCGATCGGCGGGTCGAGCTGATCGAGATCGGCTTCAACGGCGGGCTCCGCGCGACCGCCGTCCCCGGGAGCGGCGGCAACGACGCCGTCACCACGGTGTCGATCGTCGCCGACGCCGCGCTCGTTCCGCCGGAATCGACCGATGCGACCGTCGACCGCGTCCTCGCCTGGTCGACGATGCCGCTCGATCGGCACCGCCTTCGCGACCGGCTGCGCGAGCTCCGGCTGTGGCCGTGGTCCGGCATCGGCGGCGACGGAGCCCGTCTGCGGCTGGCGGCCGCCCGGGCCGCGATGACGATCCTCGTCGACGCCACGCCCGAGCAGTCGGCGATGCCCGCGCCGGATCTCGTGGTGGTCGCGGGCGGCGCGTTCGCCGTGGCCCCGGGCCCGGCCGTCGCCCTGGCTGTGGCCGACGTCCTGCGCCGGCCGGCCGCGATCGCCCTCGCCCAGGATCACGCCCGGCTCCTCGGGACGATCGGCGTCATCCCCGACGCGACCGAGCGCCGCCAGGCCCTGATCGACCTGGTCGACGACCTGCTCACGCCGCTCGGCAGCATCGTGATCCCGGGCGGGATCCGGGCCGGCCCGAGCGCGGGCCGGATGACCGTCCACGCCGGAACGGGCTCGAGCGACACGAACCTCGTCCCGGGCGGGCTCGAGGTCGTCGACCTGCCGCCGGGCGAGGTCGCGACGGCGGAATTCACGTTCCGCGATTCGGTCCGGCTCGGGACGCGCGGGCGGCACTTCGCGGTCGACGTCTCGGGCGGGCTCGGCGGGCTGCTCGTGGACCTTCGCGATGTCCCCCTCCGCCTGCCCGACCGGATGGACCGCCGCCGCGAGCTGCTCGACGCCTGGCAGGAATCGCTGTGGCTGACGCGCGACCGATGACCGCGACCAACGTCCGCCACTCGGCCAGGCGCGGCGCGTCCGCCGGATCCGGTGCGCCGGGCGCTTCCCCGGCCCAATCGCCGGAGCTGCGCGGGCTGGAGCTCGTCGCGTGCCGGCCGATCCTGGCCGGCCCGACGGAGGTCCTCTTCGCGTTGAAGCCGGGCGACCGTTCGCTCGTCGCGGCCGGCGACGCGATCGTGGCCGGAACATCGATCGCGGAGCGCCTTCGCGATGCGCGGATCGTGGAGCTCACGCCGGCCGCGACGGCCGAGGGTGCCGCGGCCGGCGACCGCTGGACGGGCGGCCAGGCCGGGGTCCGCCTCCGGCGCGGACCCGGAGCCGAGGCCGGCGAGCTCCTCTACGAGCATGACGGCCACTGGGTGCTGGCCGCCGGCGAGCACGCCGAGCCCGTCGAGTGCCCGCTCGCCGGCGTCGTTCGCGACGTCCGGCCGGGCGTCGGGATCCGCGTCCGGGCGCAGGGCCGGGCCCTCCTCGGGGTCGAGGCCCTCGGCGACCCGACGAGCGGCCGGCTGTCCCTCGGCAGCGAGCGGAGCGACATGCGCCAGGGGCGGCTGCGATCGACATCGCTCGACGTCGGGCTGGCCGGGACGATCCTCGTGATCGGATCGCGGGTCGACGCCGAGGCCCTGACCCGCGCCCGGGCGATGGGCGTCCGCGGGGTCGTCGTCAGCGGTCTCGCCGGCAAGGAACGCCGCGACTTCATGGCTTCCGAGTCGCGCCAGCGGGCAGCCCTCCATCGACTGCCGCCGTTCGCCGTCCTCGTCCTCGACGGCGCCGTCCGCCGGCCGATCGCGGGACCGGTCGGCGCCGTCCTCGAGCGCCTGGCGGGCACCACCGTCGCGATCACGGTCGATCCGCCGGCCCTCGTCTTCGACGAGCCGAAGCTCGCGGTCGACCCGCCGCCGGCCGACCATGTCCGGGTCCGCGCCGGCGAGCGCGCCGGCGACGAGGGCCGCTGGGCCGGTCTTGCCGGGGTCCGGCGGTTCGCGGGCGGGACGTTCCTCGAGGCTGGCTGGGTCGTGTTCGGCGACGAACCGCCGGTCGCGATCCCGATCGCGGATCTCGAGCGGTTCGCCTGACGATGGCGATGCCGGCTCGCCGGCGGGACGATTGACATGCCCGCTGCCGCCGATCTCCGCGTCCGCGTCCGGACCGCGTCCGCCGCCGAGACGGTCGCGCTCGGGGAACGCCTCGGCCGGGTGGCCGCGCGCGGCGACCTGATCTGCCTGTGGGGCGAGCTGGGCGCCGGCAAGACCCAGGTCGCGAAGGGGATCGCCCGCGGGCTCGGCATCGCCGACACCGTCAACTCGCCGACGTTCATCCTCATGAACGAATACGCGGGCCGGCTGCCGCTGTTCCATGTCGACCTGTACCGGCTTGCCGACGCGGCCGACGCTCTCGCCGGCGGCGTCATCGACGACCGCCAGATCGACGGCGTCACGGTCGTCGAGTGGCCGGAGCGGATGGGCGACGTGCTGCCGGCCGGCCGGCTCGATGTCGTGATCGACGGGAGCGGCGACGAGATCCGCGAGATCGAGCTCGTCACGGTCGATCCCGGTCTCCGCCGGCTCGTGGTGGCCGCCCGATGACCGGCGCCTCGGCACCGAACGAGCACTCCGGGGCGGACGATCGCGGCTCCGGGGGCCCCGTGGGCTCCGGGGGCTCGGCGGGCCCCGACCGCTCCGAGGCGAACGGTCGCCGCTCGTGGCTGCTCGCGATCGACACCGCGACGAGCCGGGTCGTCGTCGCGGCGGCGGCGCTCGACGGAACGCCGCTCGCCGTCTCGACCTGGGAGGCCGGACGAACCCACGGAGCGCAGCTCCTGCCGGCGATCGGGCGGCTGACCGGCGAGGCGAACCTGCGCCGGTCGCGGATCCGGGGCGTGATCGTCGGGACGGGACCCGGCGCGTTCACCGGCCTCCGGGTCGGCATCGCCACGGCCAAGGCCCTCGCCCACGAGCTCGGCGTGCCGATCGTCGGCGTGTCGACCGGCGCGGCCCTGCTCGCGGCCAGCGGTGCCGGTCCAAACGGGCTCCTCCTCCTCCCGGCCGGGCCGAACGATCGCCTGGCCGTCCGGGCCGGCACGGCGCCGGTCCTCTTGCCGGGCGGCACGGAGCCCGTCGTCCGCCCCGACGAGGTCCTGATCGCGCTCGACCTGGACGATCGGGCTCCCGCCGAGGCCGTCGCCCGCGGCCTCGTGGCTCGATCCGGCTTCGCCGAGGCGCTCGTCGGCCTCGGGGCCGCGCGCCTCGCCGCAGGCGACGCCGACGACCTCGCCCGGCTCGTTCCCGAGTACGTCAGCCTGCCGCGCGGAGTGGAGCGCGAGAGCGGGGAGGTCGCATGGTCGCGCGACCGCCGGTGAGGCTCACGATCGCCGCGATGCGCCTCGAGGACCTGGCCGAGGTCCAGCGGATCGAGCAGGCGAGCTTCTCGACGCCGTGGCCCGAGAACGCCTACCGCAGCGAGCTGATGACGAACCGCCTCGCGTCCTATCTCGTCGCCCGGATCGACGACCGGATCGTCGCGTACGGCGGGATGTGGCTGATGGTCGACGAGGCCCACATCACGACGTTCGCGGTCCACCCCGCCTGGCGCCGCCAGCGGATCGGCGAGCGCCTGCTCCTCGCGTTCCTCGACCTTGCCCGCGACCGCCACGCCCGGGAGGCGACGCTGGAGGTCCGCCTGTCGAACCTCGCGGCCCGCCGGCTGTACGAGAAGTACGGCTTCCGGCCGGTCGGGCTGCGGCCGCGCTACTACAGCGACAACAACGAGGACGCGCTGATCATGACGACGGAGTCGTTCGGCGATCCGGCGCTCGACGCGCGGATCGAGGAGCTCCGGGCGGCCCTCGACGCATCGCCGGCCCCCGCGGGACCGTTCGAGGCGGATCCGGATCCGACGCACGACGAGCCACCGGCCGAGGCCGGCGGATGACGGCGCGCGAGCCCGGATCCGATGGCCCCGTCCTGCTCTCGGTCGAATCGTCGTGCGACGAGACGGGGATCGCGCTGATCGCCGGCGGGCGGCGGATCCTGTCGAACGTCGTGGCCAGCCAGACGGCGCTCCACGCGGCGAGCGGGGGAATCGTCCCGGAGGTCGCCGCGCGCGCCCACCTGCGCTGGATCGTGCCCGTCCTCGACCAGGCCCTCGCCGACGCCGGCCTGACCGTCGGCGACGTCGATGCCGTAGCGGTGACCCACGGCCCTGGGCTCGCGGGCTCCCTCCTGGTCGGGATCAACTTCGCGAAGACGATCGCCTGGGTCCACGACAAGCCCCTCGTCGGGGTCAACCATCTCGAGGGCCACCTGTACGCCGCCTGGCTGACCGATCCCGGCGACGACGATCGTCCGGAGCCGGTGTTCCCGCTCGTCGCGCTCATCGTGTCGGGCGGCCACACGTTCCTCGTCGAGATGCGCGACCACCTCACCTACCGGCTGCTCGGCCAGACGGTCGACGACGCGGCCGGAGAGGCGTTCGACAAGGTCGGCCGGCTGCTCGGGCTGTCCTATCCGGGCGGTCCGGCCGTGTCGCGGGCGGCCGAGGCGGCGAGTCGCCACGACGCGGCATTCCCGCGCGCGTGGCTCGGCGAGACGTACGACTTCAGCTTCAGCGGCCTGAAGACCGCGGCCCGCCGGACGATCGACGAGGCCCGGGCCGACGAAGGGCTGCCGACCGGCAAGGCGGCCGCCTCCGAGCCCGATGCGCGGCTCTCCGACGCGGCGGTCGCGGAGCTGTCGTGGGGCTTCCAGGATGCCGTCGTCGACGTCCTCGTGACGAAGACGATCCGGGCGGCCGAAGAGACCGGCGCGCGCTCGATCGTGCTCGGCGGGGGTGTCGCGGCGAACGGGGCCTTGCGGGCACGTCTCGCCGGCGAGGCCGAGGCGCTCGGGCTGGCGCTCGTCGTTCCGCGGCCCGCGCTGTGCACGGACAACGGGGCGATGATCGGCGCGGCCGGCGCGCGCCGCTTCGCCGCCGGGGAGCGGGCGGATCTGGCGCTCGACGCGAGCCCGTCGCTGCCGCTGGCCCGCCGATGACCGGGCGCGGGACGGCCGACGATTCACGCCCGTCGGCACCGGTCCGGATCGATCCGGACGTGGTCCGCCGGACGCTCCGGGATGCGGGCCTCCGGGCCCGACACGCTCTCAGCCAGAACTTCCTGGCCGATCCAGAGGTCCTCGAGGCGATCCTTGCCGAGGCGGCGCCGGCGCCCGGTTCGCACGTCCTCGAGATCGGGCCCGGGCTCGGGTTCCTGACCGGCGGCCTCCTCGCCACCGGTGCCGAGGTCACTGCGGTCGAGCTCGATCGAGGCCTCGCGGCGTTCCTCCGGGACCGGTTCGCCGACGACCTCGAGGCGGGCCGCCTGCGCCTGATCGACGGCGACGCCCTCGATCTCGAGCTGACGACCGTCGTCCCGCCGCCCTACGACGTGGTCGCCAACCTGCCGTACCACATCACGAGCCCGATCCTCCACCGCCTGCTCGGCGAGACCCCCCGGCCGGAGCGGCTCGTCCTGATGGTCCAGCGCGAGGTCGCCGAGCGGATCGCCGCGCCGCCGGGCGGGATGAGCTATCTGAGCGTGTTCGTCCAGTACCACGCCCGCGTCCGGATCGCCTTCGAGGTCCCGCCCGCGGCCTTCGAGCCCGAGCCGGCCGTCCGCTCGGCCGTGATCGTCGTGGAGCCGTACCCGGCCGACGACCGGCTCCCGACGCCGGAGGCCGAGGACGCGCTCTGGCGGCTGGTCCAGGCCTCGTTCCGCGAACGGCGGAAGATGCTCCACAACGTGCTCGGCCGGCAGCTGCCCGTGGAACCGGACCGGGTCAGCGCCGCCCTCGCGGCCGCCGGAATCGCGCCGGACCGCCGGCCCCAGACCGTGGCGGTGGGGGAGTGGCTGGCTCTCCTCGAGGCGTTCGGCGAGATCGGACCGGACCGGCGCGGCCGGCGCCGGGGCGAGGAGTCGTCGTGACCGTCGACCCGGCACGGCGGCTGACGCCCGTCGTCCGTCTTGCACCGGCCAAGCTGAACCTGACGCTGGCGGTCGTCGGGCGCCGCCCGGACGGATACCACGGCCTCCACTCGGTCATGGCCCCGCTCGCCCTTGCCGACCGGCTGAGCCTGACCCCGGATCCGTCGTCGGACGGCCGGGACACCCTTCGGGTCGAGGGGTTCGAGGCGGGACCGATCGCGGACAACCTCGTCCTCCGCGCGCTCGACGTCACGCGCCGGGCGGTGCGGCCCCATGTCGCGTCGCCGCCGCCGGGGCTCGCGGCCCGGCTCGACAAGCGGATCCCGGTCGCCGCGGGCCTTGCCGGCGGGAGCAGCGACGCGGCGGCCGCCATCGACGGCGCGCTGGAGGCTTGGTCTGCGGCCGACGTCCTGCCGCCCGCCGGCCGCGTCGCCCTCGCCGCCTCGATCGGCAGCGACGTTCCGTTCTTCCTCGCCGGCCGGTCAGCCCTCGTGGAGGGGCGTGGCGAGCGGGTCACGCCGCTGCGCGGCCTGCGACTTGCCGCCGGCGAGCATCCGCCGGGCGTCCTCCTCGTGACGCCGGCCGTGGCGGCCCACACGGCGGCCGTGTTCGCGGCCTGGTCGGGTGGCGCGATGGGCCAGCCGGGCGTCGCGGCGCGGAGCTCGGAGCACTTCGCCGCCGAGTGGGGATCCGGGATGAGCGCCCGGCAGTTGATCGAGCGGGCCGGCGTGCTGGCGGCGGCCAACGATCTGCTGCCCGCCGCGGCCGCGGTCGTCGACGGGCTCGTGGCCCTGCGCCGGGCGCTGACCCGCCTCCTCGCCCGCCCGATCGGGCTGTCCGGCTCCGGCCCGACACTCTGGGCGCTCTATCCTTCGCTCGACGACGCCGATCTAGCCGCGGCCTCCGTGCGAGCCGCCGTGGGGAGCGGCTTCATCGTGGCACCAGGCCCGACGGAGCCGTTCGTCACCGCCACGACGTTCCTGATCACGCCCGACGACGCTGACGGCACCAACGACCCCGGCACCGACCCCGCCACGATCGACCTCGCCACCACCGCACAGGAGACCCCGCCATGACCCGCCAGGCCATCCAGACGAACGGGGCGCCCGCCGCGCTCGGGCCGTACAGCCAGGCCATCCGGAGCGGCGAGCTCGTGTTCTGCTCGGGACAGATCGGGCTCGATCCCGCGACGGGCGAGATGGCCGATGGCGTGGAGGCCCAGGCCGAGCGCGCCCTCCGCAACCTCCAGTCGGTCCTCGATGCCGCCGGCCTGACCTTCGACGACGTCGTCAAGACGACGATCTTCCTCGCCGACGTGAACGACTTCGGCACCGTCAACGGCATCTACGCGACGTTCATGCCCGAGCCGCCGCCGGCCCGATCGACGATCGGTGTCGGCGCGCTGCCGAAGGGCGCCCTCGTCGAGATCGAGGCGATCGCTCACCGCCCGATCCCCGACGCGGTCGCCACTCGTCGCGCATGAGGCGGCGGACGGCCCCCGGTCGCCCGCCCGCTGACAAATTTGACAACCGAATCTCAGCCGGTCGTTGGGCAGAGAGTTTCTGTCAACCGACCGCGTGGCGTCCGGCTGTCAGAAACTCGACCGTGACCGACGCTCAGATCCGGCTCCCGCCCGTCGCGAGCCGTGTCCTGTGACCGCCTGAGATTCGCTTGACAGAATCCTGGAGCTCCGCGGGATGGGCGATCCGCTCGGTTGACGGATCCGGCGGGCCGCCCGGGCCTGACGGCGTTCGTCGCGCATGGGTGCGTCAGCGCAAGGCGAGGCCGAGCACCGGAACGAGCGCACCCGCAGGTGCGTGAGTGAGGAGCGCAGGCTTCAACGCCGCGATGGCGTGCCGAGGCGCGACAGCCCAGTCGGTTGACACCCCTGAGCGGGCGCCCATACCATCGCGCAACCCTTCGATGACATCATCACCTCGACACGCGCCGGGCCCTGACCGCGTCGGGATCGCCTCCCCGACCCTCGCCCGCTCGCGTCGCCCCTCGTGAACCCTCCAAGTCCCGGCACGTCTCCGCGCGTGGCAGCCGTCGTGATGGCGGCCGGCCTCGGCACGCGCATGAAGTCGCGGACGCCGAAGCTCATCCACCGGCTTGCCGGCCGGCCGATGGTCGCCTACGTCGTCGATGCCGCCCGCGAGGTCACCGGGCAGCGGCCGCTCGTCGTCACGAGCCCCGCGACCGCCGCCGTCCGCGACGCCCTCGGTGACGACGTCGATTACGCCCTCCAGGCCGAGCCGCGCGGCACGGGCGACGCGGTGGCTGCGGCGCTCGCCGCGCTCCCGTCCGATGTCGACGAGATCCTCGTCCTGACCGGCGACGCGCCGCTGCTCGAGGCCTCGCTCCTCGCCGAGCTCCTCGAGGAGCGGCGCCTGGACGAGGCGGCGATCGCCCTCGTGGCGGTCGATGCGATCGAGCCCGCCCAGCTCGGCCGGGTCGTCCGCGACGACGCGGGCACGGTCGAGCGGATCGTCGAACGCAAGGACGCGACCGACGAGGAGATCGCGATCAACGAGATCAACTCGGGTCTGTACGCCTTCGACGCGGCGTGGCTGCGCGAGCGGATCGGGTCGCTCAGCGCGTCGCCGAAGACCGGCGAGCTGTACCTGACCGAGCTGGTCGAGCTCGCCCGCGCCGACGGCCGGCTCGTCGTCGCGCTGACGGTCGAGGACGACGGGCGGCTCCTCGGGATCAACGATCGAGCCGAGCTCGCCCAGGCCGAATGGGACCTGCGGACCCGGATCAACAGCGTCCACATGCGGGCCGGGGTGACGATGCGCGACCCGTCGACGGTCTACCTCGACGCCTCGGTGACCCTCGCCGAGGACGTGACCCTCGAGCCGAACGTCATCATCCGGGGCGCCTCGTCGGTCGGGGAGGGAAGCACGATCGGGGCCGGTTCGCAGATCGTGGACAGCACGATCGGCGCCGGCTGCCTCGTCTGGGCGTCGATCGTCGAGCGCTCGGTCGTCGAGGACGGGGCGACGATCGGCCCGATGAGCCACCTCCGGCCGGGGTCCCACGTCGGGCCGGGCGCCGAGGTCGGCAACTTCGCCGAGCTGAAGAACACCCGCCTCGGGCGCGGCGTGAAGCAGCACCACATGAGCTATCTCGGCGATGCCGAGCTCGGCGACGAGACGAACGTCGGCGCCGGCACGATCACGGCCAACTACGACGGCCGCCAGAAGCACCGGACGACGATCGGCAAGCGCGTCTTCCTCGGCGTCGACACGATGCTCCGAGCGCCGCTCACGATCGGCGACGACGCGAAGACCGGCGCCGGCGCGGTCGTCACCCGCGACGTGCCGGCCGGCAAGCTCGCGGTCGGGATGCCGGCCCGGATGCGCGACCCGCGGCCGGTCGATGACGAGCGCCCGGCCGACCCGGAGGCGTCGACGCCCGTGGAGCCGATCATCGACGCCACCACGGACGGGGCGGGCTGATGATCGACATCCTCATCCTGATCCTGCTCACGTTCCTGGAGGGCTTCTTCGTCGCCGGCGAGATCGCCCTCGTCTCGATCCGTCGGAGCCGCGTGGAGCAGCTCGTCGACGAGGGCAGCTCGGGGGCGCGCCGCGTCCGGCGGCTGCTCGAAGAGCCCGGCCGCTTCCTGGCCGTCTCGCAGCTCGGCCTGACGGTCATCGGCTTCTTCGCCTCGGCCTATGCCGCGGTGAGCCTCGTCGAGGGCTTCGCCAAGGTCCTCTCGAGCACCGGCCTCGATCCGAACACCTCCGAGACCATCGCCCTGATCGTGGTCACGATCATCCTGGCCCTGTTCACGATCATCTTCGCCGAGCTCGTCCCGAAGACCCTCGCCCTCGCCAACACCGAGCGGTTCGCGATCGCCCTGTCGCTCCCGATCGAGTTCCTCGCCCGGGCACTCGGCCCGCTGATCAAGCTCCTGACCGGGGTCACCGCGTGGATCGCGAAGCTGTTCGGCGCGAACGTCTCCAACGAGGCCCAGATCACGGCCGAGGAGCTCCGCCTGATCGTCGAGCGCGGCGGCGAGCAGGGCGTCCTCGAGGCCGAGGAGGAGCAGATGATCAACTCGATCATCGAGCTCGGCGAGCGCCGCCTCCACGAGGTGATGATTCCGCGGATCGCGATCGTCGCGCTGCCCGCCTCGGCCAGCCTCGACGAGGCGATCGACAAGGTCGTCGACGAGGGCCACAGCCGGATCCCGGTCTACGAGGAATCGATCGACGAGGTCGTCGGGATCCTCTACGCGAAGGACCTCCTGCCGATCCTCAAGGCCGGCGCCGCGCCGCGTCCGACGCTCCGCTCGCTCCTGCGCTCGCCGGTCTTCGTGCCCGAGTCGATGACGATCGACGACCTCCTCCACGAGTTCCAGCGGCGGAAGGTCCACATCGCGATCGTCCTCGACGAGTACGGCGGCACCGCCGGGCTGCTGACGATCGAGGACCTCCTCGAGGAGATCGTCGGCGAGATCCAGGACGAGTACGACACCGAGGAGCCGATGGTCGTCCGGATCTCCGACGACGAGGCCCGCGTCGACGGCCGGGCCGACGTCGACGACCTGGCCGAGCTGTTCGACACGGAGCTCGGGCTCGAGGACGACGACGAGTACGACACGGTCGGCGGCCTGATCTACCACCGGATCGGCGGCGTCCCGTCGCCCGGCGACGTGGTCGAGGTCGACGGGCTGCAGCTGACGGTCGAGACGACCGACGGCCGGCGGGTCGGCAAGGTCCTTGTCGTTCGGAGACGTGCCGACGAGGACGGCGAGCCGCGCCCGGACGAGGACGGCGACCGCTAGGTTCGCACCGGCGTCACGCGACGCGTGACAATCGATGGCTGTGAACCCGCGGTCGGACCTGGAATCGGTGCTTCGGGCGACGAACGGCGCGCTCGGCGTGACGCGCGAAGGCTGACGGGCCTGTCAGACGTTGGTTGTCACGCTCGGCGCGACAACGATGGCCGTCAGGGAACTCAGGCCGCGATCACCGAGACGATGATCTCCTCGAGGCGGGCGCGGGCCTCGGGATCGACGACACCCGCGGCATCCAGCTCTGCGAGGGCCTCGTCGCGATGGCGGCGCGCCTCGGTCCTCGTGAAGTCGCGGGCGCCGGTCCGCTCGAGGATCGCGATGATCTCGGCGACATCGTCGGCCGTCGGCCCGCCGTTGCCGTAGAGCGCGGCGAGCCGCTCGCGATCCTCGGGTCCGGCATGCTCGAACGCGTAGATCACCGGCAGCGTCTTCTTGCGCCGGGCGATGTCGGACGGCTTCTTGCCGGTCGACTGCTCGGCTCCCCAGATCCCGAGGAGGTCGTCATTGAGCTGGAACGCGAGGCCGAGCGCCCAGCCGAAGCCGCGATACCGGGCGATCACCTCTTCGTCGTCGGACGCGAGAAGGGCGCCGGCCTCGATCGAGGCCGCGATCAGGGCCGCCGTCTTGCGTCCGATCATGTCGAAATAGAGGTCGACCGACATCACGTCGTCGGACTCGGATGTTGCGATGTCGATGTACTGGCCCTCGCACAGTGCGACGCAGGTCTCGTCGTACAAGCGCATGAGGCGGAGCACCTTGGCGTCCGAGAAGCCGAGGTCGGTCAGGCGATGGAGCGCCATCCGGCTGAGGCTGAACAGCATGTCGCCGGTGTTGATGGCCTGGGCGACGCCGTGAAGGGCCCAGACGGTCGGGCGGTGGCGGCGCTCGCGATCGCCGTCCTCGATGTCGTCGTGGACGAGGCTGAAGTTGTGGCCAAGCTCGACGGCCGCCGCGCCCGGCAGCGCCGGGTGATAGTCGCCGGCGATCGACGCGTAGGCCAGGAGCCCGAGGAGCGGGCGCATCCGCTTGCCGGCCGAGGCCCCCGACCCGTCCAGACCGAGGTGGTAGCGGATCATGTCGTACACGCCCGCGGTGGAGGCGTCGTGAGTCGAGACGACTCGGAGGATCTCGGCCTCGGTGTCGGCGATCAGGGCGGCGGCGTCGAGGACCGGCTGGGCGGTGGTCATCGGGGGCATGGTAGCGGGATTTCCGCAATCATGCTAGCCGGAAGTAGCCTGTTGCCGCGATCGGCTGCCGCCACGGGACTGGCTCGCGGGCATGGAACGGCGCCGGTTCGGGGGACGCAACCGCACCGGCGCCTGTCGGTTGTACGCACCGGATGGACGATTGGATGATTCGACCGCCGGACGGCGTTCACGCCGGCCCCTGACGCCCCGAGGTGCTACGTTTCGACCGTGCCGATCCCGCGCCGATATTCGACCGATGCGATCGTCCTCTCGCGGTTCGACTACGGCGAGGCGGACCGCATCCTCACGCTGATCACGCCGGCCGGCGGCAAGCTCAAGGCGATCGCCAAGGGCATCCGCCGCCCGACCTCGCGGATCGGTGGCAGCCTCGAGCCGTTCGCCGAGCTCACCGTCCTCCTCGCTCGCGGCCGGACGTTCGATGTCGTCACCCAGGTGAGCGTCGGCCACGCGTGGCTGAACCTGCGCGACTCCCTCGAGAGCGCCGCGACCGCCTGGTACCTCGCCGAGCTGGCGGACCGCTCGCTCGAGGAGCGCCACGCGGCCGAGCCCGTCTACTCGCTGCTGAAGCGCAGCTACGAGCTCCTCGACGCGGGGATGGCACCGGGCCGGGTCGCCCGCTGGTACGAGATGCATCTGGCCGACGAGCTCGGCGTCCGGCCCGAGGTCGACCGGTGCGTGGAGTGCGACCGCGTCCTCGAGGCGACCGGGCGGTTCCGCTGGGTCCCGCCGCTCGGTGGCGTCCTGTGCGATCGATGCCCGGGGCCGCCCCATGACCGGACGGGCCTGACGCTCGACGGCCTCAAGCTCCTCAAGGCGTACCAGCGCCAGGACGTCGAGGCGATCTCCGGGCTCCGCCTGGCCGAGACCACCGAGCGCGAGGTCGAGAGCGCGATGCGCGACTTCATCCGGAACGTCCTGGAGCGGGACGCCCGGTCGCTCGCGTTCCTGGACGAGATCCGGACGCCCGAGGCGGCGGAACGGCACGAGCGCCACGACCGCGCGGTCGCGGCCCGTGATGCGGCGGAGCGCGACGCGGCCGATGGCGCGGCCGATCGCGAGGCCGCGCGCGACGCCGCGGAGCGCGACGTCGCCGAGCGCGACGAGCAGCCCGCCGTGGCGGCACCCTGATGGCCCGGGTCGAGCTCCGCGACCTCGTCACCGAGGACGACGACGAGGCGGTGATGGGACTCCGTCGCGGGCCGGGCCAGGAGCGCTACCTCGGCCCGATGGTCAGCCACTTCGAGGACGCGATCAGCGACGCGAAGGCGTGTCCCCGGATGTGGTCCGTCCACGACGCCGACACCAGTCAGCTCGTCGGGTTCGTGATGATCAGCGACAACATCCCCGCGGAGGACCTGGCGGCGGACGACGACATGGTCGGGCCGTATTTCCTCTGGCGGCTCCTGATCGATCATCGGTTCCAGGGCCGCGGCTACGGGGCGGGCACGATCGACGCCGTCGTCGAATACCTCCGGACGCGGCCAAACGCCGAAGTCCTGCTCACGAGCTGCAAGGCCGGCGAGGGGTCGCCGCAGCCGTTCTACCTGCACTATGGATTCGAGCTGACGGGCGAGCAGAAGTGGGGTGAGGATCTTCTTCGCCTCAACTTGACCGGCCGCCACGGGGACGCGAACGGGGGCCGAGCCTGAGCTACCACCCGCCGATCATCCCACGCGGCAACCGCCTGCGCCGCGAGCTCCGGCCCGGTGTCGAGGGTCGCGAGAGCGGCCTCTCCGGCAACCCGGACATCCCCGATCCGCCGAGCGACGGCCCGACCGACCTGCGCGGGCGCCTGAAGCGGGCCCGCGAGGCCGTCCGCGCGCTGATCAGCACGTTGCCCCGTGTCCTGGGTCTCGTCTGGTCCGCGAGCAAGGTCCTGACGATCGGGCTCGCCGTGGCGACGGTCCTCGCCGGCGTGGTGCCCGCGATCACGGCCCTCATCGCCAAGCTCCTGATCGACGCCGTCGTCCGGGCGATCACCGCGAACGTCACGGGCGTAGCTGCGGCGAGGGAGACCTTCGGCCCGCTCACCCTCGACCCGACCGGGATCGTCATCCTGCTCGCGGCGGCCCAGTTCCTGGTCTACGCCCTCTCGTCGTTCCTCTCGACTCTCCGGAACGTCTGCCAGCAGTTGCTCCAGGAACGGGTCACGAACACGATCCAGCTCGAGATCATGGACCACGCCGCGAAGCTCGATCTGTCCTTCTTCGAGGATTCGACCTCGTACGACCTGCTCCGGCGGGCCCAGCAGGGGGCCAGCAGCCGCCCGCTCTTCATGGTCAGCGGCGTGTTCGGGCTGATCCAGACCGCCATCGCCCTCGTGTCGATGATCTTCCTGCTCTTCACGCTCAGCCCGCTCCTCGCGCTCGTCGCCCTGATCGCGCCGATCCCGGCGTTCGTCGCGGACACCCGCTACGGCTGGCGCGGATACTCGTTCGCCCGCTGGGCGTCCCCGCTGCGGCGCCGGATGGACTACCTGACGACGCTGGTGACGACCGACACCTATGCCAAGGAGGTCAAGCTCTTCGGGCTCGGGCCGTATTTCATCGATCGCTTCCGCCAGCTCTCGCGGGTCTACCAGGACCGCCAGCGAGGGCTGGTCGTGACCCGCTACTTCGTGGGCTTCGTCTGGAGCTCGCTGACGACCCTCGCCGGCTCGCTGACCTATCTCTACGTCGCCCTGCAGGCGATCGACGGGAAGCTGACCCTCGGCAGCCTGACGCTGTTCACGCAGGCCGCGTCGTCGGTCCAGGGCTCCGTCCAGGGGCTGCTCGGCGGAGCCGGCTCGATGTACGAGAACAACCTCTACCTCAACGACCTGTTCGAGCTGCTCGCGACGCCGGTCGGGATCGAGGGGACGGCCGGCGACGGGTCGGCCGGGACGGCCCGCCGCACCGCTTCCGGTGAGGGCGGGCCCACGATCGATGTCGCCGCCGCCCGCGGCGAGCTCGTCTTCGATCATGTGACGTTCCGGTATCCGGGCCGCGACGAGGACGCGCTCAGCGACGTGAGCTTCACGATCGCGCCCGGCGAGACCGTCGCGGTCGTCGGTCGGAACGGGGCGGGGAAGTCGACCCTGATCAAGCTCGTCACTCGCCTGTACGACCCCACCGACGGCCGGATCCTCCTCGACGGCGTCGACCTCCGCGAGCTCGAGCCGGCTGCCGTCCGAAGCCTGATCGGCGGGATGTTCCAGGACTACGTGACCTACCAGGCGAGCGCCGCGGAGAACATCGGGCTCGGCGAGCTCGACCGTCTCGAGGATCGCGCGGCCGTCGAGGAGGCGGCCCGCAAGGGCGGCGCCGACAGCCTCCTCGATCGCCTGCCGGACGGCTGGGACACGCCGCTCGGGAAATGGTTCGACGGTGGCGTGGAGCTGTCGGGCGGCGAGTGGCAGAAGATCGCCTTGGGCCGGGCGTTCATGCGCGACGCCCGGATCCTGCTCCTCGACGAGCCCACCTCGGCCCTCGAT